>ONCF01000016.1 GCA_900316275.1 uncultured Veillonellaceae bacterium
CAGGACGGTTCGTCGCGGCAAGGATGATGACGCCGTTATTGCCCTCGAAGCCGTCCATCTCCGTGAGCAGCTGGTTCAGTGTCTGCTCGCGCTCGTCGTTGCCCATGTTCGCGCCGTTGCGCTTCTGGCCGATAGCATCGATTTCGTCGATGAAGACGATACACGGCGCCTTTTCCTTGGCCTGCTTGAAGAGGTCGCGCACCTTGGAGGCGCCCATGCCCACGAACATCTCCACGAACTCCGAGCCCGCGATGGAGAAGAACGGCACGTCCGCCTCACCCGCGACGGCTTTGGCAAGCATGGTTTTACCAGTGCCAGGCGGGCCGACGAGCAGCACGCCTTTCGGCATCTGCGCGCCGATGGACGAGTACTTTTTCGGGTTATGCAGGTAGTCAACGATTTCCGAGAGATTTTCCTTGGCCTCGTCCTCGCCCGCCACATCCTTGAAATGAATGCCCTCCGAGGACGGCACGTAGATTTTGGCCTGATTGCCGCCCATGCCGAACAGCATGCCATTGCCGCCGCCCCGCTCCATGAGCTTGCGGCTGAAATACTGGCCGATAGCAAAGAAAATCACGAGTGGCAAAATCCAGGCGAGGAAGAAACTCACGATGGGCGAGGTCTCCTCCTTGATATCCTGGCTGAACTCCGTGCCCGAACTGTGCAGACGGTCGACGAGCTCCGGGTCATTGACGACGCCTGTCTTGTATTTCTTGCCGTCTTCCTTGCCCGTGAAGATAATCTGATTGTCCTTGATCTCCACCTGCCCAATCTGCTGGGCCTCGGTCATATTCATGAATGTGCCGTAGTCCACCTGCTCAATCTGCGCCTGGTCGAAATACGGCCGCGCCATTTCGTTGAACAGCAGGATAACCGCCAATACGAGAATGTAGTAAAACGCCATGGGTTTCTTGGGCGGCTGCACTTCCTGCATAAAATCATCCCTTTACATATAGTGTCTTGACCGTAATGCTGACCTCGTGCACAATCATGCCGGTCATATACTCCACCGCCTCGCGCACCTGCCGTTGCAACTGGCTGAGCAACGTGGGGATATGGTTGCCATAGCCGAGCACGACGCTGGCCGTGATGCGCAGGCCCTGGTCTTCCTCGCCCACCATAATATGCCGCACGACGAGGTTGTGCACGCTCTCGACGGCCGGGCTTTTGCGCATGGTATCATCCACGATGGCCTTTAGACAGCTGTCATCAATGATGAGCTTGCCATAGTAGCTGAAGACGGGCCGTACAATGGATTTCTCGCCGAGGCGGCGGCGCCGCGTGCGCGAGCGTTTGAAAATGGTCTGCAACGGGTCGATGAGATAGCCGGAAAAATGTGGCTTGAGCTCGATGGTCGGCACCGGTATGATGTGCTGGCCGCGTTTCAGGCGGTAGTAACGCGCCTTTTCCATCTCGGCCTGCGTCGCGATATCCTCGATATGGATGATGCGCGCAATGGGCGGCAGGCCCAGCGCTTTGGCGATTTTCTGCACCATGTTCTCAGACGTACCCAGCACGAGGATACGATGCGGCTGCACACGCTGGATGGCCGCCGCAACCTCCTCCGCATGGCCGGGCAGAATAAAGATGGCCCGGCGCACGGCCATGATGCGGCTTTTTTCCTTCTTGGCCGACTTGCCCGCAATGATTTTGCCATTTTTGATGAGGATGCCGTCGTCGATGATGGCATCCGCATGATGCTTGTGCGCTACGATGAGCGCGCGGTGGCTCTTGCCCGTACCGCTGGGACCAACGAGTGCGATAACATCCATTTCTGTCTCTCCTTTGCCGCGGAGGCAGCAACGTTGCTGTCAGCATGAGGGGTAAACTGCTAAGCGCAGTGTTTTCCCTTTACTTTAAAGTTTCTGCACGGGCCGATAAAATTTCTCGGCCCATTTATCCTCTATGGTAAAGGCGCCTACCTCCTGCGGGTAGCGTGTAGGGAAGCCGTGAAAGTCCGAGCCGCCCGCCACGAGCAGACCATAGCGGTCCGCCATGTCCAGATAATGCGCCGTATCGTCCGCATCATGCCGCGGATAAAAGACTTCCAGGCCCTCGATACCGCTCTGACAGATCTGTTCCACGAGCGCATCGTCGCCGATGAGCTTCGGATGCGCGAGCACGGGCGTACCACCCGCCGCCTTGATGAGACTGATAATTTCGCTGACCTCGAGCCGGTAATGTGGCACATAGGCAGGCTTGCCCTTGGCCAGCAGCGCGTCGAACGCCTCGCGCACCGAGGGGAAATAGCCTTTTTTCACCATGACGCGTCCGACGTGCGAGCGGCTGATAGCCTTGCTCCCGCCCGCGACGGACAATACCTCGGCCTCGCTGATGTTATAGCCGAGCTGGCGCAATTTCTCCAGCATCTCGGCGAAGCGCGTCCAGCGCGCCTCCGTGACATCGTTCAGCTTGTCCACGAGCGGGCCGTAGTAGATATCGATGTTATAGCCCAGGATATGGATTTCGCGGAGCGGATGATGGGCACTGAACTCAATGCCAGGAATGATATGGATGGCCTTGCACGGATAGCGGCCCATCTCATAGAGATGGCTGATGCCCTCCACCGTGTCGTGGTCCGTGATGGCCATATAGGTCAGTCCCGCGGCTTTCGCTGCGTCCACCAGTTCCTCAGGCGTCAGCCGCCCATCCGAATAGGTGGTGTGCATATGCAAATCGCTAGACATGTCGTCTCTCCTGTATCTGCCCGTGCTGTGCGCACCGGCGTAATCGCCCGCTGCATGGACTGCAACCGGGCTCATAAGGTTCACTATACCTGTTATTCGGCATCAGTAAGCCTTTTCCTGCCCCAGCAGGTTAGCAATAGATTATTCTTCCGTAAGGAAAACGCGTTCGATACCCGTCGTGCGGTTCGTAGCGTCGTCGATATCCACGATGACGGCCGAGTAGACACACGGCCCGTCGGCCACCTCGAAACGCACGGGCAGGCCGGTCGTGAATTTGTAGAGGATGGCTTTGGTCTCCACGCCCAGTACCGAATTGTACGGTCCCGTCATGCCGAGGTCTGTGATATAGGCCGTCCCCTGTGGCAGCAGGCGCGCATCCGCCGTCTGCACGTGCGTATGCGTACCCACGACGCCGTTCACACGACCGTCAAGATACCAGCCCATCGCCAGCTTCTCTGATGTCGTCTCCGCATGAAAATCGAGGAAAATGATATCGCACTCGTCCTTCATGGCCCGCAGCAGATCCTCTACCTTTTGGAACGGGCAGTCCAGCGCGGGCATGAAAGAGCGGCCCGACAAATTCATCACGCCGATATTCTTGGCCTTGAACGGGTAAATGCAATAGCCTTTGCCCGGTGCGCCCTCTGGGTAGTTGGCGGGACGGATGAGAAAAGGCTCCTGGTCAATGAACTCGAGCACGTCCTTTTTGTCCCAGACGTGATTGCCAGAGGTCACGATGTCCGCCCCGCCGCTGTAGAGCTCGTCCAGTGCCCCGCGCGTAAATCCTTTACCGGCCGCGCAGTTCTCGCCGTTGACGATGACGACGTCGATGTGTTTTTCCCGGCGCAGCTGCGGCGTATACTGGCGGAAGGCCTTGCGGCCAGGACGTCCAACGACGTCGCCGGTGAGCATTACTCTCATATAAATATCCTTTCAGCGATTGTAAACGATGATATGACCGCCATCGCGGTAGCCCGCGAGCGCCTGTGCCGGTGGATGCTGACGGGCCTCGGCCAGCAACATGGTAAAGATTTCCTCCTGCTGGTCGATAAAGTCCGCCTCGAGATTGGCATCCATAAGCTGGTCGACGAGCAAGGCGTCGCCGAAATACTGCGCGGCCAAATCCGTCAACAGGTCCAGTTCCTCCACAGACAACTCGCGAATGAACCAGGTTACATGCACATTCGTGAGCTTTTCCAGCACTTCCGCCGTAATCTCCACATGCGGCAGTGCCTCCTGCCCCGCCAGGTGGCGATAGCTGCGGAAACTCTCTGCCAGCAGCTCGTCATAGCCCTCGAGCTCCGTCTGCGTGAGCTCAGCGCGCACCATGAAATTCACCCGCAGCTGCTCATACTTTGGCTCATATTCGGCCGTATCCACCTCCGGATAACGCACAAGCAGCGCCCCGAGCATCTGGATTTCGTGCGGCTGAGGCTTGCGCCGGGCCTGCGCCTGCTGCAGCAGCTGGTGCAAAAATTTAAACGCCATAAGACCTGCCTTCCTGCTCATAATGCGAAAGGGTACAGGCTGATGCCTGCACCCTGACCGCTAGCTATACAGCTTGCAGCTTATTTGGCGTAATCGACCACACGCGTTTCACGGATGACCGTGCATTTAATCTGGCCGGGATACTCCAGCTGCTCCTCAATTTTCTTGGAAATGTTGTGTGCCAAAGCGGCTGCCTCGGCATCGTCAATCTTGTTGGGCTCGACCATGACGCGGATTTCGCGACCGGCCTGAATAGCATAGCAACGCTCCACGCCGTCAAACGACTCGGCAATGCCCTCCAGGTCCTTGAGCCGCTTGAGATACGACTCCAGGCTCTCGCGGCGCGCCCCCGGACGGGCGGCCGATACGGCATCGGCTGCCGCGACGAGCACGGCCTCGACAGACGTCGGTTCGACGTCGCCGTGATGGGCCTCGATGGCGTTGATGACCTCTTTGGACTCGTGGAATTTGCGTGCGAGGTCGGCACCGATGGTCACATGCGGGCCCTCGACCTCATGATCGATAGCCTTGCCGATATCGTGCAGCAGACCGCCGCGCTTCGCGAGCATGACATCACAGCCGAGCTCCGACGCCATGACGCCCGCGAGGTGCGAGACCTCGATGGAGTGATTGAGCACGTTCTGACCGTAGCTCGTGCGGTAGCGCAGACGACCCAGGAGCTTGATGAGCTCCGGATGGATGCCGTGCACGCCCGTCTCGAACGTGGCCTGCTCACCGGCCTCCTTGATGCGCTGCTCCACCTCACGCTTGGCCTTTTCGACCATTTCCTCGATGCGTGCAGGATGGATACGGCCATCCTGGATGAGCTTCTCCAGCGCGATGCGCGCGGTCTCACGGCGCACCGGGTCGAAGCCCGACAGGATGACGGCCTCCGGCGTATCGTCGATGATGAGGTCGATACCCGTCAACGTCTCGAGCGTGCGGATGTTGCGGCCTTCGCGGCCGATGATGCGGCCCTTCATTTCGTCGCTCGGCAGAGCCACGACCGAAACCGTCGTCTCAGCCACATGGTCCGCGGCGCAGCGCTGGATGGCGAGCGAGAGAATTTCGCGGGCCTTCTTGTCGGCCTCATCCTTCGTCTGCTGCTCATACTCCTTGATTTTCATGGCCTTTTCGTGCTTGAGTTCTTCCTCAGCCTCGGTCATGAGCAACGTGCGTGCCTCCTCGGCCGTGAGACTGGAGATGCGCTCGAGTTCCGCTTTCTGCTGTTCGTGCAGAGCCTCAACGGCCTTCTGGCTCTTGTCGAGGCGCGACTCCTTACGCGAGAGGTTCTCCTCACGTTTCTCCACGGACTCCAGCTTGCGATCCAGTTTCTCCTCTTTCTGGGCGACCGTGCGCTCCTGGCGCGAGAGTTCGTTGCGCCGTTCTTTCGTGTCCTTCTCCAGGTCCGCACGCAGGCGGTGGATTTCTTCCTTGGCTTCCAGCAAGGCTTCTTTTTTCTTCGTCTCGCCTTTTTCTTCGGCGTCAGCTACAATTTTTTTCGCTTGTTCCTCAGCCGAACCGATCTGCGCCTCCGCCGCGCGCTTGCGCAGCAGGTAGCCGGCCCCGGCACCGAGGATGACAGCGACTATTACCGCTAAAATGATGGTAACGATAATATTCACCCTCCCTTCAAAAAATTATCTGCGGTTGTGTTCGATAAATTTGATATGAAAATGTCCGTTGTCGATATCAATATATATCGTTTATAACCATACCCTACTATTTTACGGTTTTTAGTGCACAGTGTCAAGCTACTCTCTTTCTGCTGTTCAGCACAAATTGGGGCTGGCTATCTCGGCGAAATAGGAGTAAAATAGGACGAAGGAACTATGAGGAGGAATACATATGGTGAAATGTGAACGTTGCGGCCGCGCAGTAGAAGAAACGGCCGCCCTCAAACATAAAACAGACGCAGGAGACTACGAAGTAATCTGTCAGGACTGTTTCCAGGCTGCTACCGGTGTCGATTACCAGACGTTCGCGTTTCGCCGCGAGAACGCCAAGATGACGCTGCTGGCCGTGCTGTTCTGCCTGGCAGCCACTGTCTACGCCTTTGTGGAAAAAGGCGCACTCTATGGCGCGTTGGGCATCGTACTGACCATTCTCGTCTACCTGTTTGCCTCGAAGAAAAAGTAACCTGCACGCATACCAAAAGCGGAAGCCTTATTGTACGGGCTTCCGCTTTTTTGCGCTCATTCCAGAGAGAGGTTGCTAATGGCGGCAGCGCTCCCTCACCTATTCTGCCTGGAAATCGGCCAGAAATTGCTGGAACGCTGCCTGCACCGCCGTGCGCGTGCCAAAACCGAGCTCGCAGTCGATAAGCTGCCGTTTCCATTCATTTGCATGGTACTTGACCGTCGTGCTGTGCAAATAGGGGAAGAGCCAGAGCAGATACTGCTCCACAGCCTCGGCCAGTGGCAGCACAGCCCCCGCCTCCCAGTCCGGCTGCGCCAGCAGCGATTGCGCCTGTGCCACGAGCTGCTGGCAGGCCGTCTGCGCCTGTTCCACAGCAAATTTCAGCGTGTCCTGGGCCACCAGCTGCCTGCGCGCTGGCGTCAGCTGCACGTGGCCGACACAGCTGCCAGACGCGCTGACGTAGACCTGCACGCTCTCGTCACCCAGCAGCTGCTGCACGTATGTCAGCCATGTTTGTGCCGCCTGTGGCACCAGCACGATACACTCGCCATAGGGACATAGCCCCAGCAACAGCTGTTGCGCCAAGTGCTCATCCACGGGCGCAGCAGCATCCGCAGTCAACGCATCGATGACCAGCAGCTCAAATGCCTTCTGGGGCAGCAGGCAATGCGCCCAGGGCATGCGCCAGACGGTACTGGCTGACGCCAATGCACTTTCCTCCGGGTTCAGCCGGTACACCTGACTGGCGGGATGAAAAGCCCGCAGGATATTGCCGAGCAGCCGCTCCCACACCTGCGCCGCACCGCCAGCCCACAGGACGGGCAGTGGCTGATATTTATACAGCAGGCGCCGCATGAGCAGCAGCGCAAAAATGCGGTAGGCATCATCGCTGCCCGACATGCGCGCCAGCAGCTGCTGTGTAAGGCGCTGCAACGGAAAATCCGTCTCCCGGCCGCGACTGCCCTGCGCATGGGGCTTAGCGGTAAAGTAGTCTATATGTATAGGCACGGCACTGTGATTGCTGTACAGGTCCAAGGTGTGCAGCAGCTCCACCTGCTCGCCCTGCAGGTTGTGGGCATAGTAATGAAAATCATCTTCCCGCATCAGTTACGCCCCGCTTTCTCCAGCAGATAGTGCAGCCGCTGTACAATCTTCACGAAATCGAAATTTTCCTGCGCATAGGCATAGGCGCGTCTGCCACCAGCCGCCAGCAGGTCCGGCTGCGCCAGAATACTCCGCAGGAGCTCCGGCAGCGCCTCCGGCTCCGCCAAGGCAAACTTTTGACCGCAACGTCCATTATCCGTCGCGTCATCCGCCGCATCATAGTCCGACATCACGGTATAGCAGCCGTGCATAAGCGCCTCCGCCACGACGTTGGGCGTGCCGCCCTCCAGCGTGGACGTCAGGGCAAAAATACGTACCCGGCGATACAGCTGCCACAGACTCACCTTGTCCTGAATTGGCCCCGGCATCAAGATACGCTCCCGCAGGCCTGGTTCACTGGCCCAGAGCTCCTCCATCTCCGCCTGAAACGCCGATTCTACCGGACCTACCATCAACAAGCGCCACTCGGGGAACTGCTGGCACACCTGCAGGAACGCCCGCACGAGACAGGCATTGTTCTTTTGCCCCGTGCCGATGCGACCCACGGTCAAGATAATGGGCTCCTTGCGCTGGAAGTCCTGCTCCTGCATAGGCCGATAAGTCCCCGTCAGGTCGTAAAAGCCGTTGGGCAGATAATCAATCACACAGGGCCACTTGGCCGACAAATAGCACTGCATGCTATGCCCACTGGAGCCGATGACGTCACAAGACTGCAGGAAAGCCGTGAACGCGGGCTCAGCCCATTCCAGTTTATCCATGGAATGGATGTTGGGGTCGAGCTCCAGATAAATTTTACCGTCCGGCCGCAACTGCCGATAGAGCTCTACCGGCTTCTCGTAGAAAGGAAACGGCCCATGCAGCACCAGCACATCCATGTCAGCCGCGTGCTGCGTGATATAGGCGCACGCCGTCTCCGGACGACCGTTCGGCAGTGGGTCCAGCTCAACGCCGGGGATATACTGCTGGCCGGGATAATCTCTATCCGGGCGCGTACCGACGATAACGGCCCGATAGCCGTACATTTCCTGAAACAGATACGGCACGAGGCCGCAGTTCTTCGTCAGCTGCTGATTGGCCCAGCCGTATTCATTGGCTAACGCATAAATGCCTTTGCGCATATTCCTATCCTCTTCCCGCACTCATTCTACGCTCATTCGACTCGTCACCTTGTTCTATTCGCGACTCAGCCTGCTAAATCCTGCCTACGCAAAACACCCTGCGAAGACATAGTGTCCCCACAGGGTGTGATGAAACTCTATTCAGCTCTCAGCTGCAATTATTTCAGCGCCTCGCCGAGTTTAGCATTCGTGTCACGGGCAGCCTGCACGGAAGCCTCGAACTGAGTCTTCTCGTCGCCAGCCAGCTTCAGCTCTACGACCTTCTCAACGCCCTTGGCACCGAGCACGACCGGCACGCCGATGCAGAGGTCTTTCTCGCCATACTCGCCCTCGAGGGAGACGCAGCACGGGATGAGCTTCTTCTCGTCCATAGCGATAGCCTCGACGAGCGCAGCCGCAGCAGCACCCGGAGCAATCCAGGCGGAGGTGCCCAGCAGGCCCGTCAGCGTAGCGCCGCCAACCTTCGTCTGTGCGACGACGTCATCGAGCTCTTCCTTGGAGAGGAAGTCCGTGACCGGCACGCCACGCCACGTAGCGAGGCTGACGAGAGGCACCATCGTCTTGTCGTTGTGACCGCCGATGACCATGCCATCGATATCCGTCACGGAGGCAGCATAGCCAGCCTTCGTCAGAGCCTGAGCCAGGAAATAACGGAAACGGCTGCTGTCGAGCATACCGCCCTGGCCGATAACGCGGTTGCGGGGCAGTTTCGTGTCCTTCAGCGTCAGGTACGTCATGGAATCCATCGGGTTGGAGATGATGATGAAGTACGCATTCGGGGAGAACTTCATGGCCTGATCGACAACGCTCTTGACAATCTTCGCGTTCGTGCCGATGAGCTGCTCGCGCGTCATACCCGGCTTGCGGGGGATACCGGACGTCACGACGACGACCTCGGAACCAGCCGTCGGTGCATAGCCGTTCTCATCGCCCGGCTGCGCCGTCACGCCGACCACACGCGTATTGAAGTTCAGCATATGCGCCGTCTGCATGATATCCATAGCCTTGCCCTGCGGCACGCCATCCTTGATATCGACGAGCACAACCTCGCTGCAGAACTTCTTCTGTGCCAGCACGTTCGCGACGGTAGCACCAACATTACCTGCACCAACAACTGTTACTTTCATGATAAAATAGCCTCCTCAAAAGATGAAACCAGCCCCCTATCACACCGAAGGAGCGGCTCCGGAACGCTCTCGGCTGTGCTGATATCACACCGCCGATATAATGAATACAGTATTGACTCATTACGGCTAGATTATAGCAAACTAGCCGTAAAAATGCAATGTTTTGACGTATGGAAATTTTATCAAATGATAAATTTAAACTATGGTACCGGTTTTGTCGTATTTTCACGCGAAAACGGTCGCACATTATGCTATACTAGGGGCAAAGCACACAAAAGGAGGTGCTGCGGGAACCGCTGATTAAGTGTTGAACAGCGAACAACGTTTGCTCCGTTGACGGCCACCCGCACTTGCATGATGGATTATACCCGGCGTAAATTTCTCAGCATTTGCGGCCGCGTGTTGCTTGCACTCGGCCTGGGCTCCCAGCTGCCCGGACAGCTGGGACGTGTGGCTGCCAGTCCCGGGCCCGCACCGCAGCTGCATGTGATTGGCAGCGGCGGGCACGACATCCCACAGGAGCACTTTCAGGCTATCGTCTTCTGCGACTCACAATGCGGCTATGGCTATGAGACCTGGGCGCAGACATTCCGCGCCGCGTTTGACCGGCACGGCGTGCCCGACTGTTTTACTGTCCTCGGTGACCTCGTCGACAACGGCGCGGCCGACTGGCAATGGCAGAGCTGGTTCGGCGCCATGGACAGTCGCGCGAGCGAGACGACCTTTATACCTGTCATGGGCAACCATGAGTGCTACGGCCTCGAGTGGACGAACCATCTGCCCGAGGGCTATCTCTCGCGGTTTACCCTGCCCACGAACGGCAGTAAAAACTTTAATGGCTACTATTACGACTTCGACTATGGTCCCGCCCACTTTATCGTGCTCAACACGCAGTGGCTGGAGCTCGACACGCTCCGTCCCGGCCTGCGCACGGAGGAGCTCAGCTGGCTGCGGCAGCAGATTGCCCGTCAGCAGGCCCAGCCGCGCCGCTGGCAGATTGTCCTCATGCACAAGGACGTCCTCGCCTACGACGAGCCGCAGCCCGACGGCACAACCGGTGGCTTCAGCGACACGGGCCGCACCTTTATGCCGCTCTTAGAGTCACTTGGCGCCGACCTCGTACTCACGGGCCACATGCACGCCTACCGCGACCGCGGCCACCTCACGCAGTTCAAACCCGGCACCGAGGGTCCGCTCTACATCATGTGCGGCCGCGCCGGCGACGAATACTACTACGTGCCAGCCGACCCGCGCGACAAGCGCGCCGCTCCCGACGACCACGTGCCGAGCTACGTCACGCTGAGCTGCAATACCCGCACGCTCACGCTGTCCGCCTGGACGACGCAAGGCCAGCAGCTTGACGCCATTCTCTTGCGGAAATAACAACCGCACATAAAAGGCGATGCCGACAACTTGCAGACAACGCCATCACGTAAAAAACGTTGCCGACGCGCGGTCAGCAACGTTTTTCACTGTCATGATTTATTTGTAGCCGTTATTTTTTATTATCAAGCGTCCACCACTGCTCAGTGCGCGCATGGCGTTGAGCACGGCGATCACCATGACGCCGACATCGGCAAAGATGGCCGCCCACATGTTGGCGAGACCCACAGCGCTCAGGGCCAGTACGAGCACTTTGACGCCGATGGAGCCGACGATATTCTGATGCACGATGCGCATGGTGCGCCGCGCGATACGCTGCGCCACGGCGATTTTCGCGGGGTCATCGTCCATGAGTACGACATCCGCCGCCTCGATGGCCGCGTCCGAGCCCAGCGCGCCCATGGCGATGCCCACGTCGGCGCGTGCGAGCACGGGCGCGTCGTTGATACCGTCGCCAACAAAGGCCAGGCGGCTCTCGCCAGTCTGCTTTTTGAGCAGCTGCTCCACCTGCGCGACTTTGTCCGCGGGCAGCAGCTCGCTATAGCAGGCGTCCAGCCCCAGCTGACCGGCCACGTCCTCAGCGACCTTGCGACTGTCGCCCGTGAGCATGACCGTCTGACGCACGCCCTGCGCGCGCAGCGCCGTGATGGCGGCCGCCGCATGTTCCTTGATAACATCAGCGATGACGATGTGTCCCATATAGGTGCCATCCATAGCTACGTGCACGATGGTGCCCGTTTTTTCGCAGTCGTGCCATTTGGCACCCTCGGCCTGCATGAGCTTCGCGTTGCCCACGGCCACAGCATGACCGTTGACCTGCGCCCGCACGCCCTGTCCCGCGACCTCCTGCACGTCCTCTACTGTGCAGCCGTCGTCCTCGTGCCGGAACGCCTCTTTCAGGGAAACGGCAATGGGGTGCGTCGAAAAGCGCTCCACGTGCGCCGCGAGGTGCAGCAGCTCCTCTTCGTCGATAGTCTCGGGGTGCAGGGCCGTGACCTGGAACACGCCTTTCGTCAGCGTACCTGTCTTGTCAAAGACGACCGTACCGACCTGCGCCAGCGCCTCCAGATAGTTCGAGCCCTTGATGAGCACGCCCTGACGGCTCGCACCGCCGAGCCCGGCGAAGAACGAAAGCGGAATGCTGATAACGAGCGCGCAAGGGCAGCTGATGACGAGGAACGTCAGCGCGCGGTACACCCAGATGCCCCACGCGGGCTCTGCCGCAAGCACGAACTGATGCACGAGCGGCGGCAGCACGGCGAGCGCCACGGCTGCATAGACAACGATAGGTGTATAGACGCGGGCAAAACGCGTGATAAAGGCCTCGGCCCGTGACTTGCGCGAGCTCGCATTTTCCACGAGGGCGAGGATCTTGCTGGCCGTGGACTCGCCGAAGGCCTTTGTCGTGCGCAGGCGCAGCAGGCCGCCCGCGTTCACGCTGCCGCTCAGTGCTGCGTCACCTGGCTGCACGTTACGTGGCAGGCTCTCACCCGTGAGCGCCACCGTGTTCAGCTGCGAACTGCCCACCGTAATCACGCCGTCAAGTGGCACCTTTTCACCCGGCTGCACGACAATCTCCGTGCCGACGGCCACGCTCTCCGGCGCCACGCGCACGAGCTGACCGTCCTGCTCCACATTGGCGTAGTCGGGACGGATATCCATGAGACCTGTGATATCGCGGCGGCTCCGCCCCACGGCGTAGCCCTGGAACAGCTCGCCCACCTGATAGAACAGCATGACCGCGATGGCCTCGAGATAGTCGCCGTCCTCGTAGATGGCCAGCGCCAGCGCACCGAGCGTGGCCACGGCCATGAGCAGGCATTCATCGAATGGCTGCCGTTTCAGCAGGCCCTTGCCCGCCTTGTAGAGGATATCGTAGCCCACGATGAGATAAGGCACGAGATAAGCCAACAGCCGCGGTACGCCCGTGAGCGGCAGCTGCGTGACGATGGCGAGCAGCACCGCCGTCACAACGAGCCGCAGCAGTGTGCGCTTTTGCCGGGTATTCATAAAAATCAGCTCCTTTAAAGCTTATGTATGATTAATTATTCATATGTTAAGGTAAGTATAGCAAAATCCCCCACCAAATGCAATAGGTTCAGGCAAATAAAAAAGCTGTGCACGCCGTAACGCACACAGCCCAACGCAAAATTCGACTTATTCCTGTTCGACAAACTGGTCCTTGCCAACGCCGCAGAGCGGGCAGACAAAATCGTCCGGCAAATCCTCGAACTTCACGCCTGCCGGCAAATCGTAATCGGGGTCACCCTTCGCCTCATCGTAGACCCAGCCACAGACACCGCAAACCCAAACTTTCATCGTAAAGCCCTCCTTCACACTGGCTCACGCCAGTACACACAACAGGCTAACCGCACATATGCCACGCGTGGCTGCCCCTTCGTTAGCGTGGAAAGTCCCGGCTGAATGCCGACGCTTTCCTGTTATGCTGTTACTATTCGCGACCGCGCGCCATTTCCCTGCTGTACTCGCAGATTTTTTTGCCTGCGAAGGGCATTTTATGCCTTGGCTGACCGCCGCTCCGCACAGCGCGCCTGCACGCCAGAAAAAAAGTCGTCCGGCACGTCCATGTTGCCGTCGACGCCCGTGCCGAGCTCCACGCCAGGGCGGTTCGCACCGTGGAAATCCGTGCCGCCCGTGGGCAGCAGCTGGTATTTCTCAATCATATAGCCCGCAAAGGCCGCGTCGTCGTGACTGTAGTTCGGGTACCAGCGTTCCATGCCGTCGAGGCCCATCTGGTGCAGGCGCAGGATGGCCGCCTCCTGCTCGCGCCGCGTGAGGCCCTTGAGGCCGATGGTCTTGTGAAAATGCGCGAGCGAGGTCACACCGCCAGCCTCGCGAATGAGCGGCAGGGCCTCCTCCGCCGTGATGGAAAAATTCAGTCCCAGCTCCTGCGCCGCCGGGTCAAGGTAGTTATCCCAGAGCGGCTGCGCGTGGTCGTAGAGATGCAGTGAGACGAGGTAACGCATGATGGCGTAGCGGTCCACGGGCTCGCCCTCCGCGAACGGCAACACCTTGTCCAGCGAAATATCCACGCCTTTATCACGGATATAGTCAATAATGTCGGGGATACGCCCCTCCTTGATGGCGCGCACGCGGCGGTAAAGCGTCTGAAACGCAGCGTGCTGCGGGTCAAAGCCCAGGCAGACGACGTGGATTTTATGCCCCGCATACTCCGCCGTGAGCTCCATGCCGTTGATAAAACCGACGCCCAGCTTTGCCGCCTCGGCCGCTGCGGCTGCGTCGCCCGCAATATTGTCGTGGTCCGTGAGCGCAAAGGCCGTGAGACCACGCTCCTTGGCCAGCTGTGCCAGCCCGGCCGGGTTGTAGCTGCCGTCAGAAATCGTCGAATGCACATGCAAATCTATCATAATGAAATAAACACTCCTAATTTTGCGCCTTCTTGCCCGCGCGGATCGCCTTTTGCGAAAGGAAGAAATCATAGACGGCCTCGGCTGCGGGCCGCGTCATGCCCGGTGCGGCCGCCAGCTCCTCCACGCTCGCGGCCTGCATTTTCGCCAGCGTGCCGAAATGCTGCCGCAGCGCCTGCCGCCTTTTGGGCCCGATACCCACGACATGGTCGAGGATAGAGACGAGGTTGCGCTTGCCGCGCAGCTGGCGGTGGAACGTGATGGCGAAGCGGTGCGCCTCGTCGCGGATGCGCTGGATGAGGTACAGCGCCTGACTGTGGCGTGGCAGCACGACGGGCTCGGACTCGCCCTCTTTAAAGACGAGCTCGAACTGCTTCGCGAGACCCACGACCGGCACGTCAGCGTGCTGCCCCGGCCCGCGGATGATTTCCAGCGCCGACGAGAGCTGCCCCTTACCGCCATCAATAACGATGAGGTCGGGGAGCTCCTCCTCGGGCAGGCCCACGTAGCGTCGCGTCGTGACCTCGCGCATGGAGAGGAAGTCGTCCGGCTTCCCCTCCGTACTGTGGATTTTAAAGCGCCGGTAGTCCGATTTTTTTGGCTGGCCGCCCTCGAACACGACCATGGAGGCCACGGTCTCCGAGCCCTGAATATGCGAAATATCGAAACACTCCATACGCATGGGAGGATTTTTTAAGCCCAAATACTGACCAAGCTCGCGCACGGCACCGAGCGTCTGCGCATCGGCCTGCTCCCGTTTCACGGCCTCATCCGCGAGGTGCTTACGCGCGTTGTCGGCCGCCATGAGTACGATGTCGCGTTTCGTACCGCGCTGCGGGCAGAGCAGGTGCACCTTAGAGCCGTGTTTTTTCTCCGTGAGGAACGTCTCGAGCACCGCCTGCTCGTTGGCGTCCAGTGCCATCGGCAGCAACACTTCGCGCGGGATGAACGTCGCGCGGTGGTAGTACTGCTGCAGGAACGCCGTGAGGATGTCCTGGTCCGACTCGTCCTCGCTGCCCGAGAGCAGGAACTGCTCGCGCCCGAGCATTTTGCCCTCGCGGATAAAGAAAACCTGTACACAGACGCCAAGTGCACTGCGCGCCATGCCCACGGCGTCCTGATCGCCAGCGCCCGTCACGATATTCTGCCGCTCCGCGACCTTCTGTACGGCCTGCAGCTGGTCACGCAGCCGCGCCGCGAGCTCAAAATGATAGGCCTCCGCTGCCCGCTCCATACGGTAGCGCAATTCTTTTTCCACATCGCTCGTGTGGCCCTCTAGGAACAGGATGACCGCGCGAATCATCGCGTCGTATTCCTCGGTATCCACCTTGCCCACGCAGGGCGCGAGGCAGCGGCGGATGTGGTACTCGAGGCAGGGCCGCTCCTGCAGCGTCTTGCACGTGCGCAGCGGGAACAGCCGCCTGAGCAGCTTCAGGCTCTGGCGCACAGACGTCACATTCGTATAGGGGCCGAAATAGCGCGCGCCGTCCTTCGCCACGCGGTGCGTGAGGAACACGCGTGGGAATGGCTCCTGCACCGTCACTTTCACATACGGATAGCTCTTGTCGTCCTTGAGCGCGATATTGTAGTGCGGGCGATGCTTCTTGATGAGGTTGCACTCTAGGATGAGCGCCTCGACCTCGGAGTGCGTGAGAATGAGCTCGAAATCCGCCACGTGCGAGACCATGGCCCGCACCTTGGCCGTGTGCTGCTTGTTGTGCTGGAAATACTGCCGCACGCGGTTCTTGAGCACGACGGCCTTACCCACGTAGATGATTTTGCCGCGCGCGTCCTTCATAATGTAGACGCCCGGCGCCTCGGGCAGCAGTTTGAGCTTTTCCGCCACAGTCTCCGTCATGGTCCCGCCTCCTTCATTGTTTACATTCTGCCTCATTATACCATCTTTACCGCGCCTGTGCAGGTTGACTTTCCTGAGAAAAGGTGCTACTATCTCTACAGATATTTATGAGCAGGTAATAAAAACTGCCCGTAAAAAGTGCGAAAATAATGTCAGTTCATTTTATAGGAGGTAATCTGATGTTCAAACGTGTGCTGATCGCCAACCGCGGCGAGATTGCCGTACGCGTGATTCGCGCCTGCCAGGAGCTGGGCATCGAGACCGTCGCCATTTACTCGGATGCGGACGCCGACGCGCTGCACGTGCAGCTGGCCGATATGTCCGTGCGCGTCGGTGCCGAGGATGCGCTCGACAGCTACCTGAACAAGGAGAACGTGCTCAATGCGGCCATCGCGGCCGAGGCCGACGCCATCCATCCCGGTTATGGCTTCCTCTCCGAGGACGCCGACTTCGCGCAGAGCGTGACGGAGGCCGGTATAACCTGGATTGGCCCGAACCCCGAGACCATCCGCCTCGTCGGCGACAAGGATGCAGCCCGCGCCTCCATGGTGCCGAGCGGTATCCCCATGTCCCCCGGCAGCACCCCGCTCACGGACAACGCGGACGCCATGGCCAAGGCCAAGGAGGTCACGTACCCCGTCATCCTGAAGCCGGTCGCGGGCGGCGGCGGCAAGGGCATGTTCGTGGCGCACGACGAGGACGAGCTGAAAAAGGCGCTCGACATCGTCGACGTGACGCAGGTGCGCTACTATTTCGAGCACTACATCGAGCGCTCCCGCCACATTGAGGTGCAGATTGTCGCCGATAACTACGGCGAGGTACTGCACCTGGGCGAGCGTGAATGCTCCATCCAGCGCCGCAACCAAAAACTGCTGGAGGAGTCCCCCTCCGTGGCCCTCACGCCGGAAATGCGCGAGTACGTCGGCCAGCTGGGCATCAAGGCCGCGAAGAGCGTGCACTACTCCAACGTGGGCACAGTCGAGTTCCTGCTCGACCTCTCGAACAACCAGTTCTACTTCATGGAAATCAACCCGCGCATCCAGGTCGAGCACGGCGTGACTGAGGAGGTCACGGGCATCGACATCGTGCGCACGCAAATTCGCATCGCCGCCGGCGAGCCGCTGGACTTCACGCAGAAGGACGTGCATTTCACCGGCCACGCCATCGAGTGCCGCATCAACGCCGAGGACCCGGACAACAACTTCATGCCCTCCCCCGGCGACATCACGTTCCTGCATGAGCCGAGCGGCCCGCGCGTGCGCTTCGACAGCGGCGTGACAGCCGGCCTCGCCATCCAGCCCTACTACGACTCCATGATTGCCAAGCTCATCGTACACGGCCGCAACCGTGGCGACGCGATTAAAATCATGAGCCGCGCGCTGAACGAGTTCCGCATCGAGGGCGTCAAAACGACGATTTCCCTGCACCAGCACATCCTGCAGGACCCCATGTTCTGCACGGGCAATATCGACACGCAGTTCATCAAAAAACGCCTGCAGTCGTACGAACAGTAAAATATTGCATTAACCTAAAACAGGTCCCAGCCACCCTGCCTTGTGCAAGGTGGCTGGAGCTTGTTGATATCTACTTTGCACTTGACAGCACCATCCACCACTGGACAAAAAAGCACTCTGTGCACAGCCGGGGACCTTCTCACCTCGCTGCGTCAGAGTGCTTTATTGTTTACTTTTTGCCCTGCGGATGCGCGGTGTGCCACTGCGCGCCCTTTTCCACTAGCAGGCGGATGACCCAGGAGGGCGGACGCGAAGATTTCGTGGCGTACCACTGGTCTACCGTGCGCGCAGGTGCACCGAGCAGCCGCTCCATTTCCCGCGGCCCGATGCCCCAGAGCTCGCGCATGCGCTTCATTGGCTCGTCGTCGCAGGCGATGCTGTCGAGCTCCGCCGCCTTCTTCAATTCCTGGATATCCACATCAAACCCGGTTTTCTTCTGAAACCAGTTGGGTATATCCTCCCGCGTCACCTTCGGCATGCGCTCCCCTCCTCGCTTGACTGTACACTATTTCTCTATTGTAACATCAAAAAAGACACGACGGCAAGCCTCGTGTCTCTATTCCGCTTTATTTATGCTTTCAAGCCACAGCCGTGGTAGCCGCATCGAGCTCACGCAACACATTGATAAAATAGTTCGTGAAGCGCACCTCGATGTCCGCCTGCGTGCGGGCGAGCACGCGCAGGTCGCTGGCCGTGAGTGCGCACTCGCTGCCGTCCGCCGTGTAGGCGCGGAACGACGGGTGCTGCTCCGTGCCCGTAAAGATGATGACGCGGTCGAGGCCGACGCCCTGCGTGCGGCTGCAGATGCGCTGAATGGCAGCTGCCCCAGGCAGGAAGCCCTGCGTGCCGTCCAGCACCATCACGTCGTTACCCTCAGCTACGTAAATCTTCGCGATCAACATACCAGTCACCATCTTCCTGCCCCCGCGGGCCCGCTCTCTTTTTCCTCTTTGCTTTCGATGGTCCCATTATAGCAAGCCGCCGCGCGGCAGGAAATAACAGAAACTGCTTAACGTATTGCAAAAAATGCTGTATCATAGATTTAAGGAAACGCTGATTAATTGAGTTAGTCCAGATTGGCGTAGATTTTTCGTCTGGGCTAGGAAATGGCTCGCAGGCATAGCGGTGCTATGTCAAGAGCCATTGACGACGACCAGGCGGAAAAGATGCGTCAAGATGGGCTGACGATTTAATCAGTGTTTCCTTAACCCCCAAATATAAAGGAGCCATCAACACTATGGATGAAGCAGCTAAACGCCGCCATGAGGCCACGGACCGCGCCTACAGCGCCTATTATGCCGCCTACGAACAGTCACTGAAAAAAGGCTACCTGCACGGTGGCTACCGCGTATTCCGCCTGCAGGAGGACGCGCCACAGCCTGTGTCGTTCCACTACCACGACTTCCATAAAATCATCCTGTTTTTGCAGGGCGAGGTCGACTACATCATCGAGGGCCGCACGTGGCAGCTCGAGCCGCACGACCTTATTTTCGTGCCCGCCGGCGCCATCCACCGCCCCGTCTATCACGCGGGCAGCTGCTACAGCCGCATTGTCATCTACGTCGCGCCCAGTTTCCTCAGTCACTGGTCCGCTGAAAGCAAAGACGGCGCCGACCTCGGGCGCTGCTTCACACTGGGCGCGGGCGTGCGCCACCAGACGGAGGGACGCAGCCACGACCTGCTGTTCCACATGGACAAACTCGCACGCACGGCGCAGGGCACGGGCTTTGCCAACGACCTCTACACGCAGATTCTCTTTGTCGAGTTCCTCATCCTCGTCAACCGCTCGCTGCAGGAGCACGAGCTCACTGAGCTCACGGCGCAGCGCAGCGACGCGAAAATCCAGCAGGTCCTGCAATACCTCGCCGACCACCTCACAGAGGAACTCAGCGCTGCCAGCGTAGCGCGCGACAACTACCTCAGTCCCTCCTATCTCATGCACAAATTCAAGGCTGACACGGGCTACAGCCTGCACCAGTACGTACAGAACAAGCGCCTGCTGCTCGCCTGTGACCTGCTCGCCAAAGATGACACCCCCATCACGGCCATCAGCGCCAGCTGCGGTTTCCACGACTACAGCACCTTCAGCCGCGCCTTCCGCAAACGCTACCAATGCACCCCGCAGGAATGGCGCGCCCAACACAGTTAATGGTGCACCGATTATCTACATCGACATGAGCTGACTCCCTTAATCAGCATCGCCTAAAAGCCAAAATCACCTTACAGATTGCAAAAGCCTGTAAGGTGATTTTCTATATATCATGCAGCTTATATATTGCCGGTAACGCACTCGACTGTAAGTAAACCTTAGCCTCAGGCACACCCTAAAGTCTATCAGATGACCCAATTATTCGGCGCGACGGTAGCGTCGAATAGGGTAGCGTGCAGGATGGTGCTGGCGATGGTGTTGGCATCGGGCGTAGTGGTGGCTGTGGGGGCCAGGTCATGCCATGCCTGTGCCTGCGGCAGCTGGGCGATGGTCTGCGCCGTAGCCGCATCGGGGGCAATGACGAGCACGACGAGGCCGGCGGCGAGCAGGTGCTGCGTCGTGGTTGCTGCGTCCTCGCCGGGCTGTGGGGCGTAGAGATAGGTGTGCCGGCCGTTGCGCACGAGCGTGTACTCAGCCTCGGCGATGACTGCCCGCGTTGTGCCGTCGCTGTCCGGCGCAAAGACAATGGCCAGCGGCCGCTGCCAGTTCAGCGCGCCGCGCATGGCCGGTGTCGCCACGAAGCGGGCGGCCCCGCCCGCGCCGAGCGTGCGCACGACGCCGCAGGCCGCCGTGCTGTGCGTGAGGCGGTCGATGAGGATGAGCTCGCCCTGCGTGCGGTGCTCGGCAAACGGTGTCACGACACCCGGCGGAATGTCAGCCAGGGCGAGGCCCCGAACAGCATGGCCGCCTCCTCCAGGCTCGGATCGAGGTCCCGGAGTACCGGCTGCACGCTGCGCGCAACGAACGGCAGACCGACAAAAATCAGCGCGATGGTGATGCCGAACACAGAAAAGGCGGAGGGAATGCCCAGCCCATAAAAGAACTGGCCCAGCCAACCGTTCTCCGCGTAGAGCGTCGTCAGCGCAATGCCCGCCACGGCCGTCGGCAGGGCAAACGGCAGGTCGAGCAGACCATCCAGCAGCCGCTTGCCGGGGAAATCATAGCGCACGAGCACCCAGGCGAGCAACAGGCCAAAGGCCGCATTGACGAGCGCCGCCGCGAACGACGTGCCAAAACTCACCGCATAGGCATGGAACACGCGCGGGTCCACGACCACCGCCAGGAACTTCGTGAGCCCCATACCACTCGCATAGAGCAGAAAGGCCGCGAGCGGCAGCAGTAAAATCAGGGAAAGATAGAAAAACGTAATGCCGAGCGTGAAATGAAAGCCCGGTATCACCTGTCTGGCAGCAGCCATCAAATCACCTCGGCAATACACAGCGCAGGCAAGCCCTGCTTATTTCTCATAAATCTGGTCAAACGTACCGCCGTCGGCAAAATGCTCCTTTTGCGCCTTGGTCCAGCCGCCGAACGCCTCGTCAATCGTCACGAGTTTCAGCTGCGGGAATTGCTGCGCATACTTTGCGGCAATCTCCGGGTCACGCGGGCGGTAGAAATTCCTGGCCGCGATTTCCTGACCCTCTTTCGAGTAAAGATAGTTGATATAGGCCTCAGCGACCTTGCGCGTGCCCTTCTGGTCCACGACCTCATCCACGACTGCCACCGACGGCTCGGCGAGAATGCTCAGGGACGGCACGATGATTTCGTATTTATCCGGCTCCTCCTGCACGGAGAGCAGTGCCTCATTCTCCCAGGCAATCAGCACATCGCCCTGGCCGCGCTGCACGAATGACGTCGTCGCGCCGCGTGCACCGGAATCGAGCGCTACCACCTGCTGGAACAGCTTCTTGATAAAGCCTTTAATCTGGTTCGTGTCGCCGTTGAACTTCTGGTGGGCATAGGCCCAGGCGCCGAGATAATTCCAACGCGCACCGCCCGAGGTCTTAGGGTTTGGCGTCACGACCTGCACATCGTCGCGGACGAGGTCATCCCAATCATGAAGGTTCTTGGGGTTGCCTTTGCGCACGAGGAACACAATCGTCGAGGTATACGGCGCCGAATTGTTAGGGAATTTTTTTATCCAGTCTTGGTCGATGAGACCCGCACTCGCGATTTCATCCACGTCATACGCCAGCGCGAGCGTCACGACATCGGCCTCGAGGCCCTCACGCACGGAGCGGGCCTGCTTGCCCGAGCCGCCGTGCGACTGCGTGAAATTCACGTGCTCCCCGGTGTCGGCCTCCCATTTCTGCGCGAAGCTCGTATTGAACTCCTGGTAAAGCTCGCGCGTCGGATCATAGGACACGTTGAGGAACGTCTGGCCATCGGCGCTGTCGCCAGCACTCTCACTGTTGCCACCGCAGCCGGTCAGCACCCCCGCTGCCAGCAGCACGCCCATGGCCACACTCAACCATTTTTTCACACGCATCTTAATCGCTCCTCTCTTATTTAGTTAATTCATATATGTTTGCTAAATCACAAGGTAAAAAAATAATGCGTCTCTACCCGCCTCAGTGTGCAGAAAGCACCCCCGGCCTCAGGCGAGGCCGCCTTTCTCCACGACGAGGTCCCAAGTACCGTCGTCGTTCTTGTCCACAGAGAGCACTTTATGGCCCTCGTCCTTCAAGCTGCGCGGCACATTCTGAATGGGTTCGCCGTCATTGAGATGGACGCCGAGTTTCTGACCGTCCGCGAGGTCCTCCAATGCAACCTTGACCTTGACAAACGTGATGGGACAGACGACATCCGTGATATCGATGCTGTCATCTACGACTATCTGGCTCATAATACCGCCTCCACTGCTTGTTGAAATTTATCCCAGCCGACTCTGTCGAGGCAATTGCCGAAGCGCTCACTCGGACGCGCGTTATCCGCGAAGAATTTCAGGGTGACATCGACAATCTGGTACAGCTTGTCTTCGTCAAACACGATAGGCAGAAAATGCCGCCCGACCGCGATGCGATTGCCGTACAAGCCGCCGAAGGAAATGACAAAGCCGTTTTCCCCCGTCCAGGCATCCGTCGGACAGCTCTGGATGCACTTGCCACAATAGACACATTTTTCAGACTCGAACGTAACCTTTTGCTTTTCCCTGTCTACGTTAATAATCTTCTCGGGACAGACGGCTGCACAGACGCCACAGTACGTACAGCGGTCGGCCGACCACTGCGGCAGTACGCCGCCCTTGACGCCCAGGTCGTTTTCCTCGGCCTTCAGGCAGTTGTTGTGGCAGCCGGTGAAGCCGAACTTGAACTTGTGCGGCAGTTCCCGGCCGCCGTAACGCTTGTCGAACTCATTCGCCAGTTTCACGGTGTCGATGAGGCCGGAGGGACAGGTCGCCGCACCCTGGCAGGCCGTAATCGTGCGCACGCGCGGACCGCAGACGCCGACAGAGACGCCACCCGCCTTGAGGGCAGCTTTGACCGCATCTATATCCTGCAGTTTGATAAACGGGATTTCTATGCCCTGACGACTCGTCAGATGCACATAGCCCTGACCGTACTTCTCTGCGACCTGCTGCACCGTGCCGAGCTGGCCTGCAGTGAAATGCCCGCCCACAGATTTCAAGCGCATCGAGAAACAGTCTTTCTGCTTCATGCGCATGAAACCACCTTTTTTCAACTCTTTGTAATCTACTGCCATCGTGCTCTCCTCCTGCTCCAGCCGGTCCTATTGCCCCGCCGTTTATGCCTTGCTCAGCGGCAACGGGATAAACCGGTCCACGCATCAATAATCGCCTATGCGCAAATCCTCTTTGGCGGCCTGTTTGCTCTGGTCTATATGGTAACTGTGCAAGACCGGTTCGCCGCCGGCCAGCGAGAGGATGAAATAGCTGGCCCGGCTGTCATAGGCGAGCCGCTTGTCCTCCTCGCTGGGCCGCGCCGGCGTCGCCGGATGGCTGTGCCAGTTGCCGAGCAGCTGCCAGCCCTGGGCGCGCATTTCCTTCACCGCCGTGAACTGCTCCTGCGGGTCCAGCGAGAAATGCTCCGCGCTGTGGTCCGTATTCGTGAGGTAAAAGACCTTTTTGACTGTCCGGTGCTCCCCGTCTACCGTGCCCGCCAGCAGCCCGCAGTCCTCAACGGGCGCCAGCGCCCGCGCGTGCCGGACCATGGCCACATAATCTGCCAGCTCTAAATGTATCACCATCTGTCACACCCCCCTGCTAAAAAACTGCACTTAAAACATCAGCCGCTATAGCGTCTCTGCCGACACCTCGTCAATGCTGCCGCAAATCGCAGGCCGGCTGCTCGTAATCGATAAGCTCCGTGATGGTCGGCGCATCGCCGCAGACCGCACAATGCGGATTGCGGGGGATTTTTACCTTGCGGAAATTCATCTTGAGGGCGTCGAACGTCAGCAGATAGCCCGTCAGCAAATCGCCGATGCCGAGCAGATATTTCAGCGCCTCCGTCGCCTGCAGCGTACCGATGACGCCGCCCATGACCCCGAGCACACCTGCCTGCCGACAGGTCGGTATGGCGTCCTTCGGTGGCATCGTGGGGAACACGCAGCGGTAGCATGGCCCCTGCCCTGGCACGTAGGTCAGCAGCTGCCCCTGGAAGCGGATAATGCCCGCATGAGAGAACGGCTTCTGTTCGAAAACGCAGGCATCGTTAATCAGAAATTTCGCAGGGAAATTATCCGTGCCGTCGATAATGAAATCGTAATCCTGATCGCGTATGATATCGCGGATGTTCGCCGCCGTCACGAGCTCGTTGTAGGTATGTACCGATACGTCGGGGTTCATGGCGTTGATGGTCTCCTGCCCCGACTGAATTTTCGGCTTGCCAACATCTGCCGTCTGATGGATGATTTGCCGCTGCAAATTCGAAAGGTCAACGACATCGAAATCCACGAGGCCGATGGTGCCGACACCGGCTGCTGCCAGATACATCGCCGCGGGTGCGCCGAGGCCGCCCGTGCCGATGACGAGCACCTTGCCATTGAGCAGCTTCTCCTGTCCCTTGCCACCAACCTGCTGCAGGATGATGTGTCGCGAGTAACGCTCGAGCTGCGCATTCGTGAGATTGCTCATCGTGCACCTCCTCCCATGAAGTAGAGGAACTCGACCGTATCGCCATCCTGCACCGTCGTGCTGGCGAAGCCGTTATGGTCGACAAACTCGCCATTGAGCTGCACTGTCACATACTCCGGCTGCTCAGCCTTCGCCACGACGAGCAATTCCTGGACCGTAAGCGGCTTGGTAATCGTAAGCGGTTCACCGTTGACTGTAACTTGCATAAGGCTGCCTCCTGTTTATAATACCTATAACTAAAATAATACATATTTTTATTGTATGTTTTATTTTGTTAAATACCATAACGCAGAGTTGTAACGTTGTCAACCTCTTTTTATAAAATTCATATATGATTACATTGTTTTGGCGTATAAAAAAGCCACGGTCGCCGTAACCGTGGCAAAATATCTCTGTTGTGTTGCTATAACGCGGCCTGGGTCAGCTGTCCGTGTGCGTGATGTGATAGGACAGGCTGGAGAGGCCGATGGAAAGGTCTTCGTTGACGAGTTTCGTCGTCGGGGGCACGCTGATTTTCACCGGGGCGAAGTTCCAGATGCCCTTGAGGCCGGCGGCCACGAGTTGGTCGGCGACCTCCTGCGCGAAGGCGGCCGGCACAGCGATGATGCCAATCTGGATATGGCGCTCCTGCACGATGCGGCTGAGCTCCTTGATGTCCTCTACCTTGACGTGGTTGACACGGTTGCCGATGACATTCGGATCCTGGTCAAACAGCGCCACAAGGTTAAAGCCGAGGCTCACGAAGTTCTGGAAATTCGCGAGGGCCACACCGAGGTGGCCGATGCCCACGATGGCGATGTTCCAGTGGCGGTTCAGACCGAGGATTTCGCCCACGTTGCGCTTGAGCTCGTTTACGTAGTAGCCCACGCCCTTCTTGCCGAACTGACCGAACGAGGCGAGATCCTTGCGGATCTGCTCCGGCGTAATGCCGAGGCGCCGTCCGAGCTCCTCCGAGGAGATGATGTCGATACCCTCATCCTGCGCGAGGCGCAGCGTGCGGAAATACAGGGGCAGGCGATCAATCGTGGCCTTGGACGTCTTCAGTGGTGCCGCCGTCTTTACGGTCTTTTCTGTTTTCATCGCTGGCCTCCTTTACCTCTTTCGCCTCTGTCTCTTCTTCTGACTCTGGTTCTTTCTTTGCCTTGGGCTCCTCTTTAGCCTTAATTTTTTCTTTCGCCTTAGGCGCTTCTTTCACCTTAGGCGTTTCTTTTGACTTAGGCTTTTGCGGTTCTTCCTTTGGTCGATTCGCCGCAAGCTTAGCTGCATTTTTCTTGGCAAGAGCCTCTGCCGTCTGCTCGGCAACCTGCGTCAGTTGCTGGCCGATTTTGTCCAGTTCCAGCGAGGGCTGGGGTGGCACGAAATGCTGTGGACGGTGGCGCACCCAGCCACGGTAACCGGGCATGTGCGCCAGCGCGCCCGCGAGACCAGCGAGCAGCCAGAGGAACATGGACGTGGGGATGTTGAACAGTAAATCATCCGTAAAGCCATTGAGCGCCACGGAGATGAGCGCGAGACCGATGCCCAGCGTCGCACCGCCGAGCACCTCGGCGTCCGACCAGTGCAGCAGCCGCTGCCACTCCCAGGCCGGGGCCTCCGCTGGAGGCTGCAGGCTCATCTGGATGCTCTGCAGTTCGCCGTCCAGCCCCTCCGCCTGCAGCGTAAAGGGGCTCGTCTCCGCCGGCAGCGGCTCCGGCGCGCGGAACCGTGCGCGCAGACTCACGACCATGGTGCCGAAGAAAAACCAAAAGAATGCCAATGCACCTGGCAGGCCGATTTCCGCCGCATAGTTCAAATAGAGATTATGTGCATGGACGATTTTGATGAAATTGCCCTGCATGTAGAAGTCGTAACTCGGGTAGACGAGCCAGTATGCGCCCCAGCCAATGCCGAGGAACGGATGGTCGCCAATCATCGCGAGCGTGGCCTCCCAAAAGGCCAGCCGCATCTCGGCCGAGGTATCCATTTTCGTAAAGACGGAGCCGAGGCGGTCGAGCAGCACGGGGTCAAAGGCCAGCGCGCCCACCGCGAGCACGACGAACACCGCGAGCACGCGCCAGTCACGCAGCAGGCCGTAGCCCGCCACGATGATGGCCAGCACGAGCAGTGCGCCGCGCGCGTAGGTCAGTGCGAGACAGGCCAGCATGGCGGCGAGCAACACACCGAGCACGACACGTTTCTCCCGCCCCTGTGCCTTAACGAGAAACGCGAAGGTCAGACAGAGCGCCGCGTCGAGGTAGCCCGCGAAGATGTTCGGATTCACCCAGGTAGAGAAAATGCGCTTCGTGAGCTCAGGAAACGCCTGCGGGTCGACCCAGAGCACGTCGCTCACGTCGATACCGAACGCCCATTGCCAAAGGCCGTAAAGCACGCAAAGCACCGCCGAGGCGCCGAGCACGAGAAAAACCTGCTTGAACTGCTGTACGGAGCGCACGAGCTGCCCCGCCGTCAAATAGATGAGCAGATAGACCACCACGAGATTGTACCAGTTGTAGAAACTGAAGCCTCTATCCGGCGAGACGATAATCGACGCCCCGCTGAGCAGCACGAACAAGCCTACAGGCAGATCCATTGGCAGGCGACGGAAATGGAAGTCCACGTCGAAATGCTTACGCACGAGCATGAGCACGGTGGCGGCGAGTAGCGCCACCTCCGCGCCCAGCGGCCAGAGTGCCAGCAGGAACACGCCCAGCAGCAGTGCGCCCCAGGCGAGGTTGCGGCTGAGGCGTACGCGGCGCTGGCGCTGGTACTCTTTGCGCAATGCCCTGATATCACCGTCGCCCATCCTTACGCCCCCTTACGCAATTTCTCCACGCTCAGCAAGCGCTGGCGCAGGCCACCCACGAGATAGAGTGAGCCCGCCAGCACGAGCAGCTTCTGCCGGTTCGCGAGCTCCAGGGCCCGTGCGAGTGCCTCGTCATTATCGGCGAAGGCCTCCACATGCTGGCAGAGCGGTGCCGCCTGCCGCGCGATGTTCTCGGGCAGCTCGGCACGCGCCGACTGCGGCGTCGTCACAACAACCGTGTCATTGGGCCGCAAGATAGTCTTCAGCATGGTATCAATATCCTTGTCACGCAAAATGCCTAAGAGCAGCACGCGCTCCTGCGCTGGGAACACCGCATCGAGGCTCGCACGCAGGCTGGCCATACCGGCCGGATTGTGCGCGCCGTCCACGATGATGGTCTGCCCCGCCTGCTCGATACGCTCGAAGCGTGCGGGCCACGTCACGAGGCGCAGAGCCTCGCGGATGGTCGGGATGTCGATGCGCGCATCGCCGTTGTGCAGCAGGCAGGCCGTCATGATAGCCACGGCCGCATTTTTCACC
This sequence comes from uncultured Veillonellaceae bacterium, assembly GCA_900316275.1. Taxonomy (GTDB): domain Bacteria; phylum Bacillota; class Negativicutes; order Selenomonadales; family Selenomonadaceae; genus UBA2897. Next base: position 28,215 of record ONCF01000016.1, read on the forward strand.
TGATAGGTGCCGAGCAGATGCAGCTCAAACGGCTCCGCCGCGATCCCCAGCAGGGCCGAGCTGAACACGAGCGACTGCCGCCGCCCGTCGCCGCCCTGTGGCTGCGCCGTGAAGTCCGCGCCCGCCACAAAGAGGTCAGCCCCCCGCTCCTCCGCGCGCTGGCGGATAATGGCGAGCGGCAGCCCCTCGGCCGCCGTCACCACGGGCACGCCGTCCTTGATGATGCCCGCCTTGTTGTCGGCGATGCTCTCGAGTGTGCCGCCCAGCACGGCCGCGTGCTCGAACGTCACATTCGTGATGACGGACACCTCGGGCGTGATGACATTCGTGGAGTCGAGCAGGCCGCCGAGGCCGACCTCGATGACCGCATACTCCACCTGATGCGCCGCAAAGAGGTCAAAAGCCAGCGCCGTCAGCACCTCGAACTGTGTCGGACACTCCTCGCCCTCGGCGAGCATCTGCTCCACAAGCACGCGCACCTTGGTCAGGCCCGCCGCAAACTCCTGCTCGCGCACGGGCTGGCCGTCGATGCGCACGCGCTCCGTATAGGAGACGAGGTGCGGCGAGCTGTAAAAGCCCGCATGAATGCCACTCGCGCGCAATGCGCCCGCCAGCAACGCCGACACAGAGCCCTTGCCGTTCGTGCCCGTCACATGGATGGTCTTGTAGCGGTCCTGCGGGTTGCCCAGCAGGGCCAGCAGCCGCTGGATACGCTGCAGGCCGAGCCGCACCCCGAAACGTTCGAGCTGCGCCAGCCAGTCCAGCGCTTCCTGATAGTTCATTCTGTTCTGCCTCCATAAAATGGTGCTTTAGCATACCCCAGCACACACAAATTACAGTTTTGCGAGTTCCTGGATGCGCCCCTGCACCGAGGCCTGTTTCTCCTGATAGCCCTGCAGCTTCTCGCGCTCCTTGGCCACAACCTGCTCCGGGGCCTTCTTGAGGAAGCCCTCATTGCTCAGCTTTTTGCCGAGACGGCCGATTTCCTGCGTGAGCTTGTCGAGCTCTTTCTGCAGGCGCGCCGTCTCTTTCTCCACGTCGATAAGGCCCTTGAGCGGCAGATAGATTTCCACGCCCTGCACGACGCCCGTCATGGCGTTCTCCGGCTTCGCTGCGCCTACGGGCAGCAGCGTCACCGGCTCGGCCGCCGCCAGCGTCGTGAGGTAGCTTTCGTTGGCCGCGAACACGGGGCACAGCGCCTCGTCGCGGAAACTCAGCTGTACCTCACTGTGCTTCGACGGCGCAGCGCCGACCTCGGCACGCAGGTTGCGCACGGTCTTGATGGTCTCCATGATAGCCGTCATCTGCGCCTCGCTGGCGTCGTCGATGAAACTCTCGTCGCCCGCCGGCCAGTCGGCAATCATGATGCTCTTTAGCTCTGCGTCATGCGGCACCTTCTGCCAGATTTCCTCCGTGATGAACGGCATGAACGGGTGCAACAGGCGCAGCGTGCGCTCGAGCACGTAGGAGAGCACGTAGAGCGCCGTGTTGCGTGCACGTGGGTTCTCCTTGTCATAGAGGCGCGCCTTCGTGAGCTCGATATACCAGTCGCAGAACTCGCTCCAGATGAACTCGTAAATCATGCGGCCGGCCTCGCCGAGCTCAAACTTGTCGAGGTTCGCCGTGACTTCCTGCACCGTGCGCGCATAGCGCGAAAGAATCCATTTGTCGGCCAGCGTGTAGTCAGACGCCTCGGGCACGAAACTGCGGTCGAAGCCTTCGAGGTTCATGAGCATGTAGCGCGAGGCGTTCCAGAGCTTGTTCGCGAAATTGCGCGCGCTCTCCACGCGTTCCCAGTAAAAGCGCATATCGTTGCCCGGCGTGTTGCCCGTGATGAGCATGAAGCGCAGCGTGTCCGCGCCGTATTTGTCGATGACCTCCACCGGGTCGATACCGTTGCCGAGCGACTTCGACATCTTGCGGCCCTGACTGTCGCGCACGAGGCCGTGGATAAAGACGTGGTGGAACGGAATATCCTTGCCGAACTCCAGGCCCATCATGACCATGCGCGCTACCCAGAAGAAAATGATATCGTAACCCGTCACTAGCGTGGCCGTCGGGTAGAACTGCCGGAGCTCCGGCGTCTCGTCCGGCCAGCCGAACGTTTCGAACGGCCAGAGGCCCGAGCTGAACCAGGTGTCGAGCACGTCCTCGTCCTGGTGGATGTGTTTGCTGTGGCAATGCGGGCACTCCGTGAGGTCCGTGCGGCTCACGCTCGTCTCGCCACAGTCATCGCAGTACCAGGCCGGGATACGGTGGCCCCACCAGAGCTGGCGCGAGATGCACCAGTCGCGGATGTTCTCCAGCCAGTTGATGTAGATTTTCGTAAAACGCTCCGGCACAAATTTGATGCGGCCGTCCTTGACCGCCTCGATAGCCGGCTTGGCGAGGCTGTCCATCTTCACGAACCACTGCTTCGACACCAGCGGCTCAATCGTGCTGTGGCAGCGCGAGCAATGGCCGACGGCATGTTCATGCTCCTCGACGGAGACGAGTACGCCCGTCTCCTCGAGCTCCTTGACGAGCGCCTTGCGGCACTCGTAGCGGTCCATGCCCGCGTATTTGCCCGCGCCCTCCAGCATCTTGCCATCGTTGCCGATGACCTTGATCTGCTCGAGGTGATGACGCTCGCCCATCTCGAAGTCGTTCGGGTCATGCGCTGGCGTCACCTTGACCGCGCCCGTGCCGAACTGCGGATCGACATAGCTGTCGGCGAACAGCGGGATGCGGCGGTTCACCACCGGCAGGATGAGCGTCTTGCCCACGAGGGCCTTGTAGCGCTCATCATCGGGGTGCACGGCTACGCCCGTATCGCCGAACATCGTCTCGGGGCGCGTCGTCGCGATTTCCACGTACTGGTCC
>ONCF01000030.1 GCA_900316275.1 uncultured Veillonellaceae bacterium
CGAAATGGATGAGCGCATGTCGGCCTTGATGCATAAGTACGACAAGGCTGACTGAAAAATTTACACAAAACTATTGACAATCCCGAAAAAGTACATAGACATTTCTGGAAAAACTCAAGGGCTAAGGAGGTTTTATCATGGAGCTCTTTCTGAACAAGAAGGTTGGCGTAAGCGAGGAGGAGAAGGCTCTCCCCTACTACAAATACTTTACGCGCCAGATGGCAGCTATTCCACACGAAAAGCTGAAGGTGCTGGAGCAGCCGTCAAAAGTCTCTGCCGTGCCGTTCGAGGAACGTAACAGCTTTCTCAAGGGTGAAGATACCGCATACTGCCAGATAGGCTTCGGTGTAGCAGATAACGGTACAGGCTTTGTCTGCAATGCCACGTATATGCCGCACGTGACCAGCGATATGCTCGACTGGTGGTTTCCGTGGCACAGCGTAGGCTCGGACCTGCGCTACAAGATATGGGACCCGGAGGACCACTACTTTGCCCGCGCCGATAACGCCGCCTATGTATGTGATCCGTCCGTGCCCGTAAAGGAAAAGACCTGGGGCGTGAACCACTATATCCTGGAAGACGTTGGCATGGGGCCCAGTCCGCTCAAGCTATGTTTTATGCGGCCAAAGGACTTTGGCTATGACGAAGCCCTTATAGGCAGCGATACCTGCAATTCCATGGTATGCGCCGTAGGTGCCGGTGAATGTGCGGCTGCCATGACGCACAAGTGGTACAATCACGAAGATGGTGTGATGTTCGTCTCCCGCTTCTGGATTGGCTATGCTGTTAAAGACGGACAGATAATCAAGGCCCTGCCAGAGGGGGGAAAACTTCCTGTTGAAGTGCCTAAAGGGCTCTTTGCCCACAACATCAAGGAATTCTCAAACCTGGCAGCGATATTGCCTGAGGTTTACGCTGAAAACAAGGACAAGGGATTATGATATCACAAAGCACTACACAGATACGAAGGGGCTGTTGCACCAATAAGTGCAGCAGCCCCCTTTTATTTTTAGTGGAGATATTCTATATCACGCATTTAAAAATCCACTTATTTTCCCGTTTTGACTATAAATCTCAGCCTGCAATGCTGGACGCGAAGTCTTCGCCCAGTTGCGTGCAGGCCGTCAGGTCGGCATCCGTGGGGCCGTTTTCGACGATGAGGCCGTCGCTGAAGAGCTGCGCGCCATCGCGCGCGTGTTGCCCGTGCCTGACCAGTAAACGATTGCCACTTTTACCATCTTGCATCCTCCTGAGCAAAAACCGCATGTCACCTGTGATATGGTGTCATGCGGCTCATATTACATCAATGCGAGCACTTTTTTCTGCATGTCTGCAGGGATTTTCAGTAGTTCCATTGCCTTTTCTTTCGTGCAATTTAGCGTCTCCATCAAGGAGCGGGCTGCTTCTGCCTTACCTTTGGTCTCACCTTCTGCTAAACCTTCCGCCCGGCCTTCAACCCGTCCTTCTTCGCGGCCTTCCTCGCGGATAACCTTCTTCTCTTCATCTGCATCCCATTGCAAGGCAAACATCTTCAAGACCTCCTCCCGGTGTGCTTCCAAAAATCCTTTCATCACATCATGCTCGATACAATACTTGATGGCCTCACGTACAGCCTCGTCAAGCGTCATGCCACGTTTCTGATTATCGTTAACACGATGAACGAAAAAACTGTAATCACGTAATGGTCTGCACTCTTCCAAAATCTTGCGGTGTTCCTTATACGTGATGTTGATGACATGACAGACGAGTTCAAGGTCTGCCCCGTCCTCTTTAAATGCCGCCGACAGTCTCAGCGTGTCCTCGTCTTTCTCCATATCGTCTCCGATATAGAGCACGTAGAAGTGTGGTGCTGGTATCTTGACGAGCTTCGTTCCATAAAGTGCCTTGCTGTCCACGAACTTTGCCAGCAGGACAAGTGCACTGTATACGAGGAGTCGGTAGGGCATATTAGGATTTATGCTGCTCTGATGTTCAACAAGAATGACCGATTGGTTCTGCCAAAGGAACGAAAGGTCATTCTTCTGCTGGTCAACAAACACGTCATCTAGCGTCGTAATGATGATATCTTCCGGCAGGATTTTGTCTTGCGGATAGCCTGATATAGTGCCGCAATATCCTGCTTGTTGTTGAACAGCCTGCGGAAGACCGTATCCTTGTACTGGCGGTTAGCCATGTGTTACATCCCTCTCTTTCTCTTTATTTTAGCTGAAATTGGCTTGTTCTGCAGTAGATTTCGCTCTTATGTCCACCACCTCTGCCTTCATACCATCTCATTTTGGCATTTCCGGTCTGCCACACTATACTAGAGCATGGTTTCTTCATGCAGATTTCTGAAAGAGGGTATTGTGTGCTGCAACGTTATGCGATTTTTGCCCTGGCGACGGTGATTCAGTCGGCGGGTATTGCTCTGGTTGTCAAGAGCCTGCTAGGCACGTCGCCTATTTCTAGTTTTCCCTATGTGCTCAGCCTGATTTTTCCGCATACACTGGGTGAGTTCACCTTTGCTGTCAATATGCTGCTGGTGCTCGGACAGGTACTGCTGCTAAGGCATGACTTTGACCGTATTCAGTGGCTGCAGGTGCCGATGACGCTCCTTTTCTCCTTTGCCATTGATTTCTTCATGGGCGTCTGGAGCTTCGTGACGCCTAATAGCTATTTCTGGCAGCTGGTGCCGCTGGTCTGCGGCACGACGTTCATCGCGCTCGGCGTATCACTGCAAGGCATCGCCAACGTACTCATGCTGCCGGGCGAGGGTATCGTCTATGCCGTGGCACGCCGTTTCCGTATCCCCTTCGGCAAAGTCAAGACGGCCAACGATGTATTGCTCGTCTGCCTGGCCGCAATATGCTCATTTTCCTATCTGGGTAGCATCGAAGGCATCCGCGAAGGCACGCTTTTCTCCGCGCTGGTCACGGGGATAATTGCCCAGTTTTTCCTGCACCACCTGTCACAGGTCGACGCACAGGGGCGGCTCTGCCTGCGCAATCCGTTTGCTAGTAAGCGTGCACAGGCAAAAGCCATGCAGACGGCTGATAGTGCTGTCGAAAATTGAATTTCATCCTTATACACAAAGGGAGACGTCTCCGCGTCTCCCTTTAAATTTCCCCATTTTCTTTCAGATTACCTAATTTTCCATAATTGCTTTGCCCATCTGAGTTACAGGCAAGCATATTTAATGCATCTTCCGACTTTGCCTACATATACGAACTGTTGCCCCGTCACCCAGCTAGATTAGGCGCACACAATTTCAGGCCATCATTGCCTGTATTTGTGAAAACTCCGCCTGCTTTTCCCGTTGCGCTACACCTAAATCATAATTTGCCTGCAGATTAAGCCAAAACTCCGGTCCCGTGCGGAAATATATTCCCAGCCGGATGGCCGTATCTGCCGTGATACCACGACGCCCGTGCACAATATCACCGATGCGCGTGGCCGGTATGTGTAGGTCGAGCGCCAACCTATGCTGCGAAATGCCGCACGGCCGCAAAAACTCCTCCTGTAAAATCTCGCCTGGATGAATCAGATTCTCTGTACGCATATAGACACCTCCTCAATGATAGTCGACAATCTCCACATTCTCTGCATTCTGCCCTGTCCAGCGAAAACATATCCGCCACTGGTCATTAATCCTGATGCTGTACTGACCCTCCCTGTCACCATGCAGCTGTTCCAAGCGGTTGCCAGGCGGCACCCGCAAGGTATTGATATTGCACGCCGCATGCAGCATATCAAGCTTGCGCAGGGCTATGCGCTCAATACTCCTGAAACGACGCGAATGACCAGTTTCGTATAGCGTTTTCGTCTCTTTATCTGCATATGACTTTATCATGTTTTTATTATATAACGTTTTTCGTTATATGGCAATCAGAAAAAGCGCCCAATTTAATGAGCGCTTTCTCGTTTATTTTTAATAAACAATGCTTGCAGCGTCAGCATCTCTTTGATGCTGACCAACGTCCCACTATGGCAACTTGTCGCCGTAACTATCTGGTACGGAACAGCTGCACCCAGTAATGCCCGTATTCCGAATCCGGCGCTTGGCAGTAGCCTACGCCCAGTTCCCTGAGCTCCGGGTCGAGGATGTTCGCGCGGTGGCCGGGGGAATTCATCCACTGTTCCACGGTCTCCTGTGCCGTAGCGTGCCCGGTGGCGATGTTCTCGGCCGCCTTGCGGTAGCTGCCTTGGATGACCGAGTAGCAGGCAGAGCCGTCGGGGCGCGTGTGGGAGAACACGCTGACAATCTCCTGCGCGCGGATGTCGGCACCGTAGCAGAGGTCTTCAGCCAGTATCAGCGGCGCTACGCCATGCTCCTGCCGGTTGCGGTTCACCTCCTCCAGCACCGCCTGTGCATAGTCGCTGAACTGGCCCACTGGCTGTGCCGACGTGCCGTTCCCCGCAGCGGGGTTGTTGCCTGACGTGCCATTCCCTGTGGCCGGGGCATTGCCCGCCATGCCGTTATCCCCTGTGCACCCGCTGCCATCTGCTGGGGCGTTGCAGGCACCAGCGCCGCTATCTGTCAAGGTACCAGAGGGGAAAACCTCCCAGGCCACCCCGATGATGCCGTCGGCCAAATCGCTCACCATTTCCTCGGTCAGGTCCGTGAAGCCACGTTCTTTGCCCAGCCGCCATATCGCTGCCTGCACCTGCTGCTTGATGTCCGGCGCGGAGAGCGCAGTGCCCTGCTCCATGACCGACTTGACCGCATCGTAGGACAAATTGACAAGCTCGTTCATGTACGCGTCTATCTCGGCCTCTGTCGGCGTGTCCGCCGTCGCGTACGCCACGGAATACGTCACCGGTGGCAACGCCCCGACCGCAAGCGCCAGAGCTCCGGCACAGAGCAGAATTTTCCCTTTATGTGTGTGAAATTTCAGCATGTCCTTCCCCTCCTTTATAAAAGCGCTTAGTACTTTACCATGCTGAAATTATATAATCTTTCCCAGATTTTGACAACAGGTCAACGATATTTTGTACAGCAAAGACATCCAAACAGCGTTGGAAGACTATATTTGTCCCGTTCCCTAAGACTGTCCCTGCTAGGCAAATTGAGCCTGATAGAGCTGGTAGTAAGGGTGCCACGGCAAAAAACATACCAAAAGGCGCCAGCAGAATTCTGCTGACGCCAGTCATTGTTCAATTATGCTTTTGTACTAATCCGCCCTATGTTATTCGCCCATGAGCTCACGCAGGCGCGCTACGAACAGCTTGCGGATGCCCGGGTACTCGCCGAGACCATGCAAATCCGTCTGGACGCTGTAGCCGGCAGCCTGCAGGCGGCTCTGCCAACTCTCCGGGCCGTCGCCCGCGATGTCGCGCGTGACGTGCGTGCCGCAGGTGAGCAGCAGTGGCGCGAGCAGTACCTGCCGCGTCCCCGTCTCCTGCAGGCGCACGAGCACGTTATCGAAGTTCGGCGTATCCGTCAGTTCGAGCACACCGATATGGATGGGCAGTCCCTCTTTATCGATATGCGCCTGCAGGCTCTCGTAGGCCGCATTGTGCTGGTGCGGCGAGCCGTGCCCCACGAGCACGAGCTCATAGCCGCCCGGTACATGCAGGTCCGCCAGCAACGCCGTGAGCAACTGCCAGTTGTCCGCTGGTGTCGCGAGCAGCGGCTGGCCGAGCTTCAGCGTGGCGAATTTATCCTGATACGCAGCCAGTACGGGCTGTAATTTGTTCTGAAATTCCTCGCCCGCCGTGATATGGCCGGGCTGGATATAGACGTGTGTGACCTTTTTAAAGGCCAGCATATCCAGCGCCTCGGCGAGCGAGGGCACCATGTCGCCCTGCTCGGCGGCCTTTTTGCGCATAAAGTCAGAGGTGTAGACACTCAGCCGCTCGTCCTTGGGGAACTCGTATTTCAGGTCCTCCATGATAGGGTCGAGGCAGCGGGACTTGACGTCCGCGTCCGCCGTACCGAAGCTGGCAAAAATCAGCGCGCGCGCCATTCAGGCCATCTCCTTTTTCACGACATCCGCAATCGCATTGCAGATGCGGTCGAGCTGTGCCTGGTCCGGGCCCTCAGCCATGACGCGGATGAGCGGCTCCGTGCCGGAGGGACGCACGAGGATGCGGCCGTCTTCGCCGAGTTCGTCATTGCCAGCCTTGATAGCGGCCTTGATGGCCTCGTTCTGCTCCCAGCCCTCTTTCGAGCCGACTTTCACATTGATGAGCAGCTGCGGGTACGTCGTCATGAGTGCCGTGAGCTCCGAGGCCTTCTTGCCGCTGCGTTTCAGCGAGGACAGCACCTGCAGCGCCGTGATGGGACCGTCGCCCGTCGTGCTGTAATCCGTGAAGATGATATGGCCGGACTGCTCGCCGCCGAGTTTGTAGCCGTTTTTCAGCATGTTCTCGAGCACATAGCGGTCGCCGACCTGCGTGATTTCGGCGCGCGCGCCCGCCGCCTTCAAGGCCTTGTGGAAACCGATATTCGCCATGACCGTCGTCACGACCGTGTTGTACGGCAGTGAGCCCGCACGCATCATGTCGAGCGCGCACATGACGAGAATGTGGTCACCGTCGATGACCTGACCCTTTTCGTCGACGCAGAGGCAACGGTCCGCATCGCCATCGTGCGCGATACCGAAGTCCGCATGGTTCTCCACGACCGCTTTCTGCAGCGACTCAAGATGTGTGGAGCCGCAGCCGTCATTGATGTTCGTGCCGTTCGGCAGTGCATGGATGACCTTGACCGTGGCACCGAGCTCGCGCAGGATTTTCGGCGCGACCTGATATGAGGCACCGTTCGCACAGTCGAGCACGACCTTCATGCCGTCGAAGCGCTCGTGGCAGGTCGAGAGCACGAACTCGATATACTGGTTCAGCAGGTCCGGACGCGACTCCACTTTACCGATTTTCGCGCCGTGCGGACGTGCGAGCGTGTCGTCATTTTCAATCTGGTGCACGATGGCTTCGAGCTCATCCTCCACCGCATCCGGCAGTTTGTAGCCGTCGCCGCCGAAGAATTTAATGCCGTTGTCATGGAACGGGTTGTGCGATGCGGAGATGACAATGCCCGCCTTGGCGTGATGCACGCGCGCAAGATAGGCGATGGCCGGCGTCGGGATGACGCCCGCGACCATGGCCCGGCCCCCCGCCGACGTGATGCCCGCCGTAAGCGCCGCCTCGAGCATCTCACCCGAGATACGCGTGTCGCGGCCGATGATGATGAGCGGTCGCTCCTCCGACTCCTTGCCGAAATACAGCGTTGCCGCGCGCCCCAGCCGATAAGCCATCTCCGGCAGCAACGTCACATTCGCCTCGCCGCGCACACCATCGGTACCAAATAATCTTGCCATGAATATATCCTCCCAGCTTTACCTGAAAATCTGCTATATCAACTGTTCCATCTTACCAGTCAGTTACTGTTTTGTCAAAAACGCCAGTGCGGCACGCAGGCCGTCTACGGCGGCGCTCATGATGCCGCCGGCGTAGCCGGCGCCCTCGCCCAGAGGATAGAGACCAGGGGTGTGCTCGGCCTCGAACGTCGCGCGGTCGCGGCGTATGCGGCAGGGCGCCGAGGAGCGCGACTCCACACCCGTCATGACCGCGCCGGGGTCGGCGAAGCCCGGGATTTTGCGGTCGAAATGCGGCAGTGCACCCGCAAGCGCGTCCGTGATGTAGCGTGGCAGGCAGCCATGCAGGTCGGCCGCGCGCACGCCGGGGCGGTACGTGGGAGTCGTGAGGAACTGCTGCGAGCCGCTCGTGCCCGCGAGGAAATCACCCACGGTCTGCACGGGCGCGCGGTAGTCGCTACCACCGAGCGTAAAGGCGAGATGCTCGAGCTTTTCCTGCAGGAGCATACCGTCGAACACGCCCGTACCGAAATCTGCGGGTCCCACCTGCACGAGCAGCGCCGCGTTCGCAATGCCGGAGTCACGGTGGTAGTTGCTCATGCCGTTCGTGACCACGCCCTGCGCCACTGAGGTTGCACCCACGACGAGGCCGCCGGGGCACATGCAGAACGAGTAGCAACCGCGCTTCGTCGCCGGGTCGCGCCACGTCAGCGCGTAATCAGCCACGGGCAGGCGCGGGTGCCCCGCATCCTCCCCGTACTGCGCCCTATCGATGAACGCCTGCGGATGCTCGATGCGCACGCCCATGGCAAAGGGCTTTGCCTCCATAGACACGCCGTGCGCGTAGAGCATACGGTACGTATCACGCGCCGAGTGGCCGATGCCCATAAAAACTGTCTCCACGGGCAGCCGCTCCTCGCCGTTCACGATGAGCGCCTCGACGGCACCGTCCGCCGCCAGCTCGAGATCTGTCACGCAGGCGCCGAAACGCACCTCGCCGCCGAGGCGGATGATTTCCTGGCGGATATTTTTCACAATCGTGCGCAGGAGATCTGTGCCGATGTGCGGCTTGTGCAGGTAGCGTATCTCCTCCGGTGCGCCCGCCGCGATAAATGCCTCCAGCACGTCCGCCATATGCGGGTCGTTGATACGCGTCGTGAGCTTGCCGTCGGAGAAAGTCCCCGCGCCGCCCTCGCCGAACTGTACGTTCGAGCTGATGTCGAGCACGCCCGTCGTCCAGAAGCGCTCGATGTCGCGGTGGCGCGTGTCCACGTCCTGCCCGCGCTCCAGCACGAGCGGCTGCCAGCCCGCACGCGCGAGCGTCAGCGCCGCGAACATGCCCGCCGGGCCAAAGCCCACGACCACGGGCCGCCGCGTGCTCGCCGTAAAACTGCGCAGCACGGGCGTGGGGGCCGCCACAGGCTCCTGCCAGCTGATATTTTTATCCTTGCGCATGCGTTTATTGAGTTTCGCGCGTACGCCCTTATCCGACGCCAGCGCCACGTCCAGCACGTAGACGAACTGGATAGGCGCGCCGTGGTAACGCCGCGCATCGATGGCCTGCCGTACGACGGTCACGCCCTGCACCTGCGCCGCCTCCACGCCCAGCCGCGCCGCCGCCAGCACGCGCAAATCACGTGTGTCATCAAAAGGCACCGCGAAATTATTGATTCGAACCAATCTCTGTTATCACTCCACTACTTTTTAGTCTTGGCTTTAATCACAATGTGCACCGAGACGCTCTTGTTCGTCACGGTCACGCCGTCGGGCAGCTGCAGATGCGCTACCTTGTCCGTCGTCTTCGTCACACCGGCGAGCGAGATTTCCTCCGTGTTAATACTGCTGATACCAGCGAGCGCTTTGCTGTCACCCGCGATTTCGATTTTTGCCGGGTCGGCGCGCAGACTGCCCACTTCGTAGGCCGCGTCGAGATCCGACTTCACCTGTGGCGTAATGGGCACGACCTTCTTCGTGAGTCCACGTGCCATCTGCACGCTCACGTTAGCACTGCCCGGCACGACACGCACGCCCGCGACCTCACGCCCGTCTGCATTGATAGCCGTGAGCGGCACCTGCAGCTGGAAGTCGCTCGTATTGCCCGCGAGGCCCACGTAGCCGATGACGCGCTCAACCGTGTCGATGGCGGACTCCGGCCCCTCCAGCGTCACATACTGCGTCTCCGGTATCACGTGCGCGACCGTCGCGTCTGGTCCCGGCGCGCCCGAGACGATGAACTCGGCCTGCAGTTTGCGCTGCACGATGCGGTCGAGCGTAACCTTCACCGTGTCCGGCTCCGTCTCTACGAGGTCCATGCCCTGCGGCAACGAGGTTTTCACCTTGACCTCATGCTCGCCCGAATCGAGACCGTCGAGATCGACATAGGCCTTGAAATCCTGTTCGCCGATATTGATAAAGAGTGAGCGCGGCCCGCGCACCTTGATTTTGACCTTCTCTGTATCGTAAGTGATTTTATAGCCCTCCGGCGCATTCAGCGTCGTGAGCTGTACCGTGAACGTGCCGTCCGTCGAGGGGTTCTGGTCGTTCATCACGTAGCTCCAGAGGATGACCGCCGCAATGAGCGCGATGATTTTCGCCGCCAGATTATGCTGGAAGAGGTTGCGCAAATGTGTCATCATTTCTTATTCCTCCAGTTGCTGACGAAATCCTTGAAACCCGTTTTCGGCTGCACGAACACCGGCTGCAGAATGGCCCGCAACGTGTCGAGGTCGAGATGGCGCATGATGCGGCCGTTCTCGGCCACAGAAATCGTGCCCGTCTCCTCACTCACGACGACGATGAGCGCATCACACTGCTCCGAGAGACCGATAGCTGCACGATGGCGCGTGCCGAGCTCCGTGGAAAAATGACTCTCCGTGAGCGGCAACAGACAGCCAGCCGCCACGAGACGCTTGCCACGGATGACGGCTGCACCGTCGTGCAGCGGCGTATTCGGGATAAAAACGTTCAGCAGAAAATCGGACGTGATGAGGCCGTCAATCTGGATACCCGTGGCACTGATATCGTTAAGGCCCATCTCACGCTCGATGACGAGCAGCGCACCTGTTTTATCATGCGACAGCTGCTTCACCGCCTTGATGAGTTCCGTGACGACGGAGTAGCCCTCCGCATCGTTCAGCAGACCCGTGGGGCCGAGAAAACGGCCCTGACCGAGGTGCTCGAGCCCGCGCCTGAGCTCCGGCTGAAACACGATGGGCAACGCGACGAACAGCAACGTGACGGTTTTCTGCAACAGCCAGGAAATGGCGTGCAGATTGAGCGCACTGCAGATGAGCGTGACCAGAAGCAGCACGAGGATACCTTTAACCAGCGTAATGGCACGCGTATCCGCCAGCATCTCATAGACTTTATAGAGGATAGCCGCCACGACGAGGATATCCAGCACATCGAGCCAGCCAATGGTAAAAATAATGCCGTGAAACTGCAACGGCAGTAAAAAATCAAAAGGCATATACAAAACTCCCTGTTTTTCGTTCCAGTCCCCTATTATACCCTTGTAATGTCCCCTTGTAAATTATACGAAAATTTCCTACTTTATCTATTTGTACGTTACCCTGCTTTTTTCCTGCCTGTTAACCCATAAATATGCAAAAAAATGCACGCAAAAATGCCCTTGGCCACTGGGGACCAAGGGCATTGACATCAGCTTGTATGCAGTTAAGTGGCAACTTACTTGACTTCGTGTACCCAGCCCGCCTCAGGTGCGTCGATTTCGCAAAGCTGGATGCCGCGCAGCGTCTTGTACAGCTTCGTGAGCACGGGACCCATCTCGTCCATGCCGCTCGGCAGGTTGATGGTGCGGCCGTTGCCGTCGATGCGGCCCACCGGGCAGATAACAGCCGCCGTGCCGCAGAGGCCAGCCTCCTGGAACTCATCGAGCTCATCAAACTTCACCGGGCGCTGCTCGACCTTGTAGCCGAGGCTCTCGGCAATCGTGAGCAGGGAACGACGCGTGATGGACGGCAGGATGGAGCTGGACTTCGGCGTCACAATGGTATTGTCCTTCGTCACGAAGATGAAGTTGGCACCGCCCGTCTCCTCGACGTACGTGCGCGTGCCCGGGTCGAGGAACATGTTCTCATCGTAACCGCGGTTATGGGCCGTGATGTAGGCATGCAGGCTCATCGCGTAGTTCAGGCCGGCCTTGATGTGGCCCGTGCCGCGTGGCGCAGCACGGTCGAAATCACTCACGCAGATAGTAATCGGCTTGATGCCGTTCTTGAAGTAGTTGCCGACCGGCGTACCGAACAGACGGAACTGGTACTCATCGGACGGCTTGACGCCGATGACCGGACCCGTGGCAAACAGGTACGGACGCAGGTACAGCGCACCGCCGGACTCGAAAGGCGGGATGTAGTCCTTGTTCGCCCGCACGACCTCATCCACGGCCTCGAGGAACATATCCTCCGGCACGGGCGGCATCTCGAGACGCTGTGCCGAGTCATACATGCGCTTGGCATTCTGATCCGGGCGGAACGTGACCGTGCGGCCGTCCTTCGTTTTGTAGGCTTTCAGACCCTCAAAGACCTCCTGGCAGTACTGCAGGATACCGGCGCACTCGTTCATGACGACGTTGGCGTCACTGGACAGACCACCTTTGTCCCATTTGCCGTCCTTGAAGTTTGCCACATAGCGCTGGGCAATCGGCTGATAGCTGAACCCCAGGGCATTCCAATCGATGTTTACGTTTGCCATGTAATACTCCCCTTTTCTGCTGAATGCTTCAGTGTCTACATTCTAGCGCTCTTGTATACATAAGTCAAGGACTTTTACAGCATTTTCTCCACATAGTGGATATTTTATGCAAAATCAGTCTTCATGTCAGCTACATTGTTATTTTAGTTGCAGTTGCCGCAACTGCTGCAGCGCCTGCGGCAGCTGCGTGAGGATATCGCCCGCCACCAGGCCCTCCCCCCGCGCGGCATAGGCGAGGTCACCCGCCGTGCCGTGCAGCCAGACGCCGAGCAATGGCGCTACGCCCTCCTCCGTCTGCTCCATGAGGCCGGCAATGGTGCCGGCGAGCACATCGCCGCAGCCCGCCGTGGCCATGCCGGCGTTGCCCTTGCTGGTAAAGAACACATCGCCGTCGGGATAGGCCACGAGCGTGCACTCGCTCTTGGCTACGAGCACACACTGCAGGCGCGCCGCGGCGGCCCGCACCTGCGCCACGAGGTCCGTGCGCAGCTCTGTCACCGTCGTGCCGAGCAGGCGTGCAAGCTCGCCGAGGTGTGGCGTGAGGATAGGCAGCTGCTGGCAGGCCTGCAGAGCGTCTGCCTGCCCGGTAAAGGCATAGAGACCGTCGGCGTCGATGATGACCGGCTGCTCCACCTGCGCCACGAGGCCGCGCACGAGCTCCCCCGTCTCATAGGCGCGGCCGAGCCCCGGTCCGATGAGTACGGCATCATAGCCCGCCGCCAGCTGTACGAGCTGGTCGAGCGCCGCCTGGCCGCCCATACAGCCGGCCTGACTCTCCGGCACAGGCACCGTCATGACCTCCGTGAGCTGCGCCGCCACGACCGGCTGCTGGCTCTCCGGCACGGCAAGCGTCACGAGACCCGCCCCCGCGCGCAGAACGGCCTGTGCCGCCAGCTTGGCGGCTCCGGTCATGCCGCACGAGCCCGCCACGACGAGGATGCGTCCACAGGTGCCCTTGTGCGCGGCGCGGGGGCGCGGCGGCAGGAGTGTCGCGGCCAAAGCATCATCCAACAGTGTCTGATGCAGCTTCTTCGCCGTGAGCAACGCCGGCGGCAGGCCAATGCTGTCCACCAGCAGCCGCCCCGTATAGTCAGCACCGGGCGAAAGATAGTGACAGGGCTTCGGTAAGGCCAGCGCCAAGGTAGCCGCCGCCTCGATAGCCACAGTCGAGACGCGCCCCGTGTCTGCCTCCACACCGCTCGGCAGGTCGATAGCCAGCACTGGCTTGCCTGCGCCGTTGATTTCCTCGATGAGGCGCAGTGTCTGCTTGCGCAGCTCCCCCCTGAAGCCCGTGCCCAGCAGCCCGTCCACGCCGCCCGCCATCAGACGCAACGCGAGGTGCAGGCGATGCCAGTCACGGTCCTCCGCAAGCGTATGCACCGGCAGCGCCATCTGCTCCACGGCATGATACATCACCGACGTCGCCGCGGAAAAATGCGCCTGATCGCCCACGAGGAAGATATGCACGTCCGCGCCCATACCTGCCAGGTGGCGCGCTGCCGCCAACGCATCGCCGCCGTTGTTACCGGAGCCTGCGAAGACGCAGAGATACTTACCCTGCACACCGTCCAGCAACTCTGCCAGACACGCCGCCGCGCGACGACCGGCATTTTCCATAAGCAGCAAAGCGGGCAGGCCATACTTCTCCTCTGCCTGTGCATCCATCTGCCGCAGCTCAGCAGCCATACCGATTTTCATGCCTTTTCCTCCCCTGCCTCACGCTCCAGCACGCAGAACGCCGCACCATAGTGACGCGTATGACTGAGCGAGAGATGCGTGGCCGTCACGCCGAGCTCAGCGGCCCGCGCCGCGAACCAGCCGCCAAGCTGCAGCGTCGGGGCCCCCGACGGCTGGTGTATGACCTCGATATCCGTAAAGGCCCCTTGAAAAATACCCACGCCAAAAGACTTCATCACGGCCTCTTTGGCCGCATAGCGCGCGGCAAAGCTCTGCACTAGCTGCGCGCCGCAACTTTTACAGTAGACCTGCTCCTCCGGCGTAAAGACGCGCCGCACGAACGCGGGGCTTTTCAGGGCACGGCGCATGCGCTCCGTCTCCACGAGATCGATACCGGTGCCGATAATCATAAGCAGCCTCCTTGCCAAATATATACGAAAAGAGCCGGCCGCTGGCCAGCTCCCAAAAATCACTTCGTCTGCAGCGGATCGCTGGGCGGCTGCACGGGCGTCGGTACATCGCTGAGCACCGGCACTGGGGCCTCGCCCGGCCGCGTGCCTGGCGTCGCATGTTCCTTCGTCGGGTCGATGCTCGCAGGCGGCGTATCTACCAGCGGCAGCGTACCCGTCGGCGACGAGGCCAGCGAACTGCCCTTTTCCCCACCCTCATCCGGATTGAACTGATAGTTGCGCGCAATGAGAATTTCCACGCGGCGGTTCTGCTGCCGCCCGGCCTCCGTATCGTTGGTCGCGATAGGACGATACTCACCGTAGCCCACGGCACTGAAACGGCGCGGATCGAGGCCTGCATTCTGCGCCAACGTATACTTCATAAAGTTCAGCGCACGCGCCGACGACAAATCCCAGTTCGTCGGGAACTGCGCCGTATTGATAGGCACGTTATCCGTATGACCGGAGATGAGTACGCGCTCATTCACTGAGCCAAGCAAACCCGCGACGACCGGCACAATCTGCTGTGCCTGATTGCCAAGTGCCGCTGAACCCGAGGCGAACAGTGCCCGCTCGCCGATGCGGATCATGAGGCCCTCCTCCGTCATCTGCGTGCTTAGCACATCCTGCAGATTGTTCTGCTGGATATACTCCTCCATCTGCTTCTGCACCTGCTCGAGCTGCTTGGCCTCCTGGATGTAGGCCGAGTTGCCACGGTCCTCATCATAGGGGATATCCGCCATACGGCCCTCGTTCGGGCCCATCTTGTTGAAGAAAGACGGGCCGCCGCTGTTGAAAGCCGCACTGAACGCCTGCGCCATTTCTGTGACCTTTTTCTGGTCCGTCTGCGACATCGCGAACAAGCAGATAAACAGCGCCAACAGCAGCGTCAGCAGGTCAGAATACGGCAGCAGCCAAGCCTCACTGGCTTCTTCTGCATGCGGTTTGGCTCTCTTTTTCCTGGCCATAGGCTTAACCCTCCTTGCTGCTCTTGATCGCGTCGCGCTCCGTCTGCGGGATGAAGACCATCAGCTTGGCCTCGATAGCCATCGGCGAATCACCGGCCTGCAGCGAGAGGATGCCCTCGATAATCATTCGCTTCTCGCTGACCTCGGCGTCATTCTGGCCCTTCAGCTTGTTGGCGATAGGCAGCCAGAGCACGTAACCGGTGAAGATACCAAGCATCGTCGCGATAAAGGCGGCGGCGATGGAGTGACCGAGCTTATCGATATCGTTCAGGTTACCGAGGGCGGCGATCAGACCAACGACGGCGCCCATGACGCCCAGGGTCGGT
Organism: uncultured Veillonellaceae bacterium; assembly: GCA_900316275.1. Taxonomy (GTDB): domain Bacteria; phylum Bacillota; class Negativicutes; order Selenomonadales; family Selenomonadaceae; genus UBA2897. The sequence continues at coordinate 15,426 of ONCF01000030.1, forward strand.
GCGTAGGTACCGGCCTGGGTGAACATGGAGCGGGCATGCGCATGGCGCTGCTCCATGACCGCCAGCTCCGCATCGAGCACGTCGCTGACGAAATCCGGGTCCATACCATCGATGACCATGCCGAGGCCCGTGCGGAAGAACGGATCCTCGATATCCTGCACGCGCCCCTCGAGGGCGAGGATACCTTCACGGCGTGCGACCTGCGACAGCTCAACGAACAGCTGCAGCAGCTCCGATTTCTTGTGAATGGGCGGAGCCTGCGTAGCATGTTTGATGAGCATGGGGAACTTTTTCATATCATCGAGCGTAAAGCCGATGAACAAGCACGAAAACGTACCGCCGATGATAATCAGGAACGCGGCCGGGTTGTTCAGGGCCGTAATAGGCGCGCCTTTCAGGACCATGCCTACGAACACGGAAATGAAGCCGCCTATCAAGCCGATGATGGTGGATTTATCCAAAACAAACGCCTCCTAATGGTGTTATGTTACTCAATACCATTATACTCCATACTTTGTTTTATTCCATACCAATCAGAAAAATCCTACCACCAAACCCAAATTTTTCTCATTTTATTTTTCCGGCACCCCCTGCGCGCATAATTTCTACGATAAATTTTTTCTATTATATCATACATGCACGGGAAATATGGTATAATGTTTCTCAGATAAAGAAAAATTATCACCAAGAACTGAGCAAAGGAAGTTGAGCAATAATGGAACTCCGTCAACTCGAATATTTCCAGATGGCCAGCCGTCTGCGCAATATCACCCGGGCCGCCGAGCGTCTGCGCGTCTCGCAGCCCAATATCACGGTCGCCATCAAAAAACTGGAGAACGAGCTGGGCATCCAGCTGTTCGACCGCAGCCAGAAGCAGCTGGCGCTCACGCCGGAAGGTGCGGTGTTCCTGAACCGCATCGAGCTCGCGCTGCGCAACATCCAGGACGCCGTGCTTGAGGTCAACGACTACAAGCAGCTGCAGAAAGGCACCATCAAAATCGGCATCCCGCCCATGATTGGTGCCTACCTGTTTCCGAAAATTTTCTCCAGCTTCCAGCGCCAGTACTCACACCTGGACATCTATCTGCACGAGGAAGGCTCGATGTCCATCCGTGAGCAGCTGGAGCGCGACGAGCTGGATTTCGGCATCATCATCCTCTCCGGCAACGCGCAGAACCTGCAGACCCTGCCCATGTCGCAGAACCGCATCGTCTGCTGCGTGCCCGAGAGCAGCCCGCTCGCCGCGCGCGACGGCCTGACCATCCAGGACGTGGCCGACAGCAACATCATCCTGCTCAAAGAGGGCAGCTTCATCCGTCAGACCGTGCTCACGCACATGAAGGAGGCTGCCATCACGCCGAACATCGTGCTCGAGTCCAACCAGGTCGTGACGCTCAAAGGCCTCGTGGCCAACGGCGTCGGCATCTCGTTCCTGCTGGACATCGTCGCACGCAACACGCCGGGCGTCCGGGCCATCCCCCTCACCGATTTCGACCCCGTTGACGTCGGCCTCGCGTGGAAAAAGGACCGCTATATCTCAAAGGCCGCCCAGTCCTTCATGGACTTCTGCCGCGAAATCCTCAAAGAGCGCGAGGAAGAGCAGGCGCAAAACGCCGACTGATTTATCACCTATGGCCCGTGCAGCCACCCCTGCGCGGGCTTTTTCGTGCGCTGGCCTCTGTGCGTACCGGTGCAAAATAAATCCTGTGTTCCCTTTGAAAACGCATATCAACGTGCTATAATATGCTAAAAAGTTATATAAGCAATCTACTACAGCAGGAGGATATACTGTATGGCAACTATCAATGACAACTACCTGAAGCTCCCCGGCAGCTACCTGTTCGCCGAGATTGGCCGCCGCGTCGCCGCCTACAAGGAGGCCCACCCCGAGGCTGACGTCATCCGTCTCGGCATCGGCGACGTGACGCAGCCGCTGCCCGCCGTCTGCATCGAGGCCATGCACCAGGCCGTCGACGAAATGGCACATAAAGAGACGTTCCGCGGCTACGGTCCGGAGCAGGGCTACAGCTTCCTCACCGAAGCCATCCTGAAAAACAATTACGCGAGCAAGGGCATCCACTTCGGCACGGACGAGATTTTCGTCAGTGACGGCTCGAAGAGCGATACGGGCAACATCCAGGAGATTTTTGGCAGCGCCGACAAAATCGCCATCACGGACCCGGTGTACCCCGTCTACCTCGACACGAACGTCATGGCTGGCCGCACGGGCACGCTGCAAAAGGACGGCCATTTTGCGGGCGTAACGTACCTGCCCTGCACGGCCGAGAACAATTTCGCACCTGAGCTGCCGGCGGAGCGCGTCGACATGCTCTACCTATGCTGCCCGAACAACCCGACGGGCACGACGCTCTCGCGCGAGGAACTCACGAAATGGGTCAACTGGGCGAAAGCAAACGACACGGTCATCCTGTTTGACGCCGCCTACGCCGCCTACATCACGGAGCCGGACGTGCCGACGACCATCTACGAAATCCCGGGTGCCAAGGACGTGGCCATCGAGTTCCGCTCTTTCTCCAAGACAGCCGGCTTCACGGGCACACGCTGCGGCTACACGATTATCCCGAAGGGCGTGACCGGCCGCGCCGCTGACGGCAGCCGCGTGCCCTACAACCAGCTCTGGAACCGCCGCCACACGACGAAATTCAACGGCACGGCCTACATCGTACAGCGCGGTGCTGCCGCTATCTACACCGAGGAGGGCCAGAAACAGGTCAAGGAGCTTGTCGGCTACTACCTCGAGAACGCGCGCATCATACGCGAGGGCCTCACGGCCGCCGGCCTGGAGGTCTACGGCGGTATCAACGCGCCGTACATCTGGCTCAAGACGCCGCACGACATGCCGTCATGGGATTTCTTCGACAAACTGCTCACAGAGCTCAACATCGTCGGCACGCCGGGCGCGGGCTTCGGCCCCTGCGGCGAAGGCTACTTCCGCCTCACCTCCTTCGGCGACCGCGAGGACACCAAGCGCGCCGTAGCCCGCTTCCAGAAACTGAAGTTCTAAACCACTAAAACAGCCATACGAAAAGCTCCTCCTTGGGGAGGAGCTTTTTTTCGCAACAATTCAGCTTTTACGCAACGTGACCTCGTCGATGGGTGCGCCGTCGGGCTGGTAGCTCGCGAGGGTCAGCGTGTGCGTGTCGCCCTTTAGCGTGAGGTAGTTGTCGACCTCGGGCTGCGGGGCGACGATGAGGTCGAGCGTGTGGTCTTGCCAGAGGTCGGGGTAGCGCACGTTGCCGGCCACGCCCGTGAGCACGTAGAGGGGGCCGCGCTCGTCGCGCTGGAAGTCGCGGATGTGTCCGCGGTTGCGGTAGGTGTGCAGATGCGCCGAGAGCACGAGGTCGAAACTGTCATCGCCCGCCGCCGTGAGCGGCTGCCAGGCCGCTGCATCCTCGCCATAACGCAGACGGTACTCATAGGCCTGTCCCGGCGCGAGGTCCGTCAGCTGCGCCGTCTGCAGATAGGCGGAGACGCCGTCATCCGCATAGGGCACGCTCGTCGCGGGAAAACTCTGCACCGCCGTCTCGCCTGCACGCCGCAATTCCACCGCCGCACCAGCCTGTTCAGCCGCCGCCTGCCACATCAGCGTGCGCGCGTGCGCATTGTCCGCAGCCACAATCTGCCGCACATAGCTCGCGTCGAGCTCGCCCGTGACTGTCGCTAGCGCGCGCTGCATGAGCCGCCGCTCATAGTACGCGAGTCCACCGCCCGCCGCGAGCACTGCGCCGCCCGCGAGCCAAAGAAACTGCCGCCGCGTCCACTGTCTTGCCATCGTCCTCACGCCTTTCATCAGGTAACCAGCACCTGCATATGTGCTCAATACAATTTATCAATATCCTTTAGCGTCATTATAAAACAAAATCTCCACACAGGGAAATGCCTCTTTTTTCCTATCACCTATGCCTGTCAAGCATGAATACGCAAAACTCCCGCCTGCGTCAATGCAAGCGGGAGTTTTAGTATGGCCCTAAATCTATATTGCCGCTGCTCAGGAATTGAGCATAAACTTTACCACGGCGCTCATGCCCGGCTTGAGCACCTGGGCTGCGCTGTCGGGGAGAGATATACGCACGGTGAGGCGGGCGTCCGTCGTGTCGGGCGTACCCTCACTGTTGGCGCTGGCCTCGGTCTCAGCCTCGGCCGGGTCGGTGATTTCCTGCACGGAGCCCTGATAGCTCGCATCCTCAACCGTGTACTCGACGAACTGACCGAGGCGTACTTTGTCCTTGTCCTGCGGCTGCAGGCGCGCCTCCACCCAGATATTGCTGGCATCGCCGATATTCACGAGCGTGTCACCAGCCTGGATTTCATCACCCTCAGCGAGGCCCGTGTAGTAGACCGTCCCCGCCACTGGCGCCACGATATCCGTAGCCTGCGCGTCCTGCTGTGCCGTCTGCAGCGCGGCCTCCGCCTGCTTCACGGCGAGCTCGGCCTGCTTGATGGCCTCGGGGCTCGCGGGCTGCGTGCGCAGCTGCGGCGCACTCGGCGGGCTGTAGCTCGTTGCGGGCGTCGCGGCAGCCACAGCCGACTGGTAGTCAGCCACGGCCTGGTCACGCTCCACGGCGCTCACCGCGCCCATCGCGTAGAGCTCCTGCATGCGCTGCATGCGGTTGGCAGCCGAGGCCACGAGCGCCGAATTTTCCGGCGCAGCCTGCACGGGCGCCGCGGGAGCCGCACTCGGCACCATGACCGTCTGTCCCTTCTGCACCTGTGCGAGGTTCTGCTGCGCGAGCTGCAGGTTTTGCTGCAGCTGCGTCAGTGTCTCCTCCGTGACCTTGACCTGCACATGCGCGATGACGTCGCCCGCCTCCACGTGCTCGCCATCCGCCACGACCATCTCTGCAATCGTGCCCGGTGCCTTGGCCCGCGCCGCGACCATCGTACTCGTGACCTGCGCGTCGTAGCAGGTAAAGCTCTGGTGCGCGTGCTGGTAGAAATAAATGCCGCCCGCGCACAACACGGCGATGGCAATCAGCCCCAGCAGACCATAGCGCAGAAAGCGCTTCGCGTGCTGCGTCAAATCGACCTCGCCCGCTGCTGCTTTCGTTGCTGGCTGCGTATCACCTGCGGCACGTTTCTCTGTTGCCTTTTGTACGTCTTTTTCTGCGTCCAAAGTGGGCAAGCCTCCTCTTTTGCGTATAAATAAAGGACAAAAGGCGGGGACAGCCTCTGCCATCCCCGACCTTTCTGGTCAGCCAGTCCAAATGGACTGACCGCCTGTCCAAGGGGACGCTGCCGCAAGCAGCAACGTCCCGCTATCTCTTTATTAACCTAACTGGCTCTCGATAACCTGCAGGGCCTTCTCGAACGCCTGCGGCAGAGCCGCCGGGTTCTTGCCGCCGGCCTGGGCCATGTCGGGACGGCCGCCGCCGCCACCGCCGACCACCGCCGCGGCTTCTTTGATGACCTTGCCCGCATGGATGCCCTTTTTCGTGACATCCTTGGAGGCCTTGACCACGAGGTTCACCTTATCGTCCGCCACGCAGCCGAGCACAACGACGCCGCTATCGAGCTTGCCGAGCGTGATATCGGCGACCTCACGCAGTGCGTCCATACCCGCCACGTTGGCCTTGCCTGCGACGACCTTCACGCCCTTGATTTCCTTCAGGCCCGCGATGAGGTCCGCCGCGTCGGCCTTTTCCTGTGCGGCCGCAACCTCGGCGAGTTTACCCGCCATGGTCTTGTTTTCAGCCTGCATTTTCTCTACCGCCGTCGGCACCTCATCCTCGCTCGTCTTGAGCGCGGCCGCCGTCTCCTGCAGCTTCGCCAGCTTGCCGTTCATGTAGTCGAGCGCGGCCTGGCCCGTGATAGCCTCGATACGGCGCACGCCCGAGGCTACACCGGACTCGCTGACGATTTTGAACATGCCAATCTGGCCGACGTTCTTGACGTGCGAGCCCGCGCAGAGCTCCATGGAGAAGCCCGGCACCTTGACCACGCGCACGACGTCGCCGTATTTCTCGGAGAACAGCGCCATGGCACCGGCCTTTTTCGCCTCATCGAGGCTCATGTGGCTGATGTCGACATCTGTGCCCTTGAGGATTTCTTTATTGACGAGCTCCTCGACGTCCGCTAGCTGCTGCGCCGTCACCGGCTCGAAGTTCGTGAAGTCGAAGCGCAGACGTTCCGGCGTGACAGACGAACCGGCCTGATTGACCTGGTCGCCCACGACACGCTTCAGCGCAGCCTGCAGCAGATGCGTCGCCGTATGGTTGCGTGCCGAGGCGAGTTTCTTCACCTGGTCAACCTTGATTTCGACTTTATCACCGACCTTCAGCTGGCCTTCCTCCACATAGGAAATGTGGTAGACCGTGCCATCCGGCAGTTTCTTAGCGTTCGTGGCTTTGATATGGCCGAACTCGCTCACGAGCAGGCCCTCGTCGCCAACCTGGCCGCCGCCCTCGGCGTAGAACGGCGTGGCATCGAGGATGATGCCCGCCTCGTCGCCATCGTGAATTTCGTCGACGAGCTGACCGTCCTTCCAGATAGCCACAACCTTGGCCGCTTTCGCGTCCGCGTCGACTTTCAGCTGCGAGACATCGATGCTGGAGAGGTCTGGTACCTGCACGCGGATATTGGCCGCGCGGGCACTGCGCGCCCGCTGGCGCTGCTCCTCCATGGCTTTGTCAAATCCCGCTTTGTCGAGGTCAAGCCCCTGCTCGTGCAGGATTTCCTCCGTGAGCTCCCAGGGGAAACCGAACGTATCATAGAGGCGGAAGCCGACCGCACCGTCGAGCGCCTTTTTGCCCGCGGCCTTGACCTGCGCGATTTCGCCCGTCAGAAGCTCCATGCCCTGGTTCAGCGTCGAGGCGAAACGGTCCTCCTCGAGGCTGATGACCTTTTTGATGTAGTCCTGCTTCGCCACGAGCTCGCCGAAATCGCTCGCATCCTTGTAGATGTCTACGACGGCGTCCACGGCACCCTCGAGGAACTTATCCTTGATGCCGAGCATACGACCGTGACGGATGGCGCGGCGCAGGATGCGGCGCAACACGTAGCCGCGGCCCTCGTTCGAGGGCAGAATGCCATCCATAATCATGATGGCCATGGAACGCGCGTGGTCGGCGATGACCTTCAGCGAAACGTCCTTTTCGGCGTCCGCACCGTACTGCACGCCCGAGACCTTTGAGGCGTACTCGATAATCGGATAGAGCAGGTCCGTCTCAAAGTTCGTGCGTTTGCCCTGCACGACGGACGCGAGACGCTCGAGGCCGCAGCCCGTATCGATATTTTTATGGGCGAGGTCCTTGTAGGAGCCGTCCTCCTGACGATCGTACTGTGTGAACACGAGGTTCCAGATCTCGAGGTAGCGGTCGCAGTCACAGCCCACGCCGCACGTCGGCTGGCCGCAGCCGCGCTCCTCGCCGAGGTCGATGTAAATCTCGGAGTCCGGGCCGCAGGGACCAGGGCCGATTTCCCAGAAGTTATCGTCCAGTTTCACGACGTGGTCCTGCGGGAAGCCCGGCTGGGACTGCCAGATTTTGATGGCCTCGTCGTCATCGGGATAGACCGTGACCCAGAGCTTGTCCTTCGGCAGCTCCACGACCTCCGTGAGGAACTCCCAGGCCCAGGGGATAGCCTCCTGCTTGAAATAATCGCCAAAGGAGAAGTTGCCGAGCATCTCGAAGTACGTCTGATGGCGCGCCGTGCGGCCCACGTTCTCGATATCACCCGTGCGCACGCAACGCTGGCTCGTCGTCACACGCGTGCGGGGCGGCTTCATTTTGCCCGTAAAGAACGGCTTGAGCGGTGCCATGCCCGCGCCGATGAGTAAAAGCGTCGGGTCATCCTGCGGAATAAGCGAGAACGAAGGCAGGCGCAGATGGCCTTTCTTCTCGGCGAAGAACTGCAGATAAGCTTCACGCAGTTCATTACCAGTCATGTACTTCAAAAAAATCTACCCCCAAATCAGGAATTGTTCGATTGCAACATAAGCAAATTCAAGTATAGCACAATTCCCGTTTTCTGTCACGATACCGCACTTAATCATTCGCCGTCGGGTCGCCGACGAGGAAAAGGTAGGCGACGACGATGATGCCGAGCACGATGCGGTACCAGCCAAACGCCTTGAAATCGTTGTGCTTGATATAGCGCAGCAGGAACTTGATAGAGAGGATGGACACGATAAAGGCCGTGACCATGCCCACGAGCATGATGATGATTTCCGCGCCCGTGTAGTGCCAGCCGAACTTCACCATTTTCAACGCGCTGGCGCCGAACATAACGGGAATGGCGAGGAAGAACGTGAACTCCGTCGCCACGTAGCGGCTCGTGCCGTAGAGGATACCGCCGAGAATGGTCGCGCCGCTGCGGCTCGTGCCTGGCACGAGCGAGAGCACCTGGAACATGCCGATGATGAATGCCGTCTTGTAGTCGAGCTTCGTGAGATCCGTGACACGCGGCGTGCGGTGCTTGTTGTAGTTCTCCACGACGATAAACAGGATGCCGTAGAGGATGAGCGTGAAGGCCACAACCGGTGCCGTCATAAAGTGTTCTTCCATATATTTGTTGAACATGAGGCCGATGACCGCCGCCGGGATACAGGCCACGATGACCTTGCCCCAGAGGTCGAAGGTCTCCTGTTTCTCCTGCGCCGTTTTCCACTGCGAGAACGGGTTGAGCTTGTCGAAATTCATCACCACGACGGCGAGAATGGCACCGAGCTGGATGACGACGAGGAACATATCCTTGAACTGGGTCGTCACATCGAGCTGGATAAACTCATCCACGAGAATCATATGGCCGGTGCTGGAAATCGGCAGCCACTCGGTCAAGCCCTCCACGACGCCCAGAATAATGGCCTTGAGCAATTCTACAATACTTAAATCCACCGTATTGCCTCCTATATATTTGCTGTTAATTATGCGTTGCCGTTGAACAATCGCGGCTCACGCAACAGGTCTCATTATAGCATAGCCCCTGCCCTATGCCTAGATACTAAAACAGACTTTTATGGTATCTTGCGTAGATGTTTACCGTACGTTTACGCGCAAAAAACAGCCGCTGGCCCCCAAAAGGCCAAGCGGCTGGCAACAGATGCTATGCAGTTAACGCACGTCTGCTCAGCGGAACAGCTGGGAGACGGAGCGATGGCTCTGAATGCGCATGATGACGTCACCCAGGGCATCCGCGAGGGAAAGCACGACGATTTTATCGCTGTGTTTCTCCGGCGGCAGCGGAATCGTATCCGTGATGACGAGCTTCTCGATGGGCGACTCGTTGATGCGCTGCACGGCCGGGTCGGAGAGGATGGCATGCGAGCAGCTGGCGAAAATGCGTTTCGCACCGCGTTTCTCCAGCGCACGGGCACCTTCGCAGAGCGAGCCCGCCGTGTCGACGATATCGTCGATGATGACGGCCGTCTTGCCCTCGACGTCGCCGATGAGGTTCATGACCTCGGCGCAGCCCGGCTTCGGACGGCGTTTCTCGATGATGGCAATCGGCGCCTGCAGATGGTCGGCGAGGATACGCGCGCGCGTAACACCGCCAAGGTCCGGCGAAACGACGACGACATCGTCGAGCTTCTGGCTGCGGAAATAGTTGGCAATGACCGGGGCCGCGGCCAGATGATCGACCGGGATATCAAAGAAGCCCTGAATCTGGCCGGCATGGAGGTCGACCGTGACGACGCGCGTCACGCCCGCCGTCGTCATGAGGTTGGCGACGAGCTTCGCGGAGATAGGCTCACGGCCGCGCGTCTTGCGGTCCTGACGCGCATAGGCGTAGTACGGCACGACGGCCGTCACGCTATGCGCCGAGGCGCGCTTGCAGGCATCGGCCATGATGAGCAGCTCCATGAGGTTGTCGTTGACGGGATAGGACGTTGGCTGAATGATGAAGATATCCTTGCCGCGGATGCTCTCCGAAATCATGACCTGCGTCTCACCGTTGTTGAAATGACCGACGTATGCATCACAGAGATTGACGCCGATGTGGTCAGCAATCTTCTTGGCCAGGTCC
>ONCF01000027.1 GCA_900316275.1 uncultured Veillonellaceae bacterium
GGTAAAACGGCCGAGAAACTCCGCTTCATTGCGATATTTCTTGTTTTTGCCATTGCGGGTGCAGATATGGCGTACCTGTTCGTCGAGCCGCAGGGCGTCGTAGAGCAGATTGCGCACGACCATCGCGTAATGAACCTTTGCCTGGTTTTCGACACCCAGTATGCAGTAGGCTGTGCGCCCGTCCGTCTTCATTGCCAGTTTCAGCACGTCGCGGTTTTTCTGCAGCATTTTGCCATTTCGTCCACGTCCCAGCGCGGTTGTATCGAGCTCGCGCAGGCTGTCCGGCTGGATTACTTGCCGGCCATCATAGATGAACTGGTTGAAGATATCCGCGAACACCGCGTTGTGTTGCACGTAGGTTTTGGTCACGCTGTCTACTTGTCCCATATGCCTCTCCTTTATTATACACGAAACACAATCGTTTTGCATTGTATTCATCATAACACTGACGCCTGTGCGTGTCAACGGAACGTTTTATGTGCTCATATGTTGGCATGAGGGTGATGTTATATCTTTAGTTTGGTAAAGTTACATTTATTTTATGGAGGATTTTCACGATGGATACGATGCAGGATTTACGGCAGCAGTATGAGGCGGCTGCCGCAGCTGATGATGTCGAGGCACGCGTGCAGTGCTTGTGGGAAGCCATGACGGTTGTACGGGAGGGGGGACGGATGTAGATAACTATTTCGGCCACCGCCTGCGCCTGCTGTTCTGGGCAGGCCTGCAGGGACTGGAGCACGGCGATGGACAGCCATTGCTGGCCCTGCGGGGACTGGCACATCTGGACCAGCTGAACATGTTCCAGCGCGTGCAGCGCTACATCGGGCAGGCGTGGCTGGCAAACGGTCAGCCATGTGAGGCCGCGGCCGAGTTGCGCGCCTATCTGCAGCAGTATCCTGATGATGAGGAGGGCTGGTACTATCTCGGCAACGCTTGTGTGGCTTTACACGAGATGGCGGAGGCGGCTGCGGCCTATGCGGAGGCGCTGACGCGGCGGCCGCTGTTCCTCGCGGCGCGCGTGCGCGCGGGCGAGCTCTGTGCCGCGCTCGGTGATGCGAGCGTGCTGGCGGCTATCCCTGAGGCGGAGCGTGCGGCCTGGGCGGCCGTGCAGGCGCCGGACTGGTTGCTGCCTTTACGCGATTATACGCTGGCGGAGGTGCGGCAGTTTCCTGTCTTTATCAACGTGCGCGACCGCGTAGACGGTCTGCGGCGACTCGTGGCCTGGCTGCAAAGGGCGGGGCAGACAAGCATCATCCTGCTCGATAATGCCTCGACCTATCCACCATTACTGGACTATCTGACGGCGGTGCAGCAGGACGGCGTGCAGGTCGTGCACCTGCCCAACCTCGGCTATCAGGCACTTTGGCAGAGTGGGATACTGCGGCAGCTGCAGGTGGATACGCCCTATATCTATACGGACCCTGACGTGGTGCCGGGCCCGGACTGCCCACGGGATGTTATTGCGCTTTGCTATGCGGTACTGGAAAGGCATCCGGCGCTGGACAAGGTCGGTCTCGCCCTGCGCACGGCAGATATCACCTGTGAGCAGCAGGAGACCATACGCCAGCAGGAGGCGCATTGGCAGCTGCATCGCGTGGAGCCGGGACTCACCTACGCCGCCGTGGACACGACGCTCGCGCTCTACCATGGGCAGTATCACTACTCCCTGCCCGCGAGCGTTCGTCTCGCCCCACCCTGTGAGCTGCGGCACCTGCCGTGGTACTACCGTGAGGATGCTCTGCCCGCCGACGAGGCCTACTACCGCGCCCACGCCGACAACTCCTCTTCGCTCGTCAACCTGCTGCGGAAGCAGCAGTGAGTTTAAAGTAAGTAGGAAAATAGCTTCTGTTGGCGAATAGTGTATATGTAGAGTAACGGGGGAGGTCACGCTATAGCGGGTGGCGGAGATAGAGGCTAAAGGAGTACGGGAAGATGCTTTATACAGATGATGTACCTGAGCAATGGGAGCGGGCGCGGGAGTTGTTCGCGCAGCTCACGGCGGCCGTGGCGGAGGAGCGCTACGATGATGATTATCTACGCGCACTCATCGAGCTGCAGCAGCTCCTGCCGACGGCGGCGGACGGGCATATTTTCTACGCGCTGTATGCGCTGGCGCATGGGGCGGTGTCTGTAGCACTGGCCGAGGCGCAGGCGGCCTATGCAGAGCGGCGGGTGAATCCAGCCATGTGGCGTGTGCTGCAGACTTGTTATGAGCGGCAGGGGGACGCCTGTCACGCGTTGTTTTTTGCCGGTCTGAGCTGTGCGCTTTACGATGTGCCCGTAGAGGTGCCCCTGCCGCGGGCGGAACTGGATCGTGCCCTCGCCATACTGTCGCTTAGTTTGCATCGCAATGGTCTGGCGCCTGTTACGGATGCCTATTTGACGATGACAGAGCAGGGGCTGCAGCGGAGTTGGGGCAGCTATGTGGGCGAGTTCCTCCCAGGCTATCGGGCGTCAAATGGTGTGACACAGCTGTGGGTCGGTGCCTACAACGAGAATGAGTGCAACAACGGCAAGGGTGTGCTCCTGCAGGCGGTCAAGCATTGCGAGCCTGTATTGCGCTGCGATGGGGCCGACCTTGTGACAGAGCTCGTGCCAGCACGGCGGGTGACACAGCCGGTCCAGATCAAGATACCGCCTGGCGAGACCTACGCCCTGCCGCTGGCGGTGGAGCAGCCGTCGCAATATGTGACGTTTACGGAGCAGGGGAGGCCACCCCAGACGATGGCGCTCGGGCAGTCCGCGTTTCGCTTTTACCGCCTTGGGCAGGATACGCGTATCGAGAGCGCGCAGCCGCTCATCGTTGGCCAGCCCGTTGCACTCACGCATGCGCCGCAACGGCGCAAGGTCGTGCTGGGCATCTTTCTCGACGCGCTCAGTTGGCAGGCGGTGCGGGAGCATCATTATGCGTGGGTGCCGAACCTCATGCGGTTCTTCTCACCAGGCGTGATTTTCGAACAGGCCTTTTCGACTAGTGAATATACCTACCCGGCCTATCCGGCGATAGAAAGCGGTCGTTGGCCACAGCATACGCAGATTTTTAACGAGGCCGTCATGACGCCGCTTGCGGCTGCTCAGCCCACGCTCTCGGAGCAGATACATGCGCGGGGCTATTACTGCACGCAGGTGAGCGGTGGCGGCTCGGGGCTCTACCAGGATATCACGCGCGGTTTTGACCGGCTGCTCGTCAATGCGTCTGCATTGCCTGCATACAAAGGGGTGGAGAGGGCCATCCAGCAGTTGGAGGCGTTCGGTGAGTGCGACCAGTATCTGTCTCTCTACAGTATGGACTGCCACCCGTGGCATCCGGCGACGCTGCAGCTGCCGCTCGCAGTACAGGTGAAGGCGCCGCTGGCAGAGCTCGTGCATGGGGTGACAAAAGTAGACAGCGTCCATTTGTCGCGCACGCCGCTGCAGTTGCGTTGGAACGAGCAGGGAATTCGTACCGCCGATCGCGCACTAGGTCAGTTGTTTGACTATCTGGAGACGCACTATGCCCCCGATGAGTATCTCGTCTGGCTGTTTTCTGACCACGGCACACCGGTCTACGACGAAAAATACTATATGCTGAGTGGCTATCATACCAATGCGGCCTTTATGCTGCGCGGGGCGGGCGTGCCCGCGCTGGGGCATGTGGACGAGCTCGTGAGTACGCTCGATATCTATCCGACGGTCGGGCATCTGCTCGGTCTGCCGGTGCCCGCGGATATCGACGGCAATCTGCCAGCCGTGTTTGGCGGACAGGCGCGTACGTATGTGGCTAGTACCTCGATATACCCGGGGCAGACCTACAAACTTTGCCTGCGCACGGCGACGCAGGAGTGCCGTCTCGAGGCAAAAAACTTCACTGACGAGGATGGGCGCTGCGACCTGCGCGGCGCGGCACTGGAGGTCTACGACCGGCAGACGGGCGCGCGGCTGCCCGATGCGGCAGCAGAGCCGTTCCTGCTACGTATCCGCGAGTTTACACGGCTTATCGACAGCCACGGCCTGCAGTGGCCGGAGATGCGCCAGCAGCGGCCAGAGTGGTATCAGGACTGAGGGCAGGCTGGGGTACGTTTTTGCAATGCTGTCAGCAAGACGGATGTGACGAAGTAATTGTATTGCGGACAGAGACAGGTGATGAAGCTATGACATATATCAGGGATTTGTGGCACGACGAGATTCGCGATGGTTTTCTCGTCACGACGGCGCGCAAGAAAATCTGGGAGCGCAGTCTGGAGATTTTGGCCCAGTTTGCCCGTCTGTGCGCGCGGCATCACTGGCAATGGTGGCTGGCCTATGGCTCACTACTGGGGGCGGCACGCCATCGTGGCTTCATCCCCTGGGACGATGATATAGATGTGTTTATGGCGCGGCCGGATTATAATGAGTTTTGCCGCACAGCTGCTGCTGAGCTGCCAGAGCCCTTTATGCTGCAGACCGGCTATAACGACCAGCTGCTGATTGCCTTCGCCAAGCTTCGTCACGAGCAGACGGCAGCCATAGAGCTCCCTGACTGGCCAGAATATCATCAGGGCATGTTCATCGATATTTTTCCGCTGGACGCACTGCCGGACGGTGAGGATAGTGCGCAGCAGCTGACATTGACGCTCGAAAAGGAACTGTGGCTGCTGACCGTGCAGCGGGAGGAATTTTTGCAAACAATTGCACGGGGAGGCTATACACCGGCTATGCCGCAGTCAGAGCTCCAGACAGTGGCTGCGCTGCCCAAACGCCAGCGGTTGCGCGTGTTTGAGGATATGGCGACGGCGGCATGGGGCAGCACGCAGACGGTCAATCATCTCGTGGAGTATTTGGTGCATGGCAGTCGTGGCAATATACCTCTGGCTTACTTGCAGGATACGGTGGAGCTGCCCTTTGAGACTATCCAGGCCCCAGTGTTCAGGGAATATGCGCAGGCACTGACGAACCAGTATGGCAACTGGCGCGAGCCCGTGCAGGTACCGAACGAGCATGCAGGGGCCATCATGAGTGCAGATATCTCCTATCGGGAGTGCCTGCGGTTACTGGACCGGTCTGTGCTGCAGGCCGGGCAGCCGCATACGTGAGTTCACGCGGCTCATCGATAGACACGGCCTGCACTAGCAGCTGCGTACCATGAGCGCTCCCCCGTCATGGACGCCCGCGCCTACGTCCACGACGTCGAGCAGGCCTACGAGCGCATCTGGCAGGCCTGGCTCGACGAAATGTAA
>ONCF01000020.1 GCA_900316275.1 uncultured Veillonellaceae bacterium
ACCATCGTAATCCGAAGATGACAGATTTACAGTCTGTTCCCTTTAACCACTCGGGCACCTACCCATTATCGCTATATATAATGGAAGTTATTGGCAATTGGTTGCGGGAACAGGACTTGAACCTGTGACCTTCGGGTTATGAGCCCGACGAGCTACCAACTGCTCCATCCCGCGATTTACGCGGCCGTGACTATGACATCACTGGCTGACAAGAAATTATTATAAGACAACGCGCCGCATCTGTCAACCCCATAATGTGAAAAAATAAAATCTCCCCACGCGCGGTGGAGAGGTCTGACCAGCTGCCGCCCGGCCGCTGGCTAAATATCTGTTGTCTGTGGCTTATTTTTTGCTGGCCGCTGGAGCCTTGGCCGGCTCGCCCTCCGGCGCGGCAAAGAGGTAAGCATAGCGCTTTTTGAACTCGGCCTGCGTCATATGGTAGGCGTTGGCGAGGCCCGGATCCTCGAGGTCCTCTTTCTCCAGGCGCATCATCGAGCCGCGTGCAATCTTATAATGTACGGAGTTGATGTTGACCTTGCGCACCTTCGTCTTGCCCGTAGCCGGGTCCTTGATATCCTCGAAGCGCAGAGGCACGGCCTTGTTGTCCTGAATGGTAATCAAGGCGCCGCTCTCGCCGCGCATGAGGAACTGCACGGCCTCGTAGCCAAGCGAGCGCGCGTAGTCGATATCGTAGGCAATCGGGCTCGTGCAACGCAGCTCGTAGCCGATTTCCTTATCAATAATGGAGAGCTTGATACCGAGTTTCTTAACCTCGGCCAGCACCGCCTGCTTGAGGATTTCGCCGAAGTCCAGTTCACTGTAACGGATATGGCCGTGCTCGTCTTTGACGACCGTGCCGAGTTTCTCGAAGTCCTCCGGCGTAATCTTCTCGATGATGCCCTCGGCGATGACGGCCACGCCGTAGTTCTTGCCCGTGAGGTAACGTTTCACGATGGAGCCCGTGATGATATCCACGACATGCTGCAACGGCACCTGCGCCGGCAGCTCCTCGGGGATAATCGTGAGCGCCGCGCCTGCGCTGCGGCCCATGCCCAGTGCGAGATGACCGGCCGTGCGGCCCATGGCAATCGTGAAGTACCAGCGGTTGTTCGTCGTGCGCGCATCCTCCATGAGGTTTTCAATCTCTGTCGTGGCAAAGGCGCGCGCCGTCTCGAAACCGAACGTCGGCACGCCGTCCGGCAGTGGCAGATCGTTGTCGATGGTCTTCGGCACATGCACGACATTGATGGTGCGGCCCATCTTGCGGGCGTATTCCGCTACGGCAGCCGAACTGAAGGCCGTATCATCGCCGCCAATCGTCACGAGGTGCGTAACGCCGATTTCCGTCAGCGTCTCCACGACCGTGCGCATGTCGGACTCTTTCTTCGTCGGGTTGTAGCGCGACATCTTGAGGATGCAGCCGCCCGTCATATGAATGTGGCTGATATTCTTCGGCTCGAGGCGCACGTAGTTTTTCTCGCCGCGCGCCAGCCGCGAAAAGCCGTCGTAGATACCGATAACGTCCCAGCCGTGGCGCGTCGCCTCGTTCGTGATACCCGAGATAACGCTGTTGATACCAGGTGCCGGACCGCCGCCGCAGACAATAGCAATGACATTACGAATTCCAATCATGAAAATATACCCCCTTAAACCTGTTTACGCCTTACTATTTCGCGCCTATAGGGGCAAATTCCTGCTAAACAAATAAAAAACACGCCGGTACACGCGGTTTTTACGCGTGCCGACGTGTAAAGATTATTCTTGCCTGCTAAACAGCCAGCCACTGTTTCAATCAGTGTTTCCCTCGGTTCGTGCGACTCTTGTGTATCTGCCCGTTGCCATGACGGCGGCTGCGGCTGTTGCGGCCTTTATGCGCCGCGCCTTTGCGGTTTGCGTATTTCGAAAGCGGTTTCTGCTTCTTTTTCTGCTTGTGTTCCTGCTCCTTGGCCCGCAGCTCGCGCAGGATTTTTTCCTGCTTCGCCACGTGCTGCGCGTGCCGCTCGGCATGTGCCTTGCGAATACGGCTCTTGATACCCGCCTCGATGCGGCGCAACAGGTCGTACTGGCGCGCATTGACAAACGTAACGGCCTTGCCCGCCTGCCCGGCGCGCCCCGTGCGGCCGATGCGGTGGATATAGCTCTCCGCATCGTGCGGGATGTCATAGTTTACGACGTGCGTCACACCCTCGATATCGAGGCCGCGCGCCGCGATATCCGTCGCACAGAGGATTTGCAGCTGCGCACTGCGGAACCGTTTCAGCACGAGTGCCCGCTGCACCTGCGTGAGGTCACCATGCAGCTCGTCGGCGAGGTAGCCGCGCGCCGCCAGCGCCATAGTCACCTGATGTGCACGCTGCTTCGTATGGCAGAACACCATCATGAGGTAGGGATTGTCCCGATTGATGAGCTCGCAAAGGCGGTCGAGCTTCGCCTCCTCCGTCGTGTCGACGATGACCTGCTCGATGGCCTCGAGCGTGACCTGCGGGCTCTCCACCTTGATATTGACGGGGGCGCGCATGAACTGCGCCGCCAGCGCACGGATGCGCTCGGGCATGGTAGCTGAGAACAGCAGCAGCTGGCGGTCGGCCGCGACCTGTTGCAGCAGCGCCTCCACGTCCTCAATAAAGCCGAGGCGCAGCATCTCGTCCGCCTCGTCGAGCACGACCTTATTGACCTGCGCGAGGTCGATGGTGCCACGGCGTATGTGGTCGAGCAGCCTGCCCGGCGTGCCGATGATGAGCTGCGGATGGCGGCGCAGTTTCTGCTTTTGCCGCTCGATATCCTGCCCGCCGTAGATGACGAGTGCGTCCACATCCACTGCCGCACCCGCCGTCTTCGCGACCTTGGCAATCTGGATGGCCAGCTCGCGCGTCGGCGTCACGATGAGTGCCTGCGCCACGGCGGCCTGCGGCTTGATTTTCTCGAGGATAGGCAGCAGAAAGGCCAGCGTCTTGCCCGTGCCCGTCTGCGCCTGCGCGATGCAGTCGTGTCCCGCCCGTACCTCAGGGATGGCCTGTGCCTGAATGGGCGTCGGCTCCTGGATGCCGTGGGCGCGCAGCACGTCGCAGAGCGGCTGCGCGATGCCCAAAGCCTGAAATGTCGTCATATTGTCCTCCCTGCTCACGAGGAAAGCACCTCGGCGCCCGTCTCCGTGATGAGAATCGTGCTCTCCCACTGCGCCGAGAGCTTCTTGTCCTTCGTGCGCACCGTCCAGCCGTCGCCCGTCTTGTCCGTGTAGGTTTTCCACGTGCCCTCGTTAATCATCGGCTCCACGGTGAGCGTCATACCCGGCACGAGCAGCATGCCCGTGCCCGCATGCGTGTCGTGCGAGACGAACGGCTCGAGGTGATAGCCCTTGCCCACGCCGTGGCCGCCGAGTTCTGTCACCACGCCGTAGCCGTTTTCGTGCGCATGCGCACCGCAGGCCGCGCCGATATCGCCGACAAAATGCCAGGGCTTCGCCGCCGCAATGCCAATCTCCATGCACTCCTTCGTCACGCGCACGAGGCGCTCCGCCGCCGGCGAGACCTCGCCGACCATGTACATACGCGAGGCATCGGCGTAGTAGCCGTTCAGCACCGTCGTGATGTCGACATTCACGATGTCGCCTTCCTTGAGGCGCACCTTGCTCGACGGGATGCCGTGGCAGACGATGTCGTTGATGGACGTGCAGCAGCTCTTGGGGAAGCCCTCGTAGTTGAGGTCGCCCGGTACGGCACCGTGGTCCACGATAAAGTCATGTACCGCCTTGTCCAGCTCTGCTGTCGTCACGCCCGGTTTCACCATGGTGTCCATGAGGTCAAGCGCCCCGTCGTTGATGATACCAGCCTGGCGGATACCCGCGATATCGTGCGCGTTGTTGATGACGCGATGCGGTGGCCGCACCTGACCCTTGAATACATTAAAGCGCATTTCATCCAAACGCTCGTCGTAGGCTGCGTGGCATTTCTTGTACTTCTTGCCGCTGCCACACCAGCACAATTCATTTCTCTGCATGAATATCTGTTATCTCCTTATCTATCTGCATTACGTGTCTCCATAATACACAGCTACTATTATAAAGCAGAACGCGCCGCGCGTCTATGGCTTGACAGTAAGAACGCATTAGGCTAGTATGGGTAAGTATATGAATTTAGACTGAAAGTTCTAGCTGTTACTATTATAAGAAAGGTTGTGTCTTCTTTGCCAAAGCAATGGCCTCTGGCCGGGGGCAAGCAGCCCTCGCGCCGGCGTCTCTTCCTGCGACGGGCGCTGCTCGTCGTGCTCACGCTGCTGCTCATCCTCGGTGCGGACGCACTCGTGCGCATGCATCAGGCCGCCGACGGCATCCCCGTGCTGAACTACCACCAGATTAACGACCGCGACGTGAACGCGCTCACCGTGCGCACGGACCAGTTCGAGGCGCAGATGCAGTACCTCGCCGAGCACGGCTACCATACGATTACGCCCGCCGAGCTCACGGACGCCTGGGACAACGGCACGCCGCTCCCCGACAAGCCCGTCATCATCACGTTTGACGATGGCTACGTCGACAACTACAAAAACGCCTACCCCATCCTGCAGAAATACAATCTCAAGGCCACAATTTTTCTCGTCTCCGACTTCCTCGGCACCTATCCGAACTACCTGACCTGGGACGAGGCGGCCGAGATGCAGGCAAGCGGCCTCATCGACTTCGAGAGCCACACGCTCTCACACGAAGAGCTCGACAAGCTCAGCGATGAGGAAATGCAGCACCAGCTCGTCGATTCGAAGCACGCGCTGGAGTGGCATTTGCAGAAAAACATCAAATACCTCGCCTATCCCTGTGGCGACTACACGCAGAAGGTGCAGGATGCCACGCGTGACGCTGGCTATCGCGCGGCCTTTACCGTACATCTCGGCTATGCGGAAAAGGATAAACCGCAGTACAAGCTCGACCGCGTGCCCATCTTCGGTGGCACCTCGCATACGTTGCAACGCTTCAAGCTGCGCCTGAAATACGCGCCAGTCTTCGCGCCACTCGAGGATTTCCGCCTGAGCCTGCGCGAGCACGGCTTCACGTGGCTGGCGGCACATTTCAATACGCCCTGAGGCTATGCTTGCGTGCCACGCAACATTTCTGATGACGAAAACAGGGTGCCTAAAGGCACCCCAGCAACCACAGATAGCAAAATGCCTGCTGACAGGTCACGACCTGCCGGCAGGCATTTTGGTTATAGGTGAAAGGAAGGGAAAAGGGAATGCAATTTGCAGGGCTTACGCCTTGTGGAACGTATAGCCGCCGTCGGCGCCCACATCGATATTGACCGTGTCGCCCTCCTGAATGGCGCCGCTGATAATCTCTTTCGAGAGCGCAGTCTCGACCGTATGCACGAGCAGGCGCTTCAGCGGACGTGCGCCGAAGTTCGCATCGAAGCCCTGGTCGGCGAGCCGCTCCAGCGCGGCCTCGCTCCAGGTCAGGTTGATTTTCACCTGATGCGCGAGGCGCTCGCCGAGACGCTGCAGCAGGATGGCCGCGATGGCCTTGACCTGCGCTTTCTGCAGGCCCTTGAACACGATGATATCATCGACACGATTCAGGAACTCGGGGCGGAAATAATCCTTGAGGATGCCCTTGACCGCTGCCTTGGCCTCATCGTAGTCCTTGTTGAGAATCTCGTGCGAGCCGAGGTTTGAGGTCATGATGATGACCGTGTTTTTGAAGTTGACCACGCGCCCCTTGCCATCGGTCAGGCGGCCATCGTCGAGAATCTGCAGCAGCACGTTGAACACGTCGCGGTGCGCTTTCTCAATCTCGTCAAGCAGGATGACGCTGTAGGGACGGCGGCGCACGGCCTCCGTGAGCTGACCGCCCTCGTCATAGCCGACATAGCCCGGAGGCGCGCCGATGAGACGGGAGACCGTATGTTTCTCCATGTACTCGGACATGTCGATGCGGATGATGCTGCGCTCGTCGTCGAACAGCGCCTCTGCCAGCGTCTTCGCGAGCTCCGTCTTGCCGACGCCCGTGGGGCCGAGGAAGATGAACGAGCCGATGGGGCGGTTCGGATCCTTGATGCCCGCGCGGGCGCGCAGAATGGCCTCGCTCACGGCCGTCACGGCTTCGTCCTGGCCGACGACACGCGCGTGCAGTACCTCGTCGAGATGCATGAGCTTGTCACGCTCGCCCTGCAACATTTTCGTCACGGGCACGCCCGTCCAGCGCGAGACGACCTCGGCGATATCTTCCTCGCCGACCTCCTCTTTCAGCAGGCGGTCCTCCTGCGCTTTGGCGTTGATGGTGTTTTCCTCGTCCGCGAGCTGTTTCTGCAACTCAGGCAGCTTGCCGTATTTCAGCTCGGACATTTTGTTGAGGTCATAGGCGCGCTCGGCCGCCGCCATCTGCGCATTGACCTCGTCGATTTCCTTTTTCACGGCGCGCACGCGCAGGATGGCCTGTTTCTCGGCCTCCCACTTATCTTTGAGCTCGCCTTCTTTGCGCTGCAACTCCGTTTTCTCCGTCTGCAGCTTTTCGAGGCGGTCTTTGGATGCGTCGTCCGTTTCCTTCTTCAGCGCCTGCTCCTCGATGGTCAGCTGCATGAGCTTGCGGCGGACTTCGTCGAGCGGCTGCGGCATGGACTCAATCTCCGTGCGCAGCTTCGCCGCCGCCTCGTCGACGAGGTCGATGGCCTTGTCGGGCAGGAAACGGTCGGAGATGTAGCGATCGGAAAGCGTCGCGGCGGCCACGAGCGCAGCATCGCGGATGCGCACGCCATGGTGCACCTCATAGCGCTCTTTCAGCCCGCGCAGGATGGAGATGGTATCCTCCACGCTAGGCTGGTCGACCATGACGGGCTGGAAACGGCGCTCCAGCGCCGCGTCCTTTTCGATGTATTTGCGGTACTCGTTGAGCGTCGTGGCGCCGATGCAGCGCAGCTCACCGCGTGCGAGCATGGGTTTCAGGATGTTGCCTGCGTCCATGGCGCCCTCGGCGGCACCCGCGCCCACGACGGTGTGGATTTCGTCGATAAAGAGCAGAATCTGCCCGTCGGATTTCGCGATTTCGTTGAGCACATTCTTCAGGCGCTCCTCGAACTCGCCGCGGAATTTCGCACCGGCCACGAGGCTGCCCATGTCGAGCGAGTTCAGCGTCTTATTTTTCAACGACTCCGGCACATCGCCCGCCACGATACGGCGCGCGAGACCCTCGACGATGGCCGTCTTGCCGACGCCCGGCTCACCGATGAGCACCGGGTTATTTTTCGTGCGGCGCGAAAGAATTTCGATAGTGCGGCGGATTTCGTCGTCACGGCCAATGACCGGGTCGAGTTTGTTCGCGCGCGCCTGCGCCGTGAGGTCGCGGCCAAATTTCTCGAGGGATTTGTAGCCCTCCTCGGGGTTCTCGCTCGTGACGTTCTGCTTGCGGTTCTTTTTGATGGAGCTGTTGATGTTCGACTTCGTCAAATGGAATTCGCGGCAGATGTCCTGCACCTCGTCGCTGCCGTCGAGCGCCAGTGCGAGCAGCAGGTGCTCGGTTGAGACGTATTCGTCTTTCATGGATTTGGCAAGTTCCTCGGCGCGGCCGAGCACACGCACCATATCCATGCCCATGCCGAGGCGGTCCGTGCCCTTGACCGAGGGGATTTTGTTCAGCACCTGCTCGAGGCGGGCCTTCAGCATGGGCAGGTCGGTCTGGCAGTCACTGAAAATCGTGGCGAGCAGCCCCTCCGGCTCCTTGGCCAGCGCAAGCAGCACGTGCGACGAGGTAATCTCCTGCTGGTAGCGCATAGCGGCAATCTGCTGCGCGGCCTGCAAAGCCGCAAGCGTCTTCGCGGTATATTTCTCTTGTCCCATAATGTTGTTCCTCCATACTCACGGGATATTTCGTATCATCTTTATGGTTCTATTATACCGCAGAAAGTCAAAAAGTCAAATATTATTTTCGACTTTTTGATCTTTTGTTCGAGACAGTACTCCGCCGCCGGGCGGTATAGCGTCATTCCGCTGATATTTTTTTCTAAAAGATTTTTTTGCCAAAAAAAAAGTCCTGTAAATGGACTTAAACGAGCTGCGCTTGAACGAAAGTCAATTTACAGGAAGCTAGTTGGCAAAAAAATCTTTCTTAACGAAAAAAATATACGCTCCATTCGTGCTATACCGCCCGGCGGCTTACGTTAGTGGCAGTTACGTTACGTCTTTCTTCATGCCCTCCACAAATCCACGAGTTTCCTGGCTGCTTCATAGGGATTATCAGCACCCGCTACAGCACTGACCACAAAAAAGCCCTCTACTCCTGTGGCCTTGAGTTCGGGGAGGTCGCGGGCTTTGACGCCGCCGCCTACGACGACGGGGATGGGGCTGACGCGGTGGAGTTCGGTGAGTTCGGCGAAGCTGCGCGTGATGACGTGACCGTTTTTGTCGAGGCCGCAGTCGGGTTTCGTGGCGGTCTCGTGCAGGGGGCCGGCGCCGAAGTAGTCGATGTCGCTGGTGTCCGTATGCTGCACGTAGTCGAGGAGTTCGTCCGTGCGCGCGGAGAGGCCGACGATGCTGTCGGGGCCGAGCAGATGGCGGCAGACGTCCGTGGGGATGTCGCTCTGGCCAACGTGGATGCCGTCTACCTTGATGCCCTGCGCGCGCGCGGCGAGCACGACGTCGAGGCGGTCGTCGACGAGCAGGGCGACGTCATCCTGTTTGCCTGCCGCCCGCAGTACGTCCGCGGCCTCGCCGCAGAGCGCGATGAGCTCGCGCGCCGAGGCAACTTTCGAGCGAATTTGCAGGCAGGTGAAGCCAGCGCGGATAGCATCGGCGATGATGTCTTTGACCGGGCGGCCCAGCGTATTCTCGGGACCGACGACTAGGTAGGCGGAAATATCTAATTTATCACGGATGCTCATGCTTTAGTCTCCTTCTCTTTGTGTTGCGCGGCGATTTTTTCCTCCATGCGCGTGACTTTGCCGTGCATCATGTCGGTGTAGCCGGGGCGGATGTCGGCTTTGAGTACGACCTCGGTGCGGATGCCGCGCTCCGCGAGCACCATCGTGGCATTTTTGACGGTCTGCATGACCGCGTCCCACTCACCCTCAAGCTCCGTAAACATGGAGGTCGTGCGGCAGGGCAGGCCGGATTTACGGATAACGTCGACGACCTCGCCCACGTAGCCGGACATTTCTTCGCCCGTGCCGCAGGGCGCGATAGCGACGGCAATTAACGTATTCACGTGTTGTTTTCCCCTTCCTGTTTTGGTAAATAAACACCACTATAACCGATGACTACTCATGTGGTCAAAATCAAAGTCTATAGCTAAATGGCTAACTGCTCCCATGGAGCATATAACTATTGGCCAGACCTATGCGTTTAGATGAACCGGAACGGATTGCCGGCGATATCTTCTGGCGTGGCCTGATAGAGTGCGTCGCGCACAGCGATTTCAAAGCTGCCGGGGCCGGCGGCCTGCGCCGCGGCACGCGTGCCCGCGAGGTTGTAGGCCTGCACGGCCGTGAGCGCAGCCGTAAACGGGTCGGCGGCCGCCGCGTAAACGGCGGTCACGCCGCCGAGGGAGCAGCCGGCACCCGTGATTTTCGTAAAAAGCTCGGAGCCGCCCTCGCTGAGTGCGGTCTGCTCGCCGTCCGTCACGAGGTCGGCCTCGCCGGAGACGGCCACGGCCCCGTCGATAAAGTCTGCCATGGCCTCGGCTGCCTGCCGTGCCGCCATGACGGTGTCCGTAGCGTCCACGCCACGCACGCCGTCCTGTGCCATGCCCGTCTCGAGGCCCCAGAGGTTCGCGAGCGCGATGATTTCCGAGGCGTTGCCGCGCACGATGGTCGGCTTCAGCTCACGGAACTGCAGCAAAATCTCCGTGCGCAAACCGCCGAGGCCGATGCCCACGGGGTCAAGCACCCAGGGCTTGTTCTGCTCGATGAGCCGGCGCGCCGTGCGCGGCAGGCTCTCCGCATAGACGGGGAAGCACGTGCCCATATTGATGTACATGGCATCGCCCGCCATGGCGAGCCCCTCGCCCTCGTCGGGCAGATAGACCATGGCCGCCGAGCCGCCCACGGCGAGCTGCGCGTTCGCGACGAGGTTGATAGTCACCGTATTCGTGATAGACGGCACGAGCGGGCACGTCTCCTTGACCTGCCGCACCGTCGAAATAATTTTGGCCTGCATATCTGTTTTAGTCATATAGCTGCTCCTTTACACAAATTCCGCTGACAATCTTCTCTACACCCTACCATTATACAGGCTGACCGGTTCACTGCCAACAAAAAGAGCGGCAGGAATTTACCTGCCGCCTTGAAGCACAAAGCATATGTATATCGCAAACTCGCCAACAACCCATCTAGACTATAAAGGACTATCCACGCGGATGAGGCTCATAGGTCTGCTCAAACACCTCGCGCAACAACCATTGCTTGAAGCTCTCATTTTCCCTGAACGCGCGGTATAGCTCTATCCCCGTGCTCATCGTCTCATAGACCGCATTCAATGTTGCCTGGTCGCTCTCGACGCGCGCATTCTGAGCGTCGGAGCGCTGCATGGCATTCTGGTACTCCGCTACCTTGCGCACGGCGTCCGGGATACCCGCAATCTGCTGCGCGACCTGCTCCTCATGCTCCGGCGGGAACAGCTTGCCACCACCCCAAACGGCGTGAAAATCCTGCAAAATCGCGGACAGCGGCTCCACATCCGGCTCTGGGATACCGACCTGACCACTAATCGGCACAGGGCTGACCTCGCCATCCTCATCTGCCAGCGTCAGCGACATCTGCTCCTGCGCCTCGGCCCGGTACGATTCGAGGTCCACGGCCTCCAACAGGCCATCCGTAAGATCTTCCCCCTGCGGCGAAGGCAGTTTCAGCACTAGGAGTTTCAGGAAAATCGACAATTTCTCCCAATCTGCCTTACCATAGGGCATAATGGCCGCGAGGAAATTATATGTACGCACGAAATTCTTGGCACAGCTTTTGAACTCTATCTGATCCTCCACAGGTAAGGTCAGATACCGCTCCACCGACGTATCCAGCAACGGGTCCAATTCCTGCCGCGGCGCATTAGCCAGATAGCGGGTCACAAAGGTATCAACCTGCTCCATCGTGTACACCTCATGCGGCTCCAGCGTATCCAACAGCTCGTTCAACTTGTTCGGGTCAGTCTCGCCTGACAGCAGTGTTGTCTTGTAATAACGCGAAAACGCGTCCTGAATCACTTCCGGCTTATTGGCAAAATCGAGCACGAACGTATCCTGCTTGCCTGCATGACAACGGTTGAGCCGCGAGAGCGTCTGCACCGCCATGATATCCGACAATGGCTTATCAACATACATCGTATGCAGCAGCGGCTCGTCGAAGCCGGTCTGAAACTTGTTCGCAACCACGAGGATGCGATAGGGTTCCTCCTTAAAGCGCCGCTCTATTTCGCTGGAAGGGAAGCCGTTGAACGAGGCCTCTGTCATCACCTGCCCCTCCACGTTTTTCTCCCCCGAAAAAGCGATAAGCGCTTTGTAGGGGCTATGACGCTCCGAGAGCAACCGCTGGATGACCTGATAATATTCTATGGCCTGTGCGATGCTCCGCGTCACCACCATAGTCCTTGCCTGCCCGCCTATTTTATGCCGCGAGATGACCTCTGTATGGAAATGCTCGACCATAATCTCGGCTTTACGCTGAATGGTCTGCGGCTGCGCCTCGACGAAACAGCGCAGGAGCTGCTCCGACTTTTTCCGGTCAAAGCGCGGGTCGTCTGCAGCCGTCTTGACGAGACGGTAGTAGCTCTGCACGGGCGTATAGTATTTCAATACATCGAGGATAAAATGCTCCTCAATGGCCTGCTTCATCGTATAGACATAGTGCGGCTCATACGTGACCTCGCCGTCCTGTCCCGTCACACGCCGCCCGAACATTTCCAGTGTCTTATTCTTTGGCGTAGCCGTAAACGCGAAGTAGCTCGCGTTCTTGAGCATTTTCCGCTTTTTGATGCGTTCCTCGACCAGACGGTTGATTTCATCCTCAAACGCATCCGGCACGGCCTCATCCGAAAGCACCATATTCATCTTGGCCGAGAGACTGCCATTCTGGCTGGAATGGGCCTCATCGATGAGAATAGCAAAATGCGCCTGTGCGTGATGCTCATCGATATCCTTGAGGATAAACTGGAATTTGTGGACAACGGTGATGATGATTTTGCACTTGCGTTGCAGCAGCATCCGCAGCTCGGCCGAGTCACTCGCCCAGCCGACGGTGGACGTGACCTGCATGAACTGCTGAATCGTGTCGCGAATCTGCCGATCAAGGTTGATGCGGTCCGTCACGACGATGACTGTATCAAAGACCTCCCGCCCCACTGTGTCCTTGAGCGTCACGAGCTGATGTGCGAGCCAGGCAATCTCGTTCGACTTACCCGAGCCCGCACTATGCTGGATGAGGTACCGCTGACCCACGCCATCGCGCTGCGCATCCGCGAGCAGGGACTCCACGAGACGCAGCTGGTGGTAGCGCGGGAAAATCTGCCGGTACGATGCCCGCTGCATATAAGCATCTTTTCGCTCAATCACCTGCACGTAGTTCTCGATGATACTCGCTAGCTCCGGCTTGCGCAGGATATCTTCCCAGAGATAAGCCGTCTTCAAACCATGAGGATTGGGTGGATTGCCAGCACCATCGTGATACCCCTTGTTAAAGGGCAGGAAATAGGAATCCTTCCCTGCCAATTGCGTACACATCTCAACCGTACTGTCATCGACGGCGAAGTGTACGATGCAACGGCGGAAGGCAAAAAGCTTTTCCTTTGGCGCGCGGTCCGTTTTGTACTGACGCACGGCATCACTGGTGTTCTGCTTGGTAAGCTGGTTTTTGAGTTCAAAGGTGATGATAGGCAGGCCATTAAGGAAAATGACCAAATCCGGCGCGAGCTTCTTATTGGCCTCGGCGTAATGCACCTGCCGCGTCACGCTGAAAATATTCGCCGCAAAGAGCTCAGCCGCCCGCGCGTTGCCCGCCGAGGGGCGCACGTAAAACAGATCGAAATGCTCGTATTTATAGTCCAGGCCTTTGCGCAACAGTTTAATCACGCCATCTTTGGTCAGGCGCCTGTCCATATATTGCAAGAAACGTTTCTTCTCGATAGGCTCCGTGAGGATATGCATCCGCTCGAGCTTTGCTAACTGCGTGTCCGTGAGAAAGCGGAACAGCCGCGTCGTATCCAGTGCGTAGCGTATGGCGTAGTCGCTGTTGGTGCCCTCTTCGTAGTGGTTCACATCGCGCAGGTAGTCCGTGATGAGCTCCTCAAGCCCCCGCTCCGTCGTATTCGTCGCCATCTGTAATCACCTCTGCATCTCCTGCAGCCCCTGCTGGCACCTCAATATCCCGCACATCGACCTGCCCCGTCACCACATCGGCGATCAAACGCGTGCGGCGCTCGCGCAGCAAGTCAATCTCACGCTGAAAATTACATGCCAAATATGCAATGCACTTCTCTTGGTCCTGTAAATATGCAACAATTTCCTTCTGTTCCTCGATTGGTGGCAAAATAACTGGCAAATCCCCCATTTTATCCCAACTACGGAAATCACTAGTATTCTCTCGCACGCCATTAGAGATTTTTTTATAGACATTCTTATAGGCCAAAGAACGCAGATAATAGGCAATGTATGCCTTATTCTGCTTACTGTCACACACATGAACAACCGGCGTACACTTGCCATTGTAACCACTAATGGCAATGGCGCCATGCCACGTATCCATGCCGTGAATGAGTAAATCGCCTGTATGAACGCCCTGATAAATTTCTTCTTTATCCGAAACGAGGCCCAGCTTTGAATCACCCCGTTTCACGACTTTCCCCTTATTGGAGCAGATTAATAGCTCATCCTCCGGCGCACAGGGGCGGTTCAACTTGACAAGGACATGTTTCAGGCGTGTCTCTCGCCACGCTGCTGGATAATCCCCCAACCAGGCAAATACACTCTTTCTTCTCTCTCCGGTCATATACAGACCATTCTCTACGGTATGCACAATGACCGCCGTCTTGCGTTCCTCCAGCAAGGCCAGCAGGCGCTCGTAGCCACGAATCGCCTTATCGATTTGCGCCGTCTGCCAGTCCAGATAGCGGACAATTTGCTGTTGTCTCAAACTTCGCACACGGTAAATGGCCTATGTGCCTTATAGAATCGGCCTGCTGGCCACAAAAGATATCCACATCATGCACATTGAC
>ONCF01000068.1 GCA_900316275.1 uncultured Veillonellaceae bacterium
ATGGTCGCGAGCATGACCTTTTCGTTCGGGCTGTGGATATCCACGGACGTGACGCCGATGGAGACCATGTCCAGCTGCGGATTGTTCTGGAAATGGTAGCCGCACTCGAGGCCGGCGTGGATGGTCTCGACCTTCATGGGCTTGCCATTCTGCTCTTTAAAGGTCTCAGCCATGATTTTCGCTAGGCGGCTGTTTTTATTCTCCTGCCAGCCCGGTGCCTTGTCCGAGGCGTGCAACGTAAAGCCCATGAGCGCGGCGAGCTCACCCGCCGCATGCACGAACTCGTCGAGTTTCGCATCGATGGCCGAGCGCGGGAAGAACTGCACGCGCACCTCGTCCGCATCCATCTCGACCACGCCGAGGTTCGCCGACGTCTCGACGAGGCCGGGGATGACCGTCGACATCGCGTAGACGCCCGTGTGCAGCACCGTGAGCAGTGTCAACAGGCGCTTCGCATCACCGGCCTTCAGCACCTCCGTCGGTACCTCCGTGAGTCCCGTGAGCTCCAGCGTGATATCCGGGTCCACGGCACCGTAAATAGTCAGGAAGCGCTGCTTCTCTGCCTCGATGACGGCCTGCAGATCCGCCACTGGCATATCCGTCACGATGGTGGCCGTCGCCATGTCTGGGATGGCGTTCGCGGCTTTGCCGCCCGTAAAGCTGGCCAGCTCGATGTGCCCCTGCTGCGCGAGGCCCTGCAGCACACGCGCCAGCGTGCGGATGGCGTTGCCGCGGCCGTCACCGATGCGCTCGCCCGAGTGGCCGCCCTTGAGCCCTTTGAGCGTGAGCTGCCAGGCCTTTTGGCCCGTAGCCGCCACGCGCGTGAGCGGACGCGAGAAGTCGATGTGCACGGAGCCCGCGCTGCCCACGGTCAGTTCGTCATAGTTCTCGCTGTCGCAGTTGATGAGGAACTGCGCATCCTGCACATATTTGGGGTCGAGATTGATGGAGCCCGTCATGCCGCGTTCCTCATCCACGGTCACAATGAGGCGCAGCGGACCGTGCTCCTGGGCGTGCTTCAGCGTGTAGAGGCCGATAGCCACGCCGATGCCGTCATCGCCGCCGAGGCTCGTGCCCTCCGCTTCGAGGTACTCTGCCGTGCGGTGCAGCTTAATGGCATCGTGCACTGGGTCAAATTTCACGCCCTCCTCGGCCACGCAGACCATGTCCATATGGCCCTGCAGGATGGTACGCGGTGCATGCTCATAGCCCGGCGTCGCCGGCTTGTCCGCGATGATATTGTTTACACGGTCCTGCACGACCGTAAAGCCAGCGTCCGTGAGATACTTTTTCAAATAATCACTCACGGCCTGCTCGTGGCCCGACTGGCGCGGGATACGCGTCAGCGGCGTGAACTCCGCGATAACATCCTCGACGACGGCATTCTGCTTGCCCATGAAAAAAGACTCCTTTGCTGCTGCCCCTCCGAACAGACTGTGATAATGCTGACCGCAGCGGCCTCTGTACCGCTGCAGCCTGAAAGACATGAAAAAGCCGGGCGAAACCGCCCGGCTACTATCATACTATATTCTGACGCAACAATCAATCTGGCAGGACACTGCCCATGCGCGCCCGGAGCGTCTCGATATCCACGCCGCGCGGCACGTAAATCATAATCTGTGCCGACACGCGACGCGGCGTCGCATCGAGCACATAGGCAGCACCGTTGATGAAATCACAGATACGGCACTGCTCGCTGACAGCCAGGCGCTCGTAGTTGACCACCGCCGCGCGGCCAGCCTTGAGATCATCCGCGACCTGCTGCACCTGCGCAAATGCCGTCGGCGCATAGACGTTGACATCGAGATGACCGACCTTCGTCGTGTGCACCGTCAGCTGCGGGCCACCACCGTTGCGGCGCAACGTGCGGCCTCTGACGAAACCGTCCGCCTGCGAGGCAGAGCTGGCGCTGCCGCCGTAGGCCATCTCCGTGCCGCCATTGGCTACGCGCAGGACCTCGCCCGCGTCCTCCTGCGCTACCTCGGCACGCTGGGGCTGCGCCTGCTGCCTGCCTACCACCGTACCCGGGTCATTGTCGTCAATCTCACCCACGGGGTCCGGCATAAACAGCTCGGCCCATTGGTCGACCTTGCCCATGATTTTATCCACGATCTCCATACCATCTCGTCCTTCCAGCCGCTAAAAAAACGTATACTACGAAACCAAATAATGCAAAACAAGAATTCTCTTCTTTTAAATGACACACCCATTATAGCATGCTCGCCCGGCAAATGCAAAACATCCTGCGCGAAAATCTGAAAAATTTCTGACTTCCACACAGGATGCTTCTTATATAGGACTAATGAACTAGCGAATACGGTTTACTTGCGCGCGTTCTTGGCGGCACGGCCACGCACCGTACGGTCCAAAATGGCCTTGCGCAGGCGCACGGACTTCGGCGTGACCTCGACGAGCTCATCGTTGTTGATGTACTCGATAGCCTGCTCCAGCGAGAGGATGCGCGGCGGCGTGAGGCGGATGGCCTCATCCGAGGACGACGTACGCATGTTGGAGACATTCTTTTTCTTGCACGGGTTGATGTCGATATCGTTCTCGCGCGAGTTCTCACCGACAATCATGCCCTCGTAGACGGCCTCGCCCGGCGAGATGAACATCGTGCCACGGTCCTGCAACGTGTAGTTGCCGTAGCCCGTCGTCTCACCCTGCTCGAACGCCACGAGCGAGCCGCGCGTACGGCCCGGGATATCGCCCTTGTACGGCGCATAGCCGTGGAACACGTGGTTCATGATGCCGTTGCCCTTCGTGCTCGTGAGCAGCTCACCGCGGAAACCGATGAGGCCGCGCGCCGGGATGGTGAACTCGAGGCGCATGTAGCCGGCCGTCTCCGTCATGTTCGTGAGCTCAGCCTTGCGCGTGCCGAGCCCCTCCATAACGGCGCCCATGAACTCCTGCGGCACCTCGACCGTCAGGTTCTCGATTGGCTCGCAGAGCTGGCCGTTGATGGTCTTGTACACGACCTCCGGCTTGCCGACCTGCAGCTCGTAGCCCTCGCGGCGCATCTCCTCGATGAGGATGGAGAGATGCAGCTCGCCACGGCCCGAGACCTTGAACACATCCGGGCTGTCCGTGTCCTCGACCTTCATGGCCACGTTCGTCTCGACCTCGCGGTAGAGGCGCTCGCGCAGATGACGCGACGTGACGAACTCGCCCTCGCGGCCCGCGAACGGGCTCGTGTTGACGCCGAACGTCATGGAGAGCGTCGGCTCATCGATATTGATGGTCGGCAGCGCCTCAGGATTCTCCGCGTCAGCGACCGTGTAGCCGATGGAGACATCGCCGAGGCCCGTGAGGGCAACGATTTCGCCCATGCCCGCCTCGGGCACCTCCACGCGGTTCAGGCCCTGATAGACGAACACCTTGCCGATTTTCGCCTTCGTCTCGGAGTCGCCGTTCGTGATAATGACGTTCTGGTTCGTCTTCGCCGTGCCACGGATGATGCGGCCGATAGCCACGCGACCGACGAAGGAGTCCGCCTCCAGCGTCGTCACCATCATCTGCAGCGGGCCGTCCGGGTCGCCTTTCGGCGCCGGCAGCTCTTTGATGATGGTCTCCATGAGCGGCTCGAGGTTGTCGTTATCGTCCTCCATGTGGTATTTTGCGATACCATCACGGGCCGAGCAATAGATGACCGGGAAATCTAGCTGATCGTCATCGGCGTCGAGCTCCATGAACAGCTCGAGCACCTCGTCGTACACGTCGTCGACACGCTGATTCGGCTTGTCGATTTTGTTGATGACGACGACCGGCTTCAGGTGCTGCTCCAGCGCCTTGCGCAGCACGTATTTCGTCTGCGGCATCGGACCTTCAAAGGAGTCGACCAGCAGCAGTACGCCATCGACCATGTTCAGCACGCGCTCGACCTCGCCGCCGAAATCCGCATGGCCCGGGGTATCGACGATGTTGATTTTCACGCCGTTGTACATGATGGCCGTGTTCTTGGACAGAATCGTGATGCCGCGCTCACGCTCGATATCACCCGAGTCCATGACGCGCTCGTCGACCTGCTCATTCTCACGGAAAACATGACTCTGCTTGAGCATAGCATCCACCAGCGTCGTCTTGCCGTGGTCGACGTGGGCGATGATGGCGATGTTTCTCAGCTTGTCATTGGTAACGGTACTCATACTGTGTAATCTGCCTCCTGTAGTCTGCATAAAAAACCAACATAAGAAAAGGATACAAAGCTTTGTATCCCGGCTCACAAAATCTATGGCCGGCGGCTGCATAGCATTGCCGCCCGCGCCTGCGCCCCTCCCGGGACGCGCAATTTAGTTTCATTATACACACTGCCTCCCCTGCTGACAAGGTTTTTCGGCAAAATTTTGCGTCTGTGGCAGGGATACGGCGCGTTGCCCGCGAATGTTTATTTATTGAGTAGTATTTACCATTTCTTTACATTTGACCGGCGCCCAAACAACGGTGCAACGGTTATAATAATAACGTGCGTGCTAACGCGCACCAGTTTTCCCTTTCTACCATAATATAAGTGAGGTGCAGATATGGCTCTCAAAAAGGCAAATCTCTACGGAGTCATCTATATGTCCACCGCGAAGCTGGAACTGCTCATCGCCGACTTGA
Organism: uncultured Veillonellaceae bacterium; assembly: GCA_900316275.1. Lineage (GTDB taxonomy): Bacteria > Bacillota > Negativicutes > Selenomonadales > Selenomonadaceae > UBA2897. Next base: position 4,600 of record ONCF01000068.1, read on the forward strand.
AGACGCACGAAATCATCGAGCGCGCGAGTTCGCCCAGCTTCGTGCAGGTGGCCGACCGTTCCCACATCTACCATGCGGAAATGGAGAAAATCGTCAGCTCGGTGAATGGCTTCCAGCAGATTCTCGCCGACTACGGCATCAAGGAGTGCGGCTTCTGGGCAAGCCAGCAGCTCATCGACGACATCACGGCGCGCTATCTGACGGAGCAGATTGAAAACCGTACGGGGCTCACGGTCACGTGGCTGAGCTCCAGTCAGTTAAACTATTTCCGTGCCGTGTCGCTCATGGCGCACACGAAGGAGTCCGAAAGCCTCGGCGCGCAGGTCACGTACCTGCTCTACATCGGTTCGGCGAGCGCCACACTGCTGAAATTCCAGCAGGGCACGTTCCTGCGCAGCTGGAACATCCGCCTCGGCTATCTCGAGATTGACCGGCTGGCCTTTGCGCTGCGCAACGCGGCGAATGACCCGTACGAAATCATTGATGACTACATCGGCAGCAAGCTCGACTACCTCGGCAACGAGCTGCGCGAAAACCAGCGCGCCGATGGCCACGCCACGCTCGTGCTGCAGGGCTTTCAGGGGCTGAACAACTATTTTCTCAAGGATGACGAGCGCACGGCACAGGTCTCCCTGGCGGACTATAACAAGCTCTGCGAGCGCCTGCCCTCGGCCCCGACGGCGACGATTCAGAAACGCCTGCGCGTCGAATCCTCCACGGCCCGCCACGTCATGCCGGGCACGCTCATCACGCGCCGCATCATGGACTTCATCCATGCCAACCAGCTCTGGTGCACGCGCCTGAACGTCTGGGACGGCCTCGCGCTGCAGGTGGCGCGCGACCGCGGCCTGCTAAAACACGATATCGAGTCCATCACGCTGACCTCGGCCGTGAACATCGCCCAGCACTACCTCAGTGACGATGGCCACCGCGTGATGACGCTGCGCCTCGCGCTGCATCTCTTTGACCAGCTGCGCAAGCTGCACCATCTCTCGGCGCGTGACCGCCTGCTGCTGGCCGTGGCCGTCAACGTCTCCGACATCGGCAACTACATCAGCCAGTATGAGCACTACCATCATTCCTATTATATTTTGAAAGCGAACCCGATTATCGGCCTTTCCGATAAAGAGAACAGCATCATCGCTGAACTCGCACGCTACCACAGCGCCGAGGCCCCCGACGTCGAGCAGTACCACTACAGCTCGCTGGAGCCGGATATACAGATGCGCGTTGCCAAGCTCGTGGCCATCCTGCGCCTCGCCGACGCGCTCGATGACTCGCACCAGCAGAAAATCAACCGCCTCGCCGTGTCGCTGCGCGAGCATGAGATCGTACTCACGGCCTATTCCTCGCAGGATTTGGCGCTGGAGGAATGGGCATTCGCCAAAAAATCCCAGTTATTCTACGAAGTCTACGGCCTGAAAGCCGTGCTGAAACAACGGAGGTCCGAAGCATGAGCAAAGAGAAAAAGCCCCTGAAACGCAAGGATTACGAAAACAATCCCGACCTGTTCACAAACCGCGAGCTCTCGTGGCTGGACTTCAACGACCGCGTGCTCGAGGAGGCGCGCGACGCAGAAAATCCGCTGCTCGAACGTTGCAACTTCCTCGGCATCACGCAGAGCAACGTCGACGAGTTCTTTATGGTGCGCGTGGCCTCGCTGAACAAGCTGGCCGCCGCCGGCATCAGCACGACGGACCCGTCCGGCCTCACGCCGCAGCAGCAGGTCGACGCCGTGAACGCCAAGGAGCACGAGGCCGTGGAGAAACGCTACTCCACCTACAACCGCTCGCTGCTGCCGCTGCTGGAGAAGCAAGGCATCCGCATTTTAAAACCTGCCGACCTCGACGAGCGGCAAAAGCTCACCATTCACCGCTATTTCTCCGATGAGCTCTACCCCGTGCTCACGCCGATGGCCGAGGACAGCTCGCGCCCGTTCCCGTTCCTGAAAAACAACTCGCTGAACCTCGCCATCCAGCTCAGCGACGCTGAGGACCCGGAGAAAAAACTCTTTGCCACACTGCGCGTGCCGGAGCTGTTCCCGCGCCTCGTGAAAATCCCCGGCGCGGAGGAAAACACATTCATCCTGCTCGAGGACATCATCCGCGAATTCCTCGCCACGCTGTTCCACGGCTACACGGTGCAGTCGGCCTCGGCCTACCGCGTCATCCGCGACATGGACCTCGACGTGGCCGAGCACGACAGCTCCGACCTGCTGCGCGCGGTGAAAAACCAACTGCGTGAGCGCGAGCACGGCAACGTCATGCGCCTCGAGATTGAAAGCGACATGGCGGGCGAGCTCGCCACGCACCTCATGAACACGCTGCACGTCGCACAGAACACGGTCTACCGCATCAACGGCCCCATCGACCTCACGTTCCTGAAAAAGCTCAGCGGCCAGGTCACGGGCCACGACGATTTGCGCTACAAGTGCTTCGATAGCTACCACGTGCCCGGCCTCACGCCGCAGGACAATATTTTCGACTCCATCCGCGAGCATGACTACCTCGTGCAGCATCCCTACGACTCGTTCGACGCCGTGGTGAACTTCATCCAGCAGGCCGCGCGCGATGAGGACGTACTCGCCATCAAAATGACGCTCTACCGCGTCTCGGGCAACTCCCCTATCATCAAGTACCTCGGGCAGGCCGCCCAGCACGGCAAGCAGGTCACGGTGCTCGTCGAGGTCAAGGCCCGTTTCGACGAGGAGAATAACGTGCGCTGGTCCATGCAGCTGGAGAAAATGGGCTGCCACGTCATCTACGGCCTCGTGGGCCTGAAGACGCACTCGAAAATCGCCGTGGTCATCCGCCGCGACGACGACGGCATCCGCCGCTACATCCACCTCGGCACGGGCAACTACAACGACGTGACGGCGCGTTTCTATACGGATATGGGGCTCTTTACCTGCAACCGCGAAATGGGCATCGACGCCACGAACCTCTTTAACATGCTGTCCGGTTTCTCACGGCCGCCGTATTTCCGCCAACTCTGTATCTCGCCGCACAACATCCGCGAGTTCATCTACCAGAAGGTCGACGCCGAGATAGCCGCCGCGCGCGAGGGACGCCCCGCGCTCATCAAGATGAAGATGAACTCCCTCTCCGACTCCGGTGTCATCGCCAAGCTCTACGAAGCCGCGGCCGCCGGCGTAAAAATCCAGCTCATCGTACGCGGTATCTGCTGCCTGCGCTCCGGCATCAAGGGTGTCAGCGAAAACATCGAGGTGCACAGCATCGTGGGCCGTTTCCTCGAACACAGCCGCATCTACTACTTCTACGCCGACGGCAACGAGGACATCTACCTCGCCTCGGCCGATATGATGACGCGCAACCTGAACCGCCGCGTGGAGATACTGTTCCCCATCCTGCAGCTCGACCTGCGCCGCCGCACGTACGACATCTTCCAGCAGATGTGGGACAACAACGTGAAATCCCGCGTCATGCACGGCGAGACATTCAGCCGTATCGACCGCCGCGGCCTCACGCCGCTCGACTCGCAGCAGGCCTTCATTGACGAGGCCGAGCACCTGAACAAGAAACTGCGCCAGGCCGAGCAGGAAAAGAAAAAGTCGCCGGAAGTCTTCCAGCCCATGATGAAGCACGAAGACGAGTTCGGCGAAAGCAACTAATATAATAGTGGCGCCATAAGCGCCAACAAAAAGACACGCCTGTTGCACCAAATGGCAACAACCGTGCCCTCATATATAAAGGACGGCCCGACCGCCCTATCAGGTATGGATAAACAATGGAACTGACACAGAAAGAAGGTATCAGCCATGCAGAGAAGCATCCAAAATGTCGCCGTCATCGACCTCGGCTCTAACTCCGTGCGCCTGCAGGTCACGCAGATTATCAACAACTCGTTCCTCAAGGTCACGACGCAGCTCAAAGAATACGTGCGTCTCTCCGAGAACATGGGGCCCGAGAAAACGCTGAAGCCGGAGCCTATCCGCCGCACGCTGCTCGCACTGCAGAAATTCGTCAACACCTATAGCGGCCTGCCGAATCTGCACGTCATCGCCGTTGCCACGGCGGCCGCGCGTCAGGCGCAAAATCAGGCCGAGTTCCTCGCGAACGTGCGCGATGAGACCGGCATCGAGTTCAACGTCATCCCCGGCGAGGAGGAGGCGCGCCTCGACTACCTCGGCGTCGTGCGCACGCTCCCCATCACGGACGGCCTCATCATGGATACGGGCGGCGCGAGCACGGAGCTCATCCTCGTCAAGGACGGCGAGGACAAGGAGCGCATCAGCATCCCGCTCGGCGCCGTGACCATCTCCAGCCGCTTCCACCTCGACGACAAAATCTCGGCCTATGACCTCTTTTCCGCCATGTCGTTCGTCGAGGAAGAGCTCGCGAACATCCACTGGCTGCGCGAGGCCTACGAGCAACCGCTCATCTGCCTCGGCGGCAGCAACCGCTCACTGGCGAAAATCTCCCGCCGCCGCGTCACGAGCGACGTCGAGGACCTGCCGGACATCCACGGCTACACCCTGTCCCGTGAGGACGCGCTCGCGCTCATGGGCGACCTAATCCGCACGGACAAAGTGGGCCGTGAACGCATCCCCGGCCTCACGAAGTCCCGCGCGGACGTCATCGTGGGCGGCCTCATCCCCGTCACGCTCGCCATGCGCCTCTGCCACAGCAGCGAGGTCATCTGCTCGAACCACGGCCTGCGCGAAGGCGCCCTGTTCGACTACCTCGACCAGCAAAAGTCCGGCAAGTAAAAAATTCCACATACCAAAAGCGCCCTGCGGCCACCAGACTGCAGGGTGCTTCTTTTACGTATAAGCGCGACTCCTTATTTGGCTTTTGGCGCGAACTGAGCGGACTCGTAGTCGATGACGATACCGTACTGCAGGTAGCTGTCGATGGCGCGAATGATGAGGTTCAGCATTTCGTGCGCGTTGAGCTCGAGATTGCTGATTTCGCAGATTTTCACCGTCTCGCCGTTCTTGACGTGCTGGAACCGCACCGTGATGGTATAGCGCGTAATGTCGAGCAGGTAGTGGTTGCCCGTGCTCTGCTCCGTGAGAATCATCGTGCCCGGCATCGTCTCCGCGACCGGCGCGAAACCGAACTGCTGCAGGCGCTCACGCAGCTGCGGCTCCGTCTCCTTGTGGAAATACGCGTTGACCTTGTCCCGTTTGGCCTCGAGCTCTTTGAACAGTGGAAAGTTAATCATGCTAAACTCCTCCCTTAACTCAGCCTGCGGCCACTGTGCAGCAGCCAGCCACAGCTAAACGAAAAGACACGCCGATGGCTTGCGCACCATTGCGTGTCTTTTGATTTGGTCAACATTCTACCATAGTTTTAACAAAAAAACAACCCCGACTTGCGTCCTATAAGCAGGAAAATCCTGCCTGCGGCGCGAATAAAAATGTTATGAAAAAAACGGAGACATGCCTGTGGCGGCCAGCGACAAAACATAGCTCACCGCTGCCCGTACCAACAGATATATGCAGACCTGCGCATATAAAAGGAGTGGGACATCATGGCCAAACCGGTAATGCTGATCGTCGATGACGTGGAGATGAACCGCGCCATGCTGACGGCTTATTTTGACGACGAATACACCATCCTCGAGGCGGGCGACGGCGACGAGGGCCTGCGCATCATCGAGGAACAGCCCGTGGACATCGTGCTCCTCGACCTCGTCATGCCCTCGCTGAACGGCTACGAGGTACTGTCGCGCATCAAGTCCAGCGAGCGCTACGCCGCGCTGCCCGTCATCGTCATGACGGCCTATACGGACGGCCAGAGCGAGGTACTCGCGATGGAGATGGGCGCGGACGACTATATCCAAAAGCCTTACAACCCCACGGTCGTGCAGTGCCGCGTACGCAACGTCATGGGCCGCGTCGACCGCGACGCCAAGGCCCGCCAGGTCGCGCGCATGAAGGAATTCATCGAGCACGACAGCCTCACGGCTATCTACAACAAGGAGACGTTCTGTAAAAAGGTCGCGCAGCACCTGCAGAAACACGCGGACACGCCCTACTGTATGCTGTACTGGAACATTCACTCCTTCAAGGTCATCAACGACCTCTTCGGCACGCAGACAGGCGACCGTATCCTCTGCGAGGCCGCGAACTATTTCCTGCAGCTGTCCAAGGAGACGCAGGGCATCTGCGGCCGCGTGGAGGCCGACCGCTTCAGCGTCTGCCTGCCGCAGGACAAACTGGATATGGAGCACATCACGAAACAGCTCGACATCCATATGCAGCAGCTTGGCATCAACAGCCGCCTCACATTCCTCGCCGGTATCTACCCCATCACAAATATCACCCTGCCCGTCGACCAGATGCTCGACCGCGCGCACATGGCGCTGAACAGCCTCGGCGCGAACTTTGCCAAGCGCTACGCCAGCTACGACGACCAAATGCGCGAAAAACTGCTCGAGGAGCAGGTCATCGTGCGCGAAATGGATACCGCCGTCAAAGAGGACCAGTTCTGCGCGTTCTTCCAGCCCATCTACAATCTGCACACGAACGAGTGCGTGAGCGCCGAGGCGCTCGTGCGCTGGCTGCACCCAGAGAAAGGCCTCATCTCCCCGGGCAAATTCCTGCCCGTCTTTGAGAAAAACGGCTTTATCACCCGCCTGGACCGCATCGTCTGGGAGAAGGCCTGCCAATGCCTTGCCTGGCAGAAGGAGCACTGCGCGCAGGTCACGCCCATCTCCATCAACGTCTCGCGGCTCGACTTCTACGCGGGCAATCTGCTCGAGTTTCTGCTCGGCCTCATCAAAAAATACGACCTCGAGACCTGGATGCTGAAGCTGGAAATCACCGAAAGTGCCTACGTCGACAACCCGCGCCAGCTGCAGGAAATCAGCCAGCAGTTCCACGCGCACGGCTTCCCTATCCTCATGGATGACTTCGGCAGCGGCTACTCCTCGCTGAACATGCTGCGCAGCCTGCCCGTCGATATCCTGAAAGTGGACATGGTCTTCGTGCGCGACCTCGACAAAGACGAAACAACGCGCATCCTCATGCGCGACATCGTGCAGATGGCCCGTGACATGGGCATGCACACCGTCATCGAGGGCGTAGAGACGCAGTCCCAGCTCGACTTCTTGCGCAGCATCGGCTGCCAGGACATCCAGGGCTACTATTTCTCTAAACCCCTGCCCCATCAGGACTTCAAGGATTTACTCAACCATGCCTGAGCCCGCAAGCAGATAAGGTACCTGCCTGTCGTTTCAAGAACCCGGCTGCCAGCATCAACCGACTATAATATGAAACACAAAACCGCCACCAGCGCAAGCACGCGTTGGTGGCGGTCATTTTTATGCTGATTTTCCATTAAACCCGATGCATAAAATCTGTGCTTACTCGTACAGCGGGTATTTCGCGCAGAGGGCGGCGACGCGCTCTTTAGCCTCGGCCTGCGCAGCCTCGTCCGTCGGATGGTCGAGCACGAGCGCGATAATGTCCGCGACCTCCTTCATGTCAGCCTCTTTAAAGCCACGCGTCGTGAGCGCGGGCGAGCCGAGACGGATGCCGCTCGTGACGAACGGGGACAGCGGCTCGAACGGAATCGTGTTCTTGTTAACCGTGATGTTCACGGCGTCGAGCAGGTTCTGCGCCTCCTTGCCCGTGAGGTGCTTACTCGTGAGGTCAACGAGCATGAGGTGGTTGTCCGTGCCGCCCGTCACGATGCGGAAACCGTCCGCCGTGAGCTCGTCGGCAAGCACTTTCGCATTCTTGATGACCTGCTGCGCGTACTCTTTAAAGCTCGGCTGCAGCGCCTCGCCGAGGGCCACGGCCTTTGCCGCGATGACATGCATGAGCGGGCCGCCCTGGATACCGGGGAAAATGGCCTTGTTAAACTGCTTGCCGAACTCCGCGTCCTTGCAGAGAATCATGCCGCCGCGCGGACCACGCAGCGTCTTGTGCGTCGTCGTCGTCACGACATCGGCATACGGCACCGGACTCGGGTGCAGGCCTGCGGCCACGAGGCCCGCTATATGCGCGATATCCACCATGAGGTAGGCGCCGACGCTGTGCGCGATGTTCGCCATGCGCTCGAAGTCGATAATACGCGCGTAGGCCGAGGCACCCGCGACGATAAGCTTCGGCTGGCACTCCTTGGCAATGCGCTCAAGCTCATCGTAGTCGATGCGCTCATCTTCCTTGCGCACGCCATACGGCACAATCTTGAAATATTTGCCACTCATGTTCACGGGTGAGCCGTGCGTGAGGTGGCCGCCGTCCGTGAGGTTCATGCCCATGACCGTATCGCCCGGCTGCAGCAGCGCAAAGAACACCGCCATATTCGCCTGCGCACCCGAGTGCGGCTGCACGTTGGCATACGCCGCGCCGAACAGCTTTTTCGCGCGGTCGATGGCCAGCTGCTCCACCACATCCACGTACTCGCAGCCGCCATAGTAGCGCTTGCCCGGGTAGCCCTCGGCGTATTTGTTCGTGAGCACACTGCCCTGCGCCTCGAGCACCGCCTTTGACACGATATTCTCCGAAGCGATGAGCTCCAGCTTCGTGCGCTGGCGGTTCAGTTCCTTATCCAGCGCCTCCGCCACGGCGGGGTCAGCAGCATGCAAAGTTTCCATCAGGCTCATATTGGTCCTCCTCTGTCATCACATTACATAAAGCTAGTACACACTCCTTATTCTAACATATCAACGCCATAAATATAAGCTTGTAAGACAATAAATTGCCACGAACGAGGCCGGCCCATCGCTCTGTATGCTGTTTATTCCGTCGCCGCCTGCGGCTTCGCTACGTCCAGGCCGAGGTTCTGCATGACCTCGAGCACCTTCTCTGTGTCGACAGGTTTCGAGGCATAGGCATCGCAACCCAGCTCAAATGCCTGATCAACGTACTCCACCTCGGCGATGGCCGTCATCATAATGATGGCCAGGTGCGGCAGGCCGTGCTGCTGCTCCACGGCACGGATGACTTTCAGCACTTTGAGCCCATCCACCTTCGGCATCATGATGTCGAGGCAGAGCAAGTCATAGTAATCTTTCTTTTTCACGGCATCCATATAGAGGTCGAGTGCCTCCATGCCGTCCACCGCCACATCGCATGTGCCATAGTCCGCCATGAACTTGGCCATGAAGGTGCGGCTCAAACGGTCGTCTTCTGCTATCAGGATTTTCATCTTACTTTCCTCCCCTATTTATCCCCCTGGCCAGCCGTGGCGGGTGCATCATCCAGTTTTTGCTCGCAGTAGCGCATGAGCGAGGCGATATCGAGATCGGCCACATGCTTCGCCGTAGCCGCAATTTCGGGCGTGGGGGCTGCTGCGGCCTGTGCTCCTGCTTGTACTGTGCCACCATGCTGCCCCACTACCATCTCTGTGCCCTGTACAGTGCCTGATGCGGCCTGCGCCGTGAGGCGCGGATTCAGGAACACGCGCTGCTCGTGGATATCGTCGTCGATTTTCTCTGCCGTGATTAGCGGCACCCAGAATGTAAAGTTGCTGCCCACGGTTGGGGCCGAGTGTACGCTGATTTCCCCGCCCATGAGTGTGATGAGCTTTTTCACGATGGTGAGGCCGAGCCCCGTGCCGCCGAAGCGGCGCGTGATGCTGCCATCCACCTGGCTGAACGGCCGGAACAGCTTTTGCTGCTCGGCGATGCTCATGCCGATGCCCGTGTCGTGCACGGCGATTTCCAGCGTCGGCTGCCCGCGCCGCTCGCCCACATGCGCCTCGACTGTGATGCCGCCCTCCTGCGTGAATTTCGTGGCATTCGTGAGCAGATTGTGCATGATCTGCCGTAGGCGCATGGGGTCGCCGCGCATGATAGGCGGCAGTTCCTTGTAGTTAGGATGGCGGAAATAAAGGCCTTTCTGCCGCGTGATTTTGCTGTGTATCTGGCAGACGCGTTTGAGATGCTGCCGCAGGTCAAAGCCGATATCCTCGAGCTCGAGGTTGCCGCTCTCCATCTTCGAGAAATCGAGGATGTCGTTAATCACGCGCAGCAAATCGTCCGCGCACTGCTTCGCGTTGAGCAGATTCTCGCGCTGTTCGTCCGTGAGACCCGTGCGCAGCGTGAGGTCGAGCATACCCGTGAGGCCGTTGATGGGCGTGCGTATCTCGTGACTCATATTCGCGAGGAACTGACTCTTGGTGCGGCTCGCCGACTCCGCCCGCATGCGCGCATCGTCGAGCGCACGCTCACGTTTTTTGCGCGACGAGTCGTTGAGCAACGCCAGCACAATCTGCTTTTTGCCGTCCGTCGCCGTCTGCGAGACAAAGATTTTCAACCAAATGGGCAGCGTACTGATACGGCTGTGCATGGCCACGGTAAACTCCGTCGTGAACGTATCGTCACGGATGGCCGCCTCGATGTGCCGCCGCACCGGACAGTGACCGCAGAGATGCCCATGCCCGCAGCCACACTCGAAACTGTTCTGGCAGCGGAACGCGTCGCCGAACTGCTGCCCCTGCACGCGCGTGAACGTCGTCTCCATCATCTCGAGCGCCGCGTCGTTGATATTGATGATAGCCCCGCGTGCATCGAGCACGCAAAGACCGATTTTCGCCGCGCTGAACACGGCGCGCATATAGATATGGTCGAGCTCGATTTTCATCTCGAGCTGGCGCATATGCGTGATATCACGCAGGATGATGGAGCAGCCGATGACCTCACCCGTGGGATTCAGCATGGGCGAGCAGGTGGCCGAGAGGTAAATCTGCTGGGGCCCGCGCCGGATACCGATGTTGCGTGCGAGACCCACGGCGCGCCGCTTGCGCATGGCCTGTTCCAGTGGGTCGTGAAACACGCGCCCCGTTTTTACATTGACCAGCTGGCAGACGCTCGGGAAACGCCGCCCCACGGCCGTCTCCACCTGACAGCCCAGAATGCGCGCCGCCGCCTCGTTCATGTAACGGATATGCTCCTCCGTATCTGTGAGGATGACGCCGTCACCCACATCGCCGAGCAGGCCCTGCAGTACCTGGCTTTGCAGTTCCTGTTTTTCCTCCTCCAGCATAGCCTCACCTCCCCATAAAATGGCCTGACCTGTACCCACATACAGCCAGCATACGGCAGACACCATCTCAACCGTCAGGCTGGTATGCCGCCGCGCTGCCATGCGGACTGACTACCGCTCCTCAGCGCTCTGACCACAGAAACTTGGCCGACGTCTCCTGCAAATGCTCGGCCTGGGCACTGAGCTGCTGGCTGGCGGCTGCGGCCTCCTCGCTCGTCGCCGAGTTGGCCTGCACGACCTGCGAGACCTGGCTGACGCCCTGGTCAATCTGCTCGAGCGCAAATTTCTGCTCGCCCGAGGCCTTGGCGATGGCGTCCACGATGTCGGCCACCTGCGTGACATGTTCGTTGATGAGTTTCAGCGACTCTGCCGTCTGCGCCGCAATCTCGCGGCCGTGGCCGACCTTGCCGATGGAGTCTTCAATCATGTCCGTCGTTTCCTTCGCCGCCTTGGCACTGCGGGCCGCGAGGTTGCGCACCTCCTCGGCCACGACGGCAAAGCCCTTGCCATGCTGGCCCGCCCGCGCAGCCTCCACGGCGGCGTTGAGTGCGAGGATATTCGTCTGGAAGGCAATCTCATCGATGACCTTGATGATTTTCGAGATATTCGTTGAGGACACGTTGATGGCATCCATGGCCGTGAGCATGGCCTGCATATCGGCATCGCCCGCCTGCGCCTGCTGACGGGCCTTCGCTGCCAGCTCATTCGCCTGCGTCGCGTGCGCGGCGTTGCTGGCCGTCTGCGAGGAAATAGCGGAAATGGACGTCGAAAGCTCCTCGATGGAGGCGGCCTGCTCCGTCGCGCCCTGCGAGAGCGAGACGCTGGCATCGGAGACGTTGCGTGCACCCGCTGCCACCTGGTCGGCTGCCGTGCGCATCTCACTCATCATCTGCTGCAGCTGCCGGCGCATGGCCTCGAGATGCTCCGCGAGCTGGCCGATTTCATCCGCACTCGTAACCGGCACGGGCTGCGAGATATTGCCGCCCGCGATGGCCTCCGCGCGCGCCGCCAGCGTCTGGATACTGGTACTCACGCGCCGTGCGAGTTGATAGCCGAGCAGCACAGCCACGACGATGACGGCGAGCGACAGACCGAACACGAGCATACGCTGCTGGGCAATCTGCTCGCCGAGCGCCTGCGAGCTCTCCGCCGCCCCCTTGATGCCAAGCTCGCCGATACGGTCGAAATCCTTGCCGAGCTGTGCGCCCAGGTCATGTACGGGCTTCAGTTCCGGCAGATTGTCTACAGGCTGGCCCGGTGCCGGCTGCGCTGCCATAAGCGCCGCACGTGCCTGCCGGTACGCACTCATATTTTTCTGGATGTCCGCCTGGATGGCCTTGGCCTCGTCGCTCAGCATGAACGGCGCGATCTCCTGCAGACGGGCGTCAATCTGCGCGTCCTGCTGCTGGATTTCCTGCGCTATCTGCTGCCGCTCCGCTGGATTCACGCGGAACAGATAGCGCGTGAGACTCGCCCGGTCCTCGCTGAACGCTTTGCCGATGGAGACGCCGAGCTGACCCGCGTAGTCATCCTCCTGCTGGATTTTCTGGTAGGCGTCGTTGACCTGCGACACATTATTCATGGCGATAAACACCGACGCCAGCAGCAGCACGCCCATGATAGCTACGAGGCCCACGAGCTTCGTGCCGACCTTGATATCCTTGAACTGTTTCATTTCTGCCCCTCCTCTGGTACCGCCGCAGCCTCTGCCTGACCGCCCTGCTCCGCCGTGTCGTTCATCTCGCCCAGCAGTTCTGCCTCGTCCTCGGAAAACAGTTTCTGCCAGTCGAGCAGCATGACGACTTTATTCTCCGGCAAACGTCCCACCCCGCGCACGTAGCGGTTCTGCGCTGCTTTGAGCTTCGGCGGCGGCACGACCTGCGCCTCCGGGATGTCCAGCACCTCGCAGACGCTGTCGATGATGAGGCCCACGAGCACGCCGTCCGCCTCGATGACAATCACGCAGGTGCGGTCCGTGTAGTCGCGGAACGTGCGCCGGAAGCGCAGCCGCATATCCACGACCGGGATAATCTTGCCGCGCAGGTTGATGATGCCGCGCACGTACTCCGGCACCTCCGGCACTGCCGTAATGGGCAGAATGCCGATAATTTCCATGACGACGCGGATATCGATGCCGTAGAGTTCCTCCCCCAGCGTAAACGTGAGGTATTTATCCTTTTGCGTATCTTCCTCTACGAGGTTCTCCTCCTCTGCCACACAAATCCCCCCTATGCTCTTTGGCTCTGCTCAACCCTGGCCTCGCCAGCATTTGCCACTTGGCTCAGGCGAAAACCAGCCCCGCCGTCTTCGCCGGGTCGATGATAAGGCTGATGCTGCCGTCCCCCAGCAGCGTGCAGCCTGTGATGCCCGTCGTACGCGTCATACCGCTGATGTATTTAGGCACAGGCTTGACGACAATCTGCTGTACGCCGAGCAGCTGGTCGGCTGCCAGCGCGTAGAGCCGTCCCTCGCTCTCCACGACGAGCAGAATGGCCTGCGTGAGCTCCTCCTCTGCGCCGTCGATACCGTAGAAACGCCCGAGCCGCACCACGGGGCAGCAGCGCCCGCGCTCCATAAGCATCTCGCGTCCCTCGGCATCGAGGAACACCTGCCCCGGCTCGGGACGGAACGAGCGGGCAATGGCGCTGATGGGCAGGGTAAACCGCGACTGCCCCACCTGCAGGCACATGCCGTCGACAATGGCCAGCGTGAGCGGGATGCGGATGGTCGTCGTCGTGCCCACACCCTCCTGGCTGTCCACCGTGACCTTGCCGCCGAGCTGACGGATGTTCGAGACGACCACATCCATGCCCACGCCACGCCCCGAGTACTGCGTGACCTGCTCGTTCGTCGAGAAACCAGGCGCGAAGATAAAGCCGAACACCTCCTGGTCCGTGTACTCCGCTTCCGGCTTCGTGAGCAGGCCCTTTTCGCGTGCCTTGCCGAGGATTTTCCCGCGGTTCATGCCGCCGCCGTCATCCGCGATGGTGATGACGACCTCGCCGCCCTCGTTGCGCGCGCCGAGCGTAATCGTGCCCTGCTCGGCCTTGCCGGCCGCCGCGCGCTCCGCGGGCAGCTCGATGCCGTGATCCATGGAGTTGCGCACGATGTGCATGAGCGGGTCGCCGATGTGCTCCGTAATATTCTTGTCGACCTCCGTGTCCTCGCCCACGAGCACGAGCCGTGCCTTTTTGCCGAGGTTCTTCGTCATGTCGCGCACGATGCGATTCATCTTTTTGAACGTAGCCTCGAGCGGCACCATGCGCAGCGACATCACGCCGTCCTGCAGTTCCTCGTGCAGCTTGTGCAGCTGCCGCGCCGCCTTGGCGAAATTCGTGAGCTCCAGGCCCTGCAAATCCGGGTTCTGCGTGACCATTGACTCCGCGATGACCAGCTCGCCCACGAGATCCATGAGCCTATCCAGCTTGTCCACGCGTACGGAAATCATCTGGGCCTCGTGCCCATGCTGCGCCGCCGGTCCCTTGAGCGGTGCGGGCCGCGGTTTCGGCTCCGGCGGTGGTGGCACGATGGGCGCAGCCGCTGCCTCGGCCTGCTGCGTCGCCTGCTGCTGCGGGCTCGGCCAGTACGCACACTCCGCCGTACTCGCGAGCTCTTTAAATTCCAGTTTATCGAGGAAAATCGTGTCCTCGAGGAAAGCCTGCGCCTTGTCCGGTGCCATATCCGTCGTGAACCACAGACGGAAGCCCTCCTGTACGATGGTCTCAGCAGCCGCCGCGTCCTCGAGGATTTTCTCCGGCTGGTAGTGCAGCTCCGCCGTCACGTCCTGCAGCCGGTTCACGATGGCAAAGGCGCGCACCTCCTCCATACCGCAGCCGGCCTCGAAATGCACAACGGCCGCGTATACGTGCAGGCCAGCCTTCTGCGCCGGCGCCGTTTTCGCCGCCGGGATGAAATACTGCTGCTTGGGTTTGTTGGCCGGTGCAGCTGCAGCCACACCGCTGTTACCGCCCGCTGTGCCCGCGCCGCTGCTCTGCTTGCCCTTGACCTTGCGCAGGTCCACGTCCGGGTCGTCGCCGTTGGTGATTTTCATCTCGCGCAGGAACGTATGCGTGGATTTACGCAGTTCCTCGCTGGAGGCGTCGGGCTGACCGCCACCGTCCAGCGTATCCACCTCGCCGTTCATGAAGTCCACGGCCGTCAGCACGATATCCGTGATAGCCGACACATCCACCTTTTGGGGGTGCAGCTCGCGGATATAAAAGAAGATATCCTCCACGGCATGCGCGAGCTGCGAGATTTCGTCCAGCATCATCATGGCCGCCGAGCCCTTGATGGTGTGCATGGCGCGGAAAATCTCGTTGACATCCTCCGCCGCGAAGCTGCCCTGCTCCTCGCTCGCCAGCGCCATCTGCTCCAGCTGCTCGAGGAACTGCCGCGTCTCATAGATGAAGACCTCTACCATGGGTTCATGTGCCGCCACTGCGCCTCATCTCCCGTCCGCTATGTCACGTAGCTGAACCATGCATAGGTGCCACGTGGTCCAGCCTCTCAACTACTGTTTATATTCACCAAAAAGCGGCAAACTCCTACGTCTGCCGCGAAATATTCTGTAAAAAAACAGGAACTGTCCTTTAGTTGACGTCAACTGTATATAGGATTTAACATAACGCAAAAAATCGTCGTTGCTATAACAGCAACGACGACTTGTCATTGGTCGATTATTCAGTGTCCACGAGCAGTGTGGCCGGGTCGAAGCCCATCTGATCGATAAAATGGAACAGTTCCGTGCCAGTGAGCACCTTGTTGACGGCCACCTCCCGCTCCAGATACAGGTCCACCATGCGCGGTGGGCAGCGGTGCCCCTCCGGGTCCGCAAAGAGCACGATGCGCGGCCGCTCCGTCTGGCCGAAGATGACTTTGTACACGATGCCATAGCCGTGCTGCGTCAGCAGCACCGTACCCACGGGGTAGATGGCCACATTCGTAAAGAATAGTTTGAGCAAATCCTCATCGAACTGTCCTGGTGAGCAGTTCGACATGATATGATGCGCCACATGCGGCGGATAGGGCTTTTTGTAGGGACGCAGACTCGTCAGGGCATCGTACACGTCGGCAATGGCCGCGATGCGTCCGTAGAGGTGAATCTGGTTGCCCTGCAGCCCGTAGGGATAGCCGCGCCCGTCGAGGTGCTCGTGATGTTGCCGCGCGCAGATGGCGAACATGGCCGTCCCTGGCATGCGCATGGCGAGAATCATCTCGCTGCCCCAGCGCGGATGCAGCTTGATGAGGTCAAACTCCTCATCCGTGAGTCCGCCCTCTTTGTTGAGCACCTCCTGCGGCACACGCGTCTTGCCGAGGTCGTGCAGCAATGCGCCGAGCGTCAGCTCGTGCATGTGCTTGGCGTCCATCTCACAGAGCGTGCCAAGGATGGCCGAAAGCACGGCCACGTTCACACTATGCGCGAACGTATATGAATCATAGGTGCGGATATCCGTCAGCTGTACGAGATTTTTCCGCCGCAGCACTAGATCGCCGATGATGGCGTCAGCGGCCTTTTCCACAGGGCCGATGTCCATGAGCTTCTGCTGCTGCACATTTTCGAACAAATGGTAGACATGGTCCACCGCTGCCTTGCGCGTTTCCTCCTGCAGGACGTCCTCCGGCGGCTTGATTTCGAGGTCAGGCTCCGTGGATGTGATATAGATTTTTTGAATGCCCAGCTGGCGCAAACGCTGGATATAGGTGGCCGTCAACGGCACACCCCTCACGAGATAGCTGGCCCCTTTAGAGTTATAGACACTCTGCACCGGCACCATGCCTGGCCGCAAATTCTTGAGTGGTAGCTTGATCACGACACCAGCAGACCCCTTTCGTTGCTTATACTCTCATAAGTATAACATAAAATTCCGCCTACTGCTACGATAAAATAATTGCTTGGGTAAACGTTTTATTTACGTATGAGATCCCGCATGGGGCCGATGGGTGTGCTGAGATCCATATGGCCGTCGAGCGACTCGATAGGCTGCCCTTCGATGAGCAGCTGAACTTTTTTGATTTCTTTGAAACCGGCCAGCGTATCGACGAGCGAGCCCACGAGCATCTCCTCGCCCGTCGAGCCGCCCACGAAGTCCTCTTTCAGCGCGCGGTTGAAGCTGACTTTGGCTACGCCGTCCGCCACCTTGACGCTCTGCACCTTCGCTTTCTTCGGGAAAATGGCAATGGCCCCTTTGCCCTGCGGCCCCTGGAGCAAGGCCTCGACGGCTGCCTGATATTTATTGCCGCCCGCCTGCCAGCGGATTTTACGCTGCTCGCCGAGCAGCTGCATGCCATTGTCATCGGGGAAATACAGCGTGAGCGTCTGACTGCCGCCGGCCTGTTTCGCCACACTGCTGGCAGACGAGGACGCGCTGCTGCTGGCCGTCACGGCCGACGTGGATGCGGACGAGCTCGTTGCCGCCTGTTTCTCCCCCTGCGGGTCACAGCCAGCACAGAACACGAGCAACACTGCGAGCGCCGCCAACAACATAAAGCGTAACTTTTTCATATAAGCCTCCTATATACAGTCGCTAAAGCAACGTCAGCCTGCACCAAAAAGCCGCCATCGCCAGAAGATAACCAAACCACGCTGCTTGACAGCAGCATCATTTAGCCGCGCCGCCGAAAAATCTGCCGATGCCGCGCGCGATGGCCGCTGCCACTTTTTGCTGATAATCATGGTCTGCGAGCAGTCGCTCCTCGGCAGGATTCGTGATAAAGGCCAGCTCCACGAGCGACGCCGGCATGGCCGAGTGGCGCATGACGTAGAAGCGCGCTTCCTTCACGCCGCGGTTGAAACGGCCACCCGCCTGCGCGAGCTCCTCGTTCAGCAGCTGCGCGAGGCGGTAGTCCGCGTCGGTCTTGGGATAGTAGTACGTTTCCATGCCATGTGCGCCCGGATTCGAAAACGCATTGCAATGAATGGAGACAAACACCTCTGCGCCCGGCGTGCGCACGCCGACGTCGACACGCGCCTGCAGCTCGTCGCGGTCTGAGGCGCCCGGCCCGTAGACATCGACGTCCGTATCGCGCGTCATGGCCACCTCGGCGCCCGAGGCCGTGAGGATATCGCGCACGGCCTGCGTCACGGGCAGCGTGACCGAGGCCTCCGTTACCCGGTGCGGGCCGATGGCCCCCACGTCGCTGCCACCGTGTCCCGCATCGAGCACGACCGTGTGTCCGGCTACGCCGTCCACCGTCTGCACAGTCGGCGCGGCCGGATGCAGGACCTCGATGACGAGGCGATAGGGCAGGCGCTTTCTGCGCTCCCGCGGCAGCACGCGCACGCGGTAGTCATCCGCCTGTAATGCCTTATGTGTCGTCTGGATGCTGACCACGAGCGTACGGTTGTCCAGTGCTGTGAACTGCACGCCATGGACCTCCTGCCGCCGCACCGGGATATCCGCCTGCACATCACCGCGCCGTGTCTTTTGCATGGTAATCTGCAGCGTATCCGGCTGCTCTTTGGCCACGGCTACCGTATAGCTGAGGTTGTCACGGTCGAGGCCAATCTCCACGCGCGTGGCCGCCCGGCCGTCCACCTCCACCTCGCTCGTCTGGAAATAGTTCAGCTCATGCATGCCACGCGAACGCGCCTCGCCCGCCGTCGGCCCGCAAAGCGTCAGCCCGACAAGCAGCACCAGCGCCAGCGCACCGCCTCTGCCTATATATCTCCGTAAAAACTCAAAAGCTCTATCCACGCCAAAACCTCCCTGACAGGTTTCCTGCCCCGTCCGGTTTTATCTATCTAAAAATCTGTCTGCCGTCAAATTCTGCCCCATACCTTGCGGGGTATGCTGCCTGCCAACGAAAGCGGGCCTTGCACAACATCCGCACTTATTCACCATGCCGCAGCGACTCGGCCTCACGCGCCGCCGCCTCTGTCTGAGCCGCGTCATAGGCAAGCGTGAGTTTCAGGTAGTCCCCCTCCCCCACATCACTGGGCAGCAGATGCCGCGGCCAGTTCACCGGCGCCTCCTGCTCACCCACGAGCAGCACGGCATAATCTTCCTCAAAGCGGTCGATATAGGCTGTAACGTCTTTCATCGCGTCCCCGCCTGCCCTTCATAGGTCTCGCCTGGTGCGGACAGATTGTCCTTGGCATGCTCCGCTGCCACTTTGTAGGTCTGCCCGTCCGTCGTAATGGTAATCGTGCCCTGCCAGGCCGTCACGAACACCTGCGCCTTGAGCGCTTTATACTTTTTCAGCGTCTGCTCATGCGGATGGCCATACGTATTGCCTGTGCCACCTTTTTCCTCTTTCGGCCCGCAGGAAATGAGACAGACCTGCGGATGCACATAGCGCAGGAACGTCGGCGAAGACGACGTCTTGCTGCCGTGGTGGCCGGCTTTCAGCACGTCACTGTTCAGCACGTCTTTATAGCTCGCGTCAATTTCCTGCTCAGCCTCCTGCTCCGCGTCGCCCGTGAACAGCATTTTAAAATTGCCACAGACGAGCTGCCCCACGATGGAGCCGTTATTCTGGTTGAAGTGCTCATCCTTGCTCTCCGCGAGCATTTTCGCCCCCGGCGCATAGACGTGGAATTTCACCCCGCCGCCGAAGTCCAGCTCATCGCCCGCTTTCAGCGTCTTGAGCGGAATATGTTTCGCCTTGGCCTGCTTCACATAGTTGCGGTAGATTTTCGACTTCGCCGTCACGCCGTTGTCGTAGATTTCGCCGACCTGATAGTCCGCATAGAGCACCGGCATGCCGCCGATGTGGTCCGCGTGCGGATGCGTGAGGATAACCTTGTCGATTTTCGTCACGCCCGCCTTTTGCAGCTGCGTGCGCAACTTGTCCTGCTCATCGACGTCGCTCGTATCGATGAGCACCGTCTGCTCCGCCGTCTGTACGAGGATGCTGTCCCCCTGCCCCACGTCGAGCATCCTGATCATCACCTGCCCGCTGGGCATAGTCGGCGCAGGGGCAGACTTGGTGACAGCTGCCGCACTGCTGCCACTGCTGCTCGTTTCACTCGTCGTACCCTGTCCACCGCAGCCCGCGAGGAACGCCGTCGCGAGCAGCAGCAGCCCAAGCAACATACCGATATTCTTTCGCACTCTTGTCACCTGAAATCCTGTTTCTGCACTGCCGTTGAGGGGCAGTACTCAATGATGTTTATGCTGGTTTTTATTGTGGCTCTTTTCCAGGCGCCGATCCTGCTCCTGTGCCGAGGGCTCCTCGTTGCGGCGCTGATAGTAAATGTAGATGCGCACGGCCTCGAGGATAAACCACAGCGTAAAGCAGACCGCATAGATATAGTCAATCGTCTGCAGATTGCCAAAGTCCATATTGGCAAACAGATAGACGCCGACGATGGCGATGAGCACATCCATCGGCTTGACGGCTTTTTTGAACCAATCCAAAACAGATTCCTCCCTTGTTACATTCCATTCTATAGTACTAAAAATTGTCCACCGTTGCAAGGCATAAAATCTTGCACTTACCAGCGTGGACACTTACAATAAAAGCAGGAGCTGCCAGAGCCTTTTTTTAGACAAAGAGTCGTGCTATAATTTTAACCAAGGACCAATGTGCAGGGAGATGAGCAAATGCAGAAACAGCTGATGATTGGCGAGTCAGATTTTCGTACCCTGATTAAACAGGGTGGGCTGTATGTGGATAAGACTGACATTATCCAGCAGCTGCTTGACCAGCGCAAGCGCGATAAGGTCACGCTTTTTACGCGGCCCCGGCGCTTTGGCAAGACGCTGACCCTGAGCATGTTGCGCTATTTTTTCAGCCTGGCGCATCGGGAGGAGTTTGCGGAGCTGTTTCGGGATACGGACATCATGCGGTCAAAGGCACGTTACCGCGACCTGGCTGGCACGAAACCGGTTATTTTTCTGACGCTCAAAGATGTGAAAAAACCGACATATACCTCGTTCGTGGATGGCATGCGGCTCTTGATGGGCAAGCTGTATGACACATATGCGGTCATCTTGCGTGATACGGAGTTAAGTGCGTGGGAACGTGATTTTTGCCAGCGCGTGGCCATGCGTGGCGCTACAGAAAATGAAATGCAAGAATCGCTGCAATTTTTGACGGAGGCACTGGCGCGGCATTATGGTCAGCCGGTGGTGCTGCTACTCGACGAATACGATACGCCGTTGGAGTTCGCGCGCGAACGCGGCTATTATTCGGAGGCAGTGGACTTCATGCGTAATTTCCTGTCTATGGCGCTGAAGGATAATGAGTCCCTGTATTTTGCCGTTATCACGGGTGTACTGCGCATCGCTAAGGAAAGCATTTTCAGTGGGCTGAACAATTTGACGGTGTCCTCGGTGGCCAATGGCGGGTACGCCGCTGCCTTCGGCTTTACGACGGAAGAAGTGGAACGACTGGCCAAGGGTTGCGGGCAGGTGAACAAATTGCCGGAGTTGCGTGCGTGGTACGATGGCTATGCGTTTCAAGGCGTGGAAATCTACAACCCGTGGTCGGTGCTGAACTATTTTGCCCACGACTGCGTGCCACAGGCCTATTGGGCTAACACTGGCTCCAACGGACTCATTAGGGATATGCTGTCACAGGCGGACGCGCGCATGTGGCGCGAAATGCAGGGCCTGATGGCATGGCAGAGTGTTGTTTCGCCGATTGACGAGGACATTGTTTACCAGCATATCTTGGAGAGTCACGACGCTTTGTACAGCGTGTTGCTGGCCGCGGGCTATCTGAAAAGCGTGGCGCGTGTGCCGGAGGAACCGGATATGTATCGTCTGGCCATCCCTAATCGGGAAGTCAGGTCTATTTACCGACGGGAAATACTCGCGGCTATGGACGCGGGCAAGGGCAATATCAGCAGCGCCCTTTACGGCTTGCGTACAGCCATGGAGCAGGGCGATGCGGCCACCTTCGAGGAGACATTACAGGACATCTTACGCAAATACGTCAGTGTGCACGACGCGGCGCGCCCCGAGAGTTTTTACCACGGCCTCATGCTAGGCTTACTCTTATATTTCGAAGCGGATTACCGCCTGGAGTCCAACCGTGAAAGCGGCGGTGGACGTTTCGATATCGCCTTGTTCCCCCGCAAAAAATCTCTGCCGGGCATTGTGCTGGAGTTCAAGTCAGTCAACGACGTTGCAGACCTGGCTGGCGCAGCACAGAAGGCCTTGGCACAAATCAAGGACAAACAATATGTCACAGCCATGCAAAAGGCGGCGGTGCCCTGCACTTGGTTATATGGCTTGGCTTTTTGCGGCAAGCATGTCGCATTGGCCAGTGACTCTGAACATTGCTGAGGCTGCGCAAAACGTTTGTGATAACAGAAGAAAGGCGAACCCTGCAGCATGGTGCTGCCGCAAGGGCTCGCCTTTCTTCTTTGTACATAGTGATACGTGATGACAACGGCTAGGAGTTATTTTTTGTCCGATTGCGTTTTCTGATTTTTAGCGTCTTTATTCTGCTGCATTTCTCCGAGGACGAAGTTTTCGAGGCCGCCCTGCTTGTCGAAGATGAGCATGCAGTGTACGGCGGGGGCTTTTTCGAACTTCATGACGTAGGAAATGCGGTCAGCCTGCGTGAAGCGCTCCCAGGCGACGAAGCCGAGGGCTTGCATCTTGCCCCATTTGGCCTGAATGTCTTTACCCGCCTTGACGACTTTGTCCTGTGCAATCTGCTTCTGCGCCGTGGGGGACAGGAGCTTGTAGGCTTCCTCAGGTTTCTGCTGCACAATCATGGTCTCAATCCACTGATTCGCGAGCGTCTCCTGCGCGGCGAAAGCGGCGGCGTCCGGGGCGTTCGTCGGCGTGGCGGCCTGTGCGGGCAGCGGCAGCAGCGCCATGGCGCCCATAGCTAAAGCGATGATAAACTTCTTCATATTGAAATCTCCTCCTGCCGTTTATTGTACGCGTCCACACGGCAAAGTGCAAGATTTTATACCTTACACTATTACGTTTCTCGCAGAGCCCCTTTTACTCAACTTTCAATCCTCGTAGCAGCTCGCGGCGGGGCGGCGGTAGTAGCAGAAGCTCAGCGTGGGCGTACTGCTCGCGACCTCTTCCTGCAGCGTCATGCCCGTGAGCTCGGGCAGATAGACATCGGCGGGCACGGCGGCCGCGACCTCCGTGACCCAGGCGTCGCGGCAGTAGGGCAGCAGCAGCGCGTAGATGGCTGCGCCGCCGATAATCCAGATTTTGCGCTGGCGCCAGTTCTCCTCACTCTGCAGCTGTCCCAGCGTCTGCCAGAGCTCCGTGAGGTCGTGGCAGACGACAAAGCCCGCCCGTTCCTGCCGCGTCTGTGCGCGGCCCGTGAGCGAGCGCGATAGCACGATGTTCAGGCGTTGCTGCAGGGGCTGAGCCCCCGGCAGCGTCTCCATGGTATGCCGCCCCATGATGAGGATACCACCTGTCGTCTTTTGCCGGAAAAACGCCTTGTCCTCCGGCTCGTCAAACAGCAGCTGACCTGCCTTGCCAATGCCACGGTCCACGCCCATGCAGGCGATGAGATGGAACGGGAACGGATTGCTGAGCTCGCGTGCCAGGCGATAGTCCTGATGCGCAATGCTGTCGCGCCAGGCCGTTGCCGTGCGCCCCGCTATCTCTAGCTCCGGCGCAATCTCTGCCAGCGGCACGAGCACGAACGCCCGCTCCGTGAGGTAAGGATGCGGCAGATGCAGCTCTGCCGTATCGCTCGTGATGCCGTCGCTGGCGAACACAAGGTCGATATCGCAGGTGCGCGCGCCCCAGCGCTCGTGCCGGATGCGCCCGAGCTGCAGCTCAATGGCCTGGCAATGATGCAGCAGCTCGAGCGGCGTAAGACGCGTGCGCAGCGCACAGGCCGCATTGATAAAGTCCGGCTGGTCCGTCTTGCCCCAGGGTGCCGTCGTATAGAAAGACGACGAGCGCAAGAGCTGCGTCTCCGGCAGTACGGCCAGCAGACGCAGCGCCTCGCGCAGCGTCTCTCCCTTCGCGCCGAGATTAGCGCCCAGACTCAGATAGCATGTCCACTGCATCAGCAATCACCTCTTTTACGGCTCTGGCCATCGGCCTCAACGATTGGCACGTCTACGGGCACGTCCGCAAGCGTCAGCGTGCGCTGACGCGTAATCTCCACGGCTGCATCGCGGAACGTGCCCGCGATAGGCGCGCCCGGTTTATGTACAGTCACGGTCACGGTCTGCACCGGCGCATAGCGGGCGAGCAGTCGTGCGGCGATGCGCTCCGCCACGGTCTCCAGCAGGTTGACCGGCTCGCCCTCGACGATGGCCCGCACGTCCTGAAACACAGCCGCGTAGTTCACGGTCGCCGCGAGGTCATCCGTGCGCCCAGCCTGCTGCAGCGGCAGCGTGAGCACGACATCCACGATAAAGCGCTGTCCCTGCGCCCGCTCCGCTGGCAGACAGCCGTGGTGTCCGTAAAACTCCATGCCCATGAGCCTGATACTATCCATGTCCCGCAACTCCCTAAATTTTATGCTTCACGAATGGCATCCGCAATGGCTGCCATCTGCACCATGGGCTGCACCGCATGCACGCGCAGCATACACGCATCCTGCAGGATACCCACGACACCCGCCGCGCCCGTGGCAATGTCGCGTTCATCACTTGGCAGGCCCAGCACGTCGCCGATAAAACGCTTGCGGCTGCACGCGAGCAGCATAGGATACGGCGTGCCATCAATAACCGTGAGCTCACGCAGGCGCCGCTGCACCGTGAGATTGGTCGGCGTGTCTTTACCGAAACCGATGCCCGGGTCGAGGATGATATTTTCCCGCGCCACACCCGCGTCCGCCGCGATTTGCAGTGAACGACGGAAAAAAGCCTGCATCTCAGCAATCACGTCGCCCGTATACTCCTGCCCGAGCTGGTTGTGCATAACGATAATTGGCAGGCCCGTCTCGGCGGCGACCTGCGCCATTGCGCCCACCGGCTCACCCGCGTACTGCAGGCCCCAGACATCGTTGAGCAGATGCACGCCGCAGGCCGCCGCGGCGCGCGCTGTCGCCGCGTGATAGGTATCGACGGAGATAGGCACGGGCGAAATGGGCACGAGCGCGCGCAGATACGGCAGCAGCCGCGCCTGCTCCTCCTCGGCCGAGAGCGGCGTCGAGCCCGGCCGCGTCGACTCCGCGCCGATGTCGATAATGGCCGCGCCCTCCGCCGCCATCTGCAGCAGATGCGCTTTCGCCCGCTCGATGCTGTTCCACTGGCCACCGTCCGAGAACGAATCCGGTGTCACATTGAGGATACCCATGACCTGGGTCCGCCCGCCGAGCACGAGCTCCTTGCCGTCCTGAAAATGATATGTACGTTTGCAGCGCATAAATGGCCTGCCTTTCCGCGCAATCGCGCTCTGGCAGTACCACCCCTACCACAAAAAATTTAAATCCCACCTGGGTCTGACAGGATTACTTCTACAATATGTTATGGCAACTATGGTCACAGCTTGGGCTCTATACGGCCCTAAAAATCCTGCTGCCTCGCTGCCTTGGTAATACAGGCGGCAAGAGAATTTATTTCTCTCCGCCCAGAGCCAGCCACGCCTGCTGGTACAGCGCGTGGTCCTCACGGCAGACGCCCGTGGCCTCGCTCGTCACTGTGCGCGTGCCCGGCGCCATATCGCCGCGCATCGTCATGCAGAGCTGCAGCGCCTCCACCTTGACCAGCACACCCACGGCCTGCAGATCATGCTCCACGGCGCGCGCAATCTGCGCCGTCAGCCGCTCCTGCAGCTGCGGCTGGTGCGCGAGCCGCTCTACGAGCGTCGTGAACTTGCTGAAGCCCGCCACGCGCCCGTGCCGCGGGATGTAGGCGATATCCACCGTGCCGAAAAACGGCACGAGATGATGCTCACACATCGAGTAAAACGGAATATGCCGCACGGCCACGAGCCCATCCGAGCCGGTCGTGAACGTCTCGCCCCAGATGTCCTCCGTGCTGCGCCCCATGCCGTTGAACAGGAACGCGTACATCTGCGCGACGCGCGCCGGTGTACGCTCCATGCCCCGTGCCGTGAGGTCCACCCCCAGTGCCTCGAGGAACTCGCGCATCGCCTGCTCCGCCCTCGCGTTATTTGCTGTCATTCTCTCACCTCACTGCCGCTGTTATGTATCACCTTCTATTTTATCGACAATACAGGCAAATAGCAAGCACAGCTGACTCGCAACGAAAAATTGTTTTGCCCAAACGCCTGCTGACGGGCAGACAAATTGCAAAAAAAAATCATGCAGTCTTATCAGAAATTTTTCATCATTGCATCCCCCTGGGAGGCTTACGCAGGCCCTCATTTTCCCTTAAAATAAAGAATGTCTTTATCATATCAACATAGCACAGGAGTGTGAAAAAAATGCATATCCCCGAAAATTATCTCAGCCCCGAGACCTGCGCCGTCATGGGCGCGGTCATGGTGCCCGTCTGGCTGCTCGCCGTCAAAAAGGTTCGTGAGCACATCCCGCAGGAACGCCTGCCGCAGCTGGGCATCGGCGCCGCCTTTGTCTTCCTCGCGATGATGTTTAACATCCCGCTGCCCGGCGGCACGACGGGGCACGCCGTCGGCGGCACGCTCATGGCCATTTTGTTCGGCCCCTGGGCCGCCTGTCTCGGCGTCAGTGTGGCGCTACTGGTCCAGGCCGTCTTCTTTGGGGACGGCGGCATCCTCGCGCTGGGTGCGAACTGCTTCAATATGGCGTTTGTACTGCCGTTCAGCGGCTATTTCGTCTACCAGCAGTTGCGCCAGCGCCTGTCCTCGGCGCACAGCGACCTCTTCGCGGCGGGCTGCGGTGCCTTTGTCGGCATCAATCTGGCCGCCCTCTGCGCCGCCATCGAGTTTGGCATCCAGCCGCTGCTCTTCACGGACGGTGCAGGCCAGGCCCTCTACTGTCCCTATCCGCTCTGGGTGTCCATCCCGGCGATGCTCGCCGGCCACCTGACGCTCTTCGGCCTCGCCGAGGTCGTCTTCACCACCGCCGTCCTCGCCTACCTGCGCCGCACGAACGCCACGCTGCTGGACACCGCCTCTCCCAGCTCTCAACTCTCAACTCCCAACACTTCACGCCCCACCTACGCCCTCCTCGCCCTGCTCATCCTCGGCACGCCGCTCGGCCTGCTCGCCGAGGGCACGGCCTGGGGCGAGTGGGACCCTGAGGAGCTTGCGGAGCAGGACTATCTGGGCTCGGCACTCGGCTACACCCCGGCTGGCATGGCGGACGGCTTTGACTTCACTGCGCTGTTTCCCGACTACACGGTCGCGGGTATGCCCGATGTCTTCGGCTATATCCTCTCGGCCATCATCGGAGCCGCGCTGCTCATCATCGCCTTTAAACTGTTCAGCACCTGCCTGCCCCAGCCCACGCGCTACGACACGCAGGCTTGATAAATCATCAGCTCAGCTACCAGCCGGGCTAACTCAATCAGCGTCTGCTTAATACTCTACGCACGCAAAGGAAACAACTATGTTGAAACTGCCTGACTGGGCTGGTCAGGACGAGGTATACACACCGGACCGGGACCGTGATTACTACATCACCCGGTCCCTTTTGCGTCTTATGCTCGTCCTCGACGCCCTGCGCCAACAGGCGCGCCGCCGCCAGCACTGCACGGCCCTGCTCGGCCTGCTCGCCACGGTGCTGCTCATCCTCACGCTCGTGCTCGCACAGCACACGGCCTATCTCTGGGCCGTCGGCGCGGGCGAGGCCGTGCTGCTCTGCCTGCTGCCCGCCCGCACCCTGCGCCGGGTACTCGCGGGCGCACTGCTCGCCACGCTGTTCTGCGCACTCATCGTCCTGCCCGCGCTCTGGCTCGGCAACGGCCAGCGCGTACTGCTCCTGCCTGCCAAGACCTTTCTCACCGTCACGGCACTCAATCTGCTGCAGCAGAACTTCGCCTGGCACAGTCTCACGCACGCCTGCCGCCAGCTGCGCGTGCCTGGCGTCATCATCTTTATCCTCGACACGACGCTGCGCTACATCGTGCTGCTCGGCGAGGAGGCCGCACAGCTGCTCACGGCGCTGAAACTGCGCTCCATCGGCCACAACCCGCACAAGGGGCGCGCCATTGGCGGCCTCATAGGCGTGCTGCTGCTGCGCTCCCAGCAAATGTCGCTCGACATGTACGATGCCATGCGCTGCCGCTGTTTCACCGGCGATTACCCCGCGCCGCCCGCCCGCTGGCAGCCGCACACGGCGGACCTGCTGGTCGCCGTGCTTCTGCTGCTTTATCTCTATTTATTTTGTCGCCTGGAGTTGCTGCCAGCTTGAGTTGTTGGCAAGGCCGCGACCATAAAGCGCAAGCATTTGGGTTGCTCTCCCTAGCAGCATAACGCAGGCACCACTGCCATAATCATATTTTCCTACAATACTTAAGGAAACGCTGATTAAACCGTCAGCGTTTCCTTAATCATGCTGGAGGCACTTGCCTGATGAACAATCAACCTACATCTACCACCACCGCGCCGCAAATCGTCCTGGACGATGTCTGCTATGCCTACGGCAGCGTGCCCGTGCTCGCCCATGTCAGTGCCAGCATCCAGCAGGGCGAGACCGTCTGCCTCACAGGCCCGAACGGCGCGGGCAAATCCACGTTACTGAAGCTGCTCAACGGCCTCCTTTTCCCCGAACTCGGCCAGTACCGCTTCGAGGGCGAGCCCATCACAGCCGCGCGTATGCGCGAGCACCGCTATTCCAAATATTTCCACCAGCGTGTGAGTTTCCTCTGGCAAAATCCCGACGTGCAGCTGTTCTGCAGCACCGTTGCCGAGGAGCTCGCCTTCGGCCCCATCCAAATGGGCCTCACGGCCAATGAGGTCCGCCAGCGTACGGAGGACGCGCTACAGGCCCTGAGCATCGCCCACCTGCGCGACCGCGCCCCCTACAGCCTCTCCGGCGGTGAAAAAAAGCGCGTGGCCCTCGCCTCCCTGCTCACCATGAACCCCGCCGTCTGGACCATGGACGAGCCGGAAAGCTTCCTCGACGCCGCCGGCCGCGCCTGGCTGCTGGAGTTCCTCACCTCCCTGCAACAGGCAGGCAAAACGCTCATCCTGGCCACGCACGACCAGGAACTGCTGCAACGGTTCGGCAGACGCCAGCTGGCACTCCTGGCGCCTGCTCGCAACGCATAAAACAGCATTTTCCGCGCAATATAGAAAAGACACTGTTACCTTGCCACGCTGGGCGTATGTAACAGTGTCTTTTTCCTTTACGAAACAGCATGCTCCGGTTTGGCTGAGCACCAGTTGGCTGCTGGCGCGCCACTTTACGACCGAACCATACGGAAGAAATCCACAGCCAGCAGTCTACGTGCAGCCAGAGACTGCGGATGCGCCACGACGGTTGCCGTCGCGCCCTGCTCGACGATGCGGCCCTGCTCCATGACACATACGCGGTCGGCCACCTGCCCCTCCCAGGCCACGGAGAGATTTTTTACCTCCAACAGGCTCATAGCTTGCCCCTCCTATAGGGATTTAGTCTTTGGTGAGTTCCGGCGTGATTTCATAGTAGTCGGACGGATGTGCCGCAAAGCCCTTGACATTTTTCTTCATGACGAACGACATGCGCAAATGCGAAGCGTAGAAATACGCGCAGTCATCGAGGATCTGCTGCTCCATCTGGATGGCAATCTGGCTGCGCTTATCCGCACCGAACGTGTTGCGCAGCTGCTCCTCCAGTGACTCCATGCGGTCGTTGTAGTAGAAGCCCATGTTGTAGGCCGAGCTTTTCAGCACATGCGTGGAGAAATAATACTCCGGGTCACCCGTAGGTGCCGTGACGAAAGCATTCGAGTACAAATCATACTCACCGCTCTTGAGGAAATTCTTGTAGTTGTTCGTGGCGTTGACGTCGAGCTTGATGCCGATGTCCTTGAGGTCGGCCTGCGCGGCCTCGGCGAGCAGCGGCAGTTCCTGACGGCTCGTGTAGGTCAGGTAGCGCAGCTCGAGGTTCTTGCCGTCTTTATCGACATAGCCGTCGCCGTCCGTATCCGCATAGCCCGCATCCTTGAGCAGGGCCTTCGCCTTTTCTTTGTCAAAGGCCACGGTGTGCACGGCGTTATCGCCGAACGTCATGCTCGCGGGGAACGGGCCGACGGCCGGCGTGCCCTGACCGTGCAACAGCACCTTCGTAAAGTTCTCCTTGTCGATTGCCATAGAGATGGCCTGGCGCACGCGCAGATCCTGCAGGGCCGGTGTCTTGAAATTGAACGCCACCTGATAGATGCGCGAGGTATCGGCCTGGCTCACGTGGTATTTGTCATTGTTCTGGAACAGTTCGAGGTTCGAATACGGCAGGCCCTGTACGGCATCGAGTTCGCCGTTCTGCATGGCCATGGTCAGCGTGTCGCCGTCCGTGATGCTCTTCACGACGATTTTATCCATCTGCGGTTTCGTCTCGCCCCAATGGCCGTGCCACCGAGCAGTGAGCCCACAGAAAGCGCGAGCAGCGTGATAATCGTGATAAACGACGATTTCAGCACGTCATGCCAGAGAATCCAGCGCTCCGGCACGCCGCGCGCACGGGCACCGGCCACGTAGGGCTTCGCGAGCTCCTCCAGCACGACGGCGCGAATCTGCCGCGTATACTTCGCCCCCATGGCGATGGCCAGCGTCACCGCCGGCAGCACGACGGAGAGCGGATTGTCCGCGCTGCTCATGACGGGGAACAGGCCAGCCTGCAGCGCGAGGAAATAGATGAGCAGCAGGCCGACGAAGAAGTTCGGCAGCGAGTTGCCCACAAAGGTCAGGAAACGGATGATATAGTCAGGCCAGCGGTTCTGCCGCATGGCCGCATAGATGCCGAACGGGATGGCGAACAGCAGCGTGAGTCCCACGGAGGCCAGCATGAGCTCGACCGTCGCCGGCAGCTTGTCCATGAACGTATCAAACACGAGCTTGCCCGAGATATACGAGCGGCCCATGTCGCCCGTCACCACGCCCTGCAGCCAGTGCCCATACTGCACGAGGAACGGCTGATCGATGTCATGCAGGCCTACCGCGAGTGGCACCGCGTACTCGTCCCCGGTGGCCTGTTGCTGAACTTCGATTCTGACCTGCGTGGCGTCGTCTGGGATAACGCCAATACCGGCGATGCCCTCGCGCAAGCCAAGCTCGCCGAGTGCACGGCACTCAAGGACGCCATGCGCATCAACACGCACGTGCGCCGCGCCTGGGACGCCGCGTTCCTACAGTCTCTCGGCATGTTGGTCTCGACCGTGGCCAACATCGCGCCGCTCGTGCACCTTGACCCCACGCTGCAGTTCGACGCCGCCCCCATCTTTGCGCTCTGCGCACAAAAACGCTGAGCAACACCAGCTAACGCCAACTAAACACGACAACATACAGGCTCCCATACGCCTCCCCCATTGCTGGCCGGGCACGGGAGCTTATTTTTATAGCAAACTTTCATGTATGTTGCTACGGCAACGTTTGCCCTCGTGCCTATAGCATGCTATACTGTTAAATTGGAATAAGTCTCTTATTCAATCAATCATGCTTTTACTGACTTACCGCCCTGCGCGGATGATAAAGGAGAACCTGCAACTATGATATTGACGCGTAAATCCGTGGAACTGCTGGCCCCGGCCGGCACATGGGATGCTCTCGAGGCCGCCGTGGAGGCGGGTGCCGACGCTGTCTATCTCGGCGGCAAGCATTTCAACATGCGCATGCACGAGGGCGATTTCAACTTTGACGACGCGATGCTGAAACGCGCTATCGAGTACACGCACAGCCACGGCGTACGCCTCTACATCACGCTCAACAACCTCATCAGCGACGAGGAGCTGCCCGCGCTGCGCGACTACCTCTTATATTTGAAGGAAATCCGTCCCGACGCTATCCTCGTGCAGGACTTCGCCGTACTGCGCCTCGTGCGTGAGCTCGGCGTCGACATCCCGCTGCACACGTCTGTCATGATGAACACGCACAACGCGCAGGCCATCGAAAAGCTCAAGGAATACGGCATCACGCGCATCGTCGTCGGCCGCGAGATGACGCTCTCCGAGCTCTCGCTGTTCCGCGAGCGCACAGGCATCGAGGTCGAGTACTTCATGCACGGCGACATGTGCTTCTCCGAGTCAGGCCAGTGCATCCACTCCGGCGTCGTCTTCAGCCAGAGCGGCAACCGCGGTCGCTGCCTCAAGCCTTGCCGCTGGGCCTACACGCTCATCGACGAGCAGACGGGCGAGCAGCTGGACGCGGACGGCCCCGGCGCCTACAAACTCGCGCTCAAGGACATGTGCATGTACCGCGCCATCCCGCAGCTCATTCAGGCCGGTGTCTTCTCCTTTAAAATCGAGGGCCGCATGCGCCCCGCCGGCTTCATCCGCCGCATCGTAAGCACGTATAGAAAGGCCATCGACGCCTACATCGCCGATCCGAACGGCTACCAGACGGATGAAACGGGCTGGCAGTCCCTCTACGAAAACCGCGCGCGCGACTTCACAACCACGTTCGCGTTCGGTCCCACGAGCAAAGACGACATCGGCTTCACGGGCGAGCGCGAGCCGCGCTTCTTCTCCGAGGCCGTCGTCGAGGCTGGTTTCCAGGACGACGTGCTCAAACAGGAGCGCGACATCAATAAGGAGAACGCACCGCACCGCATGCTCGCCGTGCGTGTAAGCACACTGGACGCTGCCAAAGCGGCCGTCGACAACGGCGCTGACACCATCTACGTGGGTGGCGAGGCCTTCCGCCCGCTGCGTCCCTGGACGCTCGCCGACTACGACGAGATTATCCGCTATGCCGCGGACAAAACGCGCGTCGTCATCAACACGCCGCGCACGACCATGCGCCGCGAGTGTGGTGAGCTCGAGCAGTTCATGAGCGCCATCAAGAACAAAAACGTCGCCGGTATCATGGTCAGCAACCTCGGCGCGCTAAAACTCGCCCAGGCGCTCACGGACCTGCCCGTGCAGGCCGACCACTCGTTCAACCTCTTCAACCACGAGGCCGCCGCCTTTTTAAAGGACAACGGCCTCACCATGGCCACAGCCTCCTACGAGCTCTCGTTCGAGCAGCTGCGCGAAATCGTCGAGCAGAGCCCGCTGCCCATCGAGGTCGTCGTGCACGGCGCCTACGAGTCCATGCTTTGCGACCATAACATCCCCGGCATGTCCCTGCCACACTACAACGACCTCGACAACCCCGAGGTGCTCGACCGCCACTACGCCCTGCGCGACAAGGCCGGCGAGGTCCACGCCATCCGCATCGACCAGTACGGCCGCAACCATATTTACTTCGCCAAGGACCTCTGCCTCTACCCCTACCTAGCCAAATTCAACGGCGTCGCCTCTTACCGCATCGAGGCCCAGGACTACACGCCCGAGCTCACGGGCCTGCTCACCCAGGCCTACCGCACGGCCCTCGACCATCTCAGCGCAGGCGAGCCCGCCTACGACGCCGCCACCTTCGAGCAAATCCAGCAGACCAGCCCCCGCGCCCTGGGTATCGGCACTTACAGATTCCGCCAGTCACGGAACTCTATTTAAAGGAAACTGCTACCAACGTAGGAGTGGGGCTGGGGTGCTTTTGCGTAGCGGAACATGCAACCGGCGCAGCCGGCGGCCCTCCCGAATCTGTTTAATAACACCACTATGAATACTCGGTCCGCGCTTTAGCCGGACCAAAGTACAATGATGTTGAGCTCTTGGCGGAGGGCCGTTTGTGGAGCGGAGCAAAAGCACCCCAGCCCCACCGCCTCCCAACCCGGATTAAAGAAAGGAACCCACTATATGAGTGAAAATCACTACATCGGCCCTGAGGCCATTATTGCGAAGAAGCAGCAGTACATTATGCCCTGCCTCGGCCACTTTTACCGGCACCCGCGCCAGTTCGTGCGAGGCTCCATGCAGTACCTCTACGACAGCGAGGGCCAGCAATACCTCGACTGCTACGCCGGCGTCTCCGTCATGAACTGCGGCCACTGCAACCCGGAAATCACGGCCAAAGTCACGGAGCAGGTCAACACCCTGCAGCACGTCTGCAACATCTACCTCACGGAAAACTTCGTCAACCTCGCGGAAAAACTCGCCGCGGTCACGCCCGGCGATCTGCAGAAAACCTTCTTCTGCTCCACGGGCTCCGAGGCCACCGAGGGCGCGCTGCTGCTCGCCGAAGTCTACACGGGCAACCCGGAAATCATCGCCCTGCGCCAGGGCCTGCACGGTCGCACGAAACTCGGCATGAGCGTCACGGGCCTCACGATGTGGCGCACCGACCCCAGCCCCGTCGGCGGCATCCATTTTGCACCGAACCCCTACTGCTACCGCTGCCCACTCAACAAGAAACCGGATACGTGTGACCTCGCCTGCGCCAACGCCGTCGAGGACGTCATCAAGACGGCCACCTCCGGCCATCCTGGCGCCTTCATCGCCGAGTCCATCCAGGGCAACGCCGGCTGCGTCGTACCGCCTAAAGGCTACTTCAACCGCGTGCAGGAAATCTGCCATCAGTATGGTACCCTGCTCGTCATTGATGAGGTGCAGACCGGCTTTGCGCGCACGGGCAAAATGTTCGCCATCGAGAACTGGGGCGTCACGCCCGACATCATGGCCATGGCCAAAGCGCTCGGCAACGGTGCCCCCATCTCGGCCTTTATCGCGCCCGCGAAAATTGCCGACACCTACACGCGGCCCGGCGCCAGTACGCTCGGCGGCAACCCCGTCTCCAGCGTCGCCGGCCTCGCCGTGCTCAACTACATCGAGGAGCACCACCTCGCCGAGAACGCCTATGCCCGTGGGCAGCAGCTGCGCGCCGGCCTGCGTGAACTCGCCAAACGCCACCCCATCATCGGCGACGTGCGCGGCCTCGGCCTCATGGACGGTGCGGAGTTCGTGCACGCTGACGGCTCACCGGCCGCCGAGGAGCTCGACAATGTGCTCGAGGCCCTGCTCGACCGCGGCTTTATCGTGGGCAAAAACGGCGCCGCGCGCAACGTGCTCGCGTTCCAGCCGCCGCTCGTCATCACCGAGGACAACGTCAACGACGTGCTCAATGCCCTCGACCTCATCCTCACGGAGCAAAAACTGTAAACGCCTGTAGCTTAGCCACAGGATAGAACGTCGTATACTGCTCGATGTGCTTTTGCCAAAACGCCAACTGCTGCATCCGTCCGCGCATTCCTT
Organism: uncultured Veillonellaceae bacterium; assembly: GCA_900316275.1. GTDB lineage: Bacteria > Bacillota > Negativicutes > Selenomonadales > Selenomonadaceae > UBA2897. The sequence continues at coordinate 39,609 of ONCF01000068.1, forward strand.
CCACGAAATACTGCGTGTCTGTCAGCGTCGCGCCCACCGCCAGCTCCACGAGGGAAAACTCCCGCGTCCGCTGGTTATACAGGATGACCCCATCACAGCGGGGATTGCCCCAGCCGATACTGTAATGCAGTTTCAAGTTATTTCGCGTTTCCTGGGAGATTTCCACCCATGCTTGCATAGCTCATCCTCCTCTGTATAAAGAACGATTTGCAGAAAAAAACGAATAGAACTAAAAAAATAGTCCTTAGAAAAGTGAGCTAAACGTTTACCTGATTTAGGCCGTTAGTCTCATCCTGTTTCTAAGGACTATTTTCTATATCTATGTGTATTTTCCTGCTAAAATATGAGAAATTTTATTATTTTTTTATTTGTCTGCCTGCATTTGACTCAATTCTGTCAAACCAGCACGAAACTCCTCTGGTGTCAGCGTGAAGTAGTCTAATCGTTTTAAAATGTTATAAACGTCGAGCTGTGTCGCCGCTTTATCCAAATCCTGTTGCACGCTGTCCTCTGCCAGTGCATGCAGCAGGATATGCGTGGCCTCAGCCTGTTCCATCAGACAACCTCCTCCTCGGCCAGCTGCGCGGCTTCACGCGCGGCCTGGGCCTCGCGCTCCGAGCGGGCACGCGACTCCGGCAGGTCCTCCCAGAGCAATACCGGCGCCAGCGAAAAGCCGTTGAAGCGCGTGGCGCTGACTGTAGAATACGAACCAATCTCCGTGATGAGCACGTGGTCGCCAATCTGCTGGGCCGGCACCTCCACGTCGCGGTACAGCACATCGATGCCGTCGCAGCTCGGCCCCGCGAACGTTGCCTTGCGCCGCTCGCCCGTACCGAAGCAATGCAACGGATACGACCAGTGGTCGAAAATAATGCCGGACAACGCGCCGTAGACGCCCTCGTCGAGGATATACCACGGGCCGCCCTGACGCTCCTTCGTGCCGATGACCGTCGTCACGAGGTTCATGGCATTGCCGCACATAAAGCGCCCCGGCTCACACCAGACAGCCGTATCCGGGAACAGGCGCGCGACCTCACGGTCAATCGTCGCCATCATCGCGGCCACGTCGACGCCCAGCCCCTCGCGCGCGGGCACAGGGAAGCCGCCGCCGATGTCGAGATCCGTGAGCGCCAGGCCCAGCTCCGCCGCCTGCTGGAACAGGCCACGGCAGAGGATGAGCGCCTCCTCGTAGGCCGCCGTCGAGAGCGACTGACTGCCCACATGGAAGCAGATGCCGATGGGGTTCAGTCCCGCCTCCCGCGCCTGCAACAGCAGCGGCAGCGCCTGCTCCGGCGGCGCACCGAACTTCGTGTTGAGGTCGACGAGGGCCTTGTTGTTGCGTACGGCAACGCGCACGAGCACATCCGCGCCCGGCACGTACTGAGCCATCTTCGCGATTTCACTGGCATCGTCAAACGTCATGCGGCGCACGCCGATAGCCGCCGCCTCACGCAGGCCACGCCTATCTTTGACCGGGTTCGCGTAAATCATGCGCTCCCCCACCACGCCGAGTGCCGCCAGCTGCGCCATCTCGCCCGCCGAGGCCACGTCAAAGCAAGCACCCAGTGCGGCCACATGCTGGAGTATCTGCGGTGTGGGATTGGCCTTCATCGCATAGTAGATGCCCACATGCGGCATATGCTGCCGCATAAAGCGGTAGTTCGCCTCCACCTGCGTGGCCGAAGCCACGAGGAACGGCGTCTCATAACGCTCTGCCAGCTGGTTCATTTCTTCTTCGCTCAGATGGAACTCTTTCATAGCACTGTAACACAACCTTTTCTATCATTGAGTGGTGATAAACGGCAAATCAATTTCAGGCAATCATATAAAGTATCACATTGTGACGTATGACCTTATAAAGTATAGCTTTAAATTGTATAAAATGTTTATTCACAAACAAAAAGCGTACACGCTTGCCTCATGGCAGTATTGTACGCTATTTTTCGCCATTATACAATAGATTTTTATAAAATAATCGCTTAATTTTGCCCGCCCCGGCTCAGGCGATGCCACCGATATCCATCTCCGTCTCCACGATGACCTTGCAATTGGCGAGGCGCCAGTGCTGCGTCGGCGTATTCGCGGCGATATTGTAATACACGCCGTGCTCGATGAGCTCGACGCGCAGGTCCATGAGCCAGATTTTCAGCGCCTCGATGTCACGGTTGTGGATGTCGTTGCCGCGGAACTGGCAGACGGGACGGCCCTTGTCCTGATAGGTCAGCACCCACTGCTCGCCCTCGTTCGCGCCGCCGGCAAAGTCACCCGCCAGCTGGCAGCGCTGCGGCTGCCAGCCCTTCAGCCACTGCAGATGGGCCGGTACGCGCACGGCATCACAGAGATAGCGGATGCGTTTCTCATCACCGACACAGTCGAAATACTCCAGCCGCCCGTCGGGATGCACCACGACATGGAACGTCTCTCTACGGCCATCATACTGATAAAATTCCAGTTCTTTCAACATGGCAATCAACCTCCTTGTCTACAGGAAGTACCTCTGCCAACTTTTTATAACCAGCTGACAAAGTTAATGGAAGCTATTTGCTTGACAGCAAATGGCTAAGATATCCGTAAGCGCTAAAGCGCCAACGGCTATCTTAAACGAAAAATTGATAATTGCTCGGGTGATTTGCGCCTTGCAAAGCCGCGTCACCGGTAAGTTTCTGAAACTATGATGAAACCTATTATAGCGACTTTCCTCACATTTGTCACTACCAAAATCGAATTTTTCTGAATATTTTTGCAAGTATTTTATTTCACATACTCAAAGGGAGCCGCTGCCCCTATAGGCAACAGCTCCCGAATTTAAAGCAACACCGCTTAAGCAGGCACTGATTAACTCAGCTGCCCACGTAAAGGGCTGCTTACTCCGTCTGCTCTTTGGCGAACAGGGCCTTAGCGAATTCTTCGGCGTTGAACGGGCGCAGGTCGTCCTGCTGCTCGCCGACGCCGATCCATTTGACGGGCATGGCGAGCTGGCTCTTAATGCCGATGACGACGCCGCCCTTGGCCGTGCCGTCGAGCTTCGTGAGCACGACGCCCGTGATGGGCGCGGCCTTGGTAAAGAGCTTCGCCTGACTCACGGCATTCTGCCCCGTCGTCGCGTCGAGCACGAGCAGTGTCTCGTGCGGCGCGCCTTTGATTTCACGGCCGATGACGCGATTGATTTTCTCGAGCTCCTGCATGAGGTTGGCCTTGGTCTGCAGGCGGCCGGCCGTGTCTACAATGAGCAGGTCGATGCCGCGCGCTTTGGCCGCCTTGACCGCGTCAAAGGCCACGGCCGCGGGGTCGGAGCCCTCCTGATGGCGGATGACCGGCACGCCGGCGCGGTCGCCCCAGACCTGCAGCTGGTCGATGGCTGCCGCGCGGAACGTATCGGCCGCCGCGAGCATGACACTCTTGCCCTGCGCCTGATAGTAGGCCGCCAGCTTGCCGATAGTCGTCGTCTTGCCCGCACCGTTGACGCCGATGACCAGCATGACCGTCGGCCCCTCGGCCGCCATGTGCATCGCATCCGCGTCCTCGCCCTGCGTCAAGAGCTCGGTGATGCGCGCCTCCAGAAACGGCACGAGGTCCTCCGGGCCGTTGATTTCCTTTTTCTTGATGCCCTTGCGCACGGCCGTCATGAGGCGCTCCGTCGTCTCCACGCCCACATCAGCCATGATGAGCGTCTCCTCGATTTCGTCGAGCAGGTCATCGTCGATGTCGGCATAGCCGAGCACGAGCTTTTCGATTTTATTGGTAAAGTTATCGCGGGTCTTCGTGAGGCCCTTTTTCAGACGGTCAAAAAATCCCATATTATTGCTCCTTCTCTATATCCTGCACGTCCTCGATTTTCACGGACAAAATCTTGGACACGCCCGCGTCCTGGATGGTGACGCCGTACATCGTGTCCACGGACTCCATCGTGCCCTTGCGGTGCGTAACCACGATGAACTGCGTGCGCCCGGCGAACTCCTTGAGGAACTGGCCGAAGCGCACGACGTTCGCCTCGTCGAGTGGCGCGTCAATCTCGTCGAGCACGGCGAAAGGCGACGGCCGGTATTTCAGGAACGCGAACAGCAGCGCGATGACGGTCAGGGCACGCTCACCGCCCGAGAGGGCCGCGAGGTTCTGCCGCTTCTTTTCCGGCAGCGTCACGAGGATGTCCACGCCGCTCTCGAGCACATTGTCGGGGTCGAGCAGGCGCAGCTCCGCCTCGCCGCCGCCAAACAGCCGGCGGAAAATCTCCTGAAAGTAGCGCTGGATGTCGCGGAAAGCGGCCCGGAACTGTTTCGTCATGGCCGCATCCATCTCGTCGAGAATGCGCTGCAAATCGGCGCGCGCCTCCTGCAGGTCCGCCGCCTGCTGTTCGAGGAAATCGTGCCGTTTCGACAACTCCTCGTACTCCTGCAGGGCATTCGGGTTCACGGGGCCGAGTGCGTCGATTTTATGTCTGAGCGTACGCATGCGGCTCTTGAGCTCCTCCGGCGGCAGGTCCGGGGCCTCCTCGGCTGCACGCTCCGGCGTGAGGCCGAAGTCCTGCAGCAGGGCCTCGGCCTTGTCCTGCAGGGCCAGCTGCAGCTTCGTGGCTACGATTTCCAGGCTGTGCACCTGCTCGCGCGCCTCCGTCTGCCGCCGCGTGGCCGCTTTGGCCTTTTGCTCGGCCTCACGGGCCTCGCCCAGCCGCTCCGCACGCTGCGCGTAGAGGCGGTCGGACTCCGCCCGCCCCGCCGCGTAGGCCTGCTGGCGCGCCGCGTGGTCCGTCGTCAGCGACTGCAGCGCGGCGCCGCTCGTCTGCAGCTGCGCCCTGAGCTCTGCAGCCTCGGCCGTCTGTGCCTGCTGCTGCTGCTCGGCCTTGGCGAGGGCTTTCTGCTGCAACAAGGCCTGCTCGCGGCAGCGCAATGCCGTCTGCTCGAGTACCGTCTGCTGCAGTTCTTGCTGCTGCAGGGCCTCGGCAAGTTCCTCGGCCGCCTGTTCGCGCTGCGAGAGCTCCTGCTCGGCGTCCGCTGTGGCCTGTGCGGCCTCACGGCAGCGTATCTCCAGCGAGCCCACGGCGCGGAACACCGTCAGGCGCTGCTGCTGGATTTTCGCAAAGTCGGCCTGCTGGGCCTCAGCCTGCGCCGCGAGTTCCGTCTGGCGCTGCTGCGCCTGCGCCACGACCTCGGCCTGCGCCTCGCGGCCCGCACGCAGCTCAGCACGGCGCTCGCTGGCCGCCTGCAGCGCCGTGAGACTGTCCGCCCGCTCCTGCTCCTGCTGCGCGAGCTGCGTCTGCGCCGCCTGTGCCTCCTCCTGCAGCTGCGTTTGCTGTGCCGTCAGCTGCTCGATTTTCGCCTGCAAAGCGGCAATCTCACCCTGACGGCTGATAAAGCTGGCCTCACGCCGCCGGCTGCTGCCGCCGGAGAGTGAGCCACCCGGATTGAGCAGTTCGCCCTCGAGCGTCACCATGCGCAGGCGGTAGCCGTGCGCCTTTGCCAGTGCCAGCCCGTGGTCGAGCGTATCGACGACCAGCGTGCGCGCCAGCAGAAAATCGATGGCACGCCGGTAGTGCGCGTCGCACTCCACGACCGTGTTTGCCCAGCCGACGACGCCCGCACCGCGCACCTCCTCCGGCGCCCGCCGCACGACGAGCGTCGAGAGCGGCAGGAACGTCACCCGGCCGAGATGTCCCTGTTTCAAAAAGGCAATGGCCGCCTTCGCCGTGTCCGTATCCTCGGTCACGACATCCTGCAGGCTGCCGCCCAGTGCCGTCTCGATAGCCGTCACGTAGCGCTGCGGCACCTCGATGAGCTCGGCCACGGCACCGCCGACGCCCTGCCGCCAGGCCGCTTTGCTCTGCAGCACGGCGCGGGCCGCCTTGCCAAAGCCCTCGTAGGACTGCTGCATGCGCGTGAGGAACTGCGCCTGCTGGCGCGCGCCCGCGAGCGCCTGTTCGTTCTGCCGCACAGCCTGCTGGGCCGTCTGTACCGTCTGCTGCTGTGCACGGAACGCCCGCTCGGCCTGCTGTTGGCGCGTGAGCCCGTCCTGCACGGCCTGCTCCTGCGCCGCCAGCGCCGTCGCCAGCTCATCCGCCTGCTGCTGCGCCGCTGCCAGCTCGTCCGCCGCAGCTGCCAACGCCTCCTGCTGGGCCGTCTGCCCGCCGCTGCTGTTCTCTACGTCGCGGTCGAGCACGGCGAGCTCCTGCCGTTTTTGCGTGAGCGCCTGTTCCTGCTCGCGCTGCGCCGCTACGGCCGCGTTGTACACCTGCTGCTGCGCGCGCACGGCCTCGCCGAGCGTATGTGCTTTTTCCTTTTGTGCCGCGAGCGCTGTGGCCGCAGTCTGCGCGGCCTGCTCCTGCGCCTGCTGCTTTTGCTGCAGCTCCGTCAGCGTCTGCCGCGCCGCCGCGATTTCCTCGTCCTGGCGGGCCGCCGCCTCCTGCAGCTGCGTCTGGCGCAGGCTGCCCTGCTTCTGTCTTTCCTGCAGCGCGGCCATCTCGCGGGCCGCCTGCTCCATCTCCGTGCGCAGCGTCTCGTTCTTGCCCGCCTGCGCCTGCATGGCCTGCTCGATATCCGTGACGGCCTTGGCGATAGCTGCCTGGGCCGCCTCCGCCTTTTGCACCACCGCTCCGGCCGCGATAGCCGTGTCGCGGGCCTCGTTGAGCTCCGTATCGTTAGCCTGCTGCTTCGCGGCCGCCTGCGCGTAGTCGTGCGCGAGGCTGCCGAGACGACATGTATCGTAATCGCCCTGCAGCTCCTGCCAGATGCGCGTTTTCTCCGCGTGCTCCTTTAGCGGACCCAGCTGCTCCGCGAGCGTGCCGATGATATCCTGCACGCGCACGAGGTTCTGCTCCGTGTCCGCGAGCTTGCGCAGGGACTCGCGCTTGCGGTTGCGGTATTTCGTGATGCCCGCCGTCTCCTCGAAGAAGCCGCGCCGCTCCTCCGGCCGCGCGTTGAGGATGGCATCGATGCGGTTCTGGCCGATGATGCTCATGCCGTCGTGGCCGATGCCCGTATCGGCGAAGAGGTTATAGATATCCTTGAGCCGACAGCGGCTGCGATTGATAAAGAACTCGCTCTCGCCGCTGCGGTACAGCCGCCTGGTCACCACGACCTCGCGGAAATCCACGGGCAGCGTGCCGTCGTTGTCAAAGACGAGCGAGCACTCCGCCACGCCGAGCGCGCGGCGGCTCGCCGAGCCCGTAAAGATGATATCCTCCGCCTTCGTGCCGCGCAGATTGCGCACATTCTGCTCGCCGAGCACCCAGCGGATGGCGTCGGTGATATTGCTCTTGCCCGAGCCATTCGGCCCCACGATGGCCGTAATGCCGTGGTCGAAATCAATCGTTATCTTATCGGCAAAGGATTTAAATCCGTATGCCTCCAGTCGTTTGAGCTGCATAGCTTACCTTCTTAAACACATAGTCATACAGAGTATATTCTAGCATAAAATGACCGGCCTTGTGAAGGGTCCCCGCCATGCCAGCGCTGCCATCTCCCCTGCCTGTCAGGCGCCTGGCAGTACCAAAATCCGGCGCGTGAAACATGTTGGAGGACTTTGGTAGCATTATTAAAAAGAGGGCGGAATGTTTACTCTAAATGGGGTTTATGCTAAAATTAGCAAGAAGACGGTTGCTAGACCGGTTCCATTTTTATAGTGAAAAGATTTCTATAAAACATCAGTCATGTGAGGTGTTGCGCTGCCGATAAGCTTCCCCAGATCAGCCGCTTCTCCCCCGAAGCAGCTGGCAGTCTCTCGTTTCCGGCTCCCCCAGCCGGAATAGGAAGGTTCGTTTTTATGAAGTTAAAAAAGAAACTGTTCCGCTCCGCTGACAAGTGGGACAAGCACCGCGCCCTGCGCGCGATGAAGACCGGCATGATACTCATGCTGCCCTTCATCGTGATTCACGCACTGGCCTCGGCTTGTCTGACCCTGCCGGTAACCCCCTGGCAGACTCTCTTGCACACGAGCGGGCAACCCCTTTATTACGCGTTTGCCGCTATCTATCAGGCCACGGCCAACTACTTTTCCCTGCTCCTGGCCGCTGCCATCAGTTACGGCTTCGCGCGCGAGTGGCACCTGCGGCCGTTCCGCAGCATGCTGCTCGCCCTCTCGACGCTGGGCACGTTCTGGATCTTCTCAGGACAGCAGATTCATTACCTTTCCCTGTCCGGCTACTGCACGGCCCTGTTTTCCGCCGTGTTCTCGAGCTCTATCTATCTCAAACTCTCGGCCTGGCGGCCGCTGGCTGAGCGCATGGGACAGCCGCGCTGCCATGTCAACACGCATCTCTACGATGTCGTCTACGCCATCCCGCTGACGACGGCCGTGTTCGTGGCCGCTATCTTTACGCAGTCACTCATCCTGGCCCTCGGCGGCGGCACGCTGCTGGAGAACCAGATTATGGCGGGCGTGCTGGCGGTATTCCAGGGGCTCGAGCCCTACCCGCTCGCCGCGCAGCTGCTCTACACATTCGTCACGAATGCCTGCTGGTTCTTTGGCATCGACGGCCAGCTCATCTTCTTTGACGCGCATGCGGCCTACTTCGCGCACATCACGCAGGCGGCCGTCAGCGCCCCGGGCCTGCCGAGCATCCTCATGAATGAGACATTCGTGAACACGTTCCAGCTCGTCGGCGGCTCCGGCGCGTCGCTCGCGCTCATCCTGGCCATCCTCTGGAACAGTCGTCAGAAGCTCTCGCTTCAGGCGGCCAAGATGTCGCTCATCCCGGCTCTGCTGAACGTAGGCGACGTGCTCGTGCTCTCGCTGCCGATTATCGGCAACCCGATTTTCCTCATCCCGTTCGTACTGCTGCCGCTCCTGAACCTGCTCATTGCCTATGCGTTCACCGTGAGCGGCGCCGTGCCTATCGCCATGACCGACGTGGCGGCCGCTACGCCGATTTTTCTTAACAGCTGGACTGCGACCGGTTCCGTGGATGGTATCGCCCTGCAGCTCCTGCTCCTCGTGCTCGATACGCTCCTGTATCGCCCGTTTGTCCTGCTCTACGACGAGTACCGCGCCGCGCAGGTCGCGCGCCTCACGCGCCATATGGTGAAACTGCACCAGTGGTGCGAGGCCAGAGCCGAGCGCATCAACCCAGCCACATTCAACGAGCAGCAGGCGCTCATTTTCTCCTGGCTCACGAGCGACCTCGCCGAGGAACTCGATGAAGCGAAGCCGAAAAACCTCTTTATGGTCTATCAGCCGCAGGTGAACAGCGAAGGCCACTGCATCGGCGCCGAGGCGCTGCTGCGCTGGCGCCACCCCAACGCGGGCTTCATCTACCCGCCGCTCATCATCACGCTCGCGAAACAGAGCGGCCTGCTGCCCAAACTCGAGGAGTTCATCTTCCGCGAGGCCTGCCAGTGCATTGCGAAACTGGAAAAACAGCTGGGCACCGACACCAACTTCAAGATTTCCGTCAACATCACGGGTGACTCCCTGCTCTACAACGGCCTCAACGAAGCCGTGCGCAGCATCACCCACGAGAACGGCATCGCGCCGGAAAAACTCTGGATTGAGATAACCGAGCAGGATACGATTACGCTGAACCGCCGTACGGAAATCAACCTCAAGAATCTACGCGAGGCTGGCCACAAGCTCATCATCGATGATTTTGGCATGGGCCAGACCTCCATCAACTACCTGCAGACCGGCATTTTCGGCATGGTCAAGCTCGACGGCAGCATCACGAAAAAAGTGCTCACTGACGAAAAGAGCCAGCAGATTATCTCGACGCTGACGGACCTCTCGCGCCGCATGGACCTCGTGACCGTGGCCGAGTACGTCGACAACGTGCCGCAGCGCGACCAGCTCAAACGCCTCGGCTGCGACATCTTCCAAGGCTATCTCTATAGTCCCCCCGTCTCGAGCGAGGAGCTGCTCCACCTCATGAGTGAGCCGCCTACGCCTACCGAGCCCGAGGAGGACACGGAGGCCGAGCTCGCCACCGCCTGAAAGGCTGTGCTCCTGCCCCGCTAAAGCATAAAAGCACGCGCCCCTGCCGGGCGCACCACAAAAATCCCGCACCTGCGTTGCACAGATGCGGGATTTTCTTATGCCTTGATGCTTGCTGTCAGCAAGCAGACTTATTTGTACTCCGCTGCCAGCTGTTTAAAGAGCGGCAGGCTGCGTTTAATCGTGTCCGTCTTAATGCAGTACGCGGCGCGGAAATAACCGGGGCAACCGAAATCCGTACCCGGCACGAGCAGCAGACCGTATTTCTTGGCCCGCTCACAGAACGCATAGTCATCCGGCTCCAGGCACTTCGGGAACAGATAGAACGCGCCCTGCGGCTGCACGCATTCAAAGCCCGCCTCTTTCAGGCCATTGTAGAGCAGCTGGCCGTTCGTGACGTAGGTCGAGATGTCCGACGGCTTGTCCGCACAGCGCGCCACGACGTACTGCCAGAGCGACGGCGCATTGACATGCGTGAGCACGCGCGCCGCGCCCGCGATGGCGCCGAAGATTTTCTCGTAGGACTCGAGCTCGTCCGGCACGACGATGTAGCCGATACGCTCGCCCGGCAGCGAGAACGACTTGCTGTAAGAGTAGCAGACGAGCGTGTTGTCGTAGTATTTCGGGATATAGGGCACCGTAAAGCCTTCGTAGGCGATTTCGCGGTACGGCTCGTCGGAGATGAGGAAAATCGGGTGACCGAACTCCTTTTCCTTGGCGCGCAGGATGTCGGCGAGCTGCTTGATCGTGGCTTCGCTGTACACAGCACCGCTCGGGTTATTCGGCGAGTTCACGATGATGGCTTTCGTATGGTTCGTGACGAGTTTTGCGAACGCGTCAAAGTCTATCTGCCAGTCCGCCGTGCGTGCCGGCACCACGACGAGCTTGCCGCCCACGGACTCTACGAAGCAGCGGTACTCGGGGAAGAACGGCGCGAACGTGACGAACTCGTCGCCCTCCTGGCACAGTGCCTTGAAGCTGATGGTGATGGCTGCCGCCGCGCCTGCCGTCATAAAAATGTTCTTGCCCGCGTAGTGCGTACCGAAACGTTTATTGATGCTCTCCGCGATAGCCTGCCGCACCTGCGGTGCGCCGGGGGCCACGGTATAGCCGTGGATGGCGCTCGGCTCCCAGTGCGTCAGGATGTCGAGGGCCGCCTCCTTGACATACTCCGGCGTCGGCACGTTCGGATTGCCAAGGCTGAAATCAAAGACGTTCTCCTCGCCCACCTCGGCCGCGCGCTTACGCCCGAACTCGAAAATCGTGCGGATTGTCGACTTTTTCGTACCCAGTTCATACATCTTCTGTGAAATCATAAACTCAACCACCCTTTACAGCATATAGCGTTCCTATGGCATCGCTCCGCGCAGGAACGGCGCCATAGGAACGCCTTTCTTTGTAAACGATACATTATTTACATTCTAGCACATTTCTCGTCTGTATAACAGTAAAATTTACACCTCTGGCAGCAGCAGGCCGTTCTGTGCCACCATCTCCTGTACGAGCGAAAGACTGAGGTCGCCCGGCAGCGGTTTCGAGATATAGTAGCCCTGGATGTAGTTGCAGCCGATGCTCGAGAGGAAATTGTACTGCTCGCTGTTGTCCACGCCCTCGGCCAGCGTCTGCAGGCCCAGTGCCTGCGCCATGTCCACGATGTTATTGATGATGTCGAGCGATTTCTCCGAATGATGCCGCAGGAACAGCATATCGATTTTCACGAGGTCGAAATCGTAGTTCTGCAGGCCGTGCAGCGAATTGTAGCCGCTGCCGAAATTATCGAGCCAGACCTGATAGCCGTCCTGATGGAACAGCTGCAGGTGGTCGCCCACCTCGCTGTGCTCACGCCCCATCGTCGACTCCGTGATTTCAAAGGAAATGAGCTGCCGCGGGATACCGGCCTCATCCACGATACGGTTGATGCGCGCGTGGATATCCTCGATTTCAAAATCGAGCGCTGAGAGATTGATGGAGACCGGCAGATACGGCTGACCGGCCGCGCGCTGCTGCGCCATCGTCTGGCAGGCCGTGCGCAGGATGGCCATGTCGACCTTGTACAGCAGGTGGTTCGCCTCCAGCATGGGCAGGAAGTCGCCCGGGTTCAGCACCATACCGCCCTCGGGGTCTATCCAGCGCGCCAGCGCCTCGAAATGGCTGATTTTGCCCGTGGCCGTCTGTACGATGGGCTGATAGTACGGCTGCACCCAGCCCTGCTCAATGGCCTCGTCTATATGCGTCGTGAGATAGTCGTGCGTCGTGAGCCGTGACTCCATCTCCGCATCGTAGACGCGGTAGTAATGCGTGAAGTCGTTGCGCGCGCTGTCGCCCGCCATCTTCGCGCGGTCGATGGCCACGCCAGGCCGCCAGTCCGTCTTCGTCAGCGTGTAAATGCCCGCGTGGATATCCACCTGATAGCCCGGCCAGGTCTTCAGCCGGTCGTGCAGCGCCTCCACGACCTCCATGGTGCGTGCGTGCGGGATGAGCGCATAGAAGTGGTCGCCCACGTAGCGCATAATCTGGTCTGTACCCACGAGCTCCTTGAGCGTCTGCGCCATATCCTGCAGCAGTGCGTCGCCCTCGCCCATGGAATGCTGCATGTTGAAAATCTTGAAATCGGCGATGTTGAAGTAGACGACATCCCATGGCTCCGGCTCGTCGCCGCTCACCACGCGCTCGGCCAGCCGGTCGAGCTCCGCCGTAAAGCTGCTCACACTGCGCAGCCCCGTCAAGGGGTCGACCTGCCGCTCCGCCTCTACATGCGAGACGTAGTTGCGCTGCAAAAGCATAAAAGAGAGCAGCTTGGCTGCGAGCACGAACAGGGCCGCGGCCAGCTCCAGCACCTGCTGCGGCGGATTGTCCATGCCGAAAAAGCCCACGTAGCGGCCTTGCAGCTGCAACGGGAACACGGCGAGCCGCTTAATGCCCTGGCGTTTGAGCGTCTCATACATGGCTGGGTCCACGCGCGCGTAGGCCTCCATATCGGACACCACGTAGCCGTTGCCGCGACGGAACGCCGCGAACCACAGCGGGCCGAAAGCCGACTCCGGCAAATTTTGCAACGTCGGCTTCTCCGGCGTCACATCGGGCGCGCACCACTCATACGTATTGCTGATGGTACCGCCCTCGCCCGCCTCAAAGATATAGGCGCGATCGGCCTGCAGATGCTCGCCCAGCTGCCGCAGGAAGCGGTGTATCTCCGTGTCCATATTTTCCCGCTCCGGACTGGACAGGGCAAACTCGCCCAGCGCCTGGATGCCGTCCAGGATACAGCGCATATCCGCCGCCAGGTCGGGGCGGTAGGCGAGCTGCTGCTGCTCATTGGCCAGCCGAAATTCTCCGTAACCATTCATAGCTCTATCCTCCTCAGGCCCTTGTGTGGCCTGTTACCGCTCACGCCTGCACCACACAGGTGATGGCCTTGGCCATCTCCTGCAAATTCACCTGATAGTCAACGGCCTGCTCCTCGAACGCCGCCCTTGGCATACCGTAGACGACGCAGCTGGCCTCGTCCTGCCCCAGCGTATGCGCGCCCTGCGCGTGCATCTGCGCCAGCCCCGTCGCCCCGTCGCGACCCATGCCGGTCAGGATGACACCGAGCGCCGCACTGCCGAAATATTTCGCCACCGAGGCGAACAGCACGTCGGCCGACGGACAGACATTATTGACCTTAGCCCCCGGATGGCAGAAGATGCGCAGGCCCTCAGCCGACTGCTGCAGCTCCATATGCTGCCCGCCAGGTGCGATATAGACGTGATTGGGCATGAGGTCGTTGCCTGTGGCCGCCTCGCAGATATGCAGTGCGCAGGCCATGTCCAGCCGCTCCGCGAGCAGCCGCGAGAACATCGCCGGGATGTGCTGCACGATGAGGATGGGCGGCATCGGCGGTGCGAGATGCGGCAGCAGCTTCGTCAGGGCCTCCGGACCGCCCGTAGACGAGCCAATGGCGATAATCTGCGGCGTACGCCAGCTGCGGAGCTCCTGCTGTATCTGCGCCGTGAGTATCTGCGGCTTGGCTGGCTCCGGTGCCTCACCCCGCTGCGTGATTTTCGCGAGAATCGCGCTGATATTCTGTGAGGCCTGGGCCGAGCGCTCGCGCAAACGCTCTGCCGGTGTTGGCTGCCGGCCAGTGGTCTGACCGCCGCCCGCCTGCTGCCGCAGACGCGTGGCATTGTGCTCCGTCAGTCCGTGAATGACCGGTGGCACGACCGTGGTGCGCCCCATCGCCCCACTGGAGGGCCGTTGCCCGCCGCCTCCTTGCGTAAAAGTCATTTCATCATCACTCCTACTCTCCCAGCTAGTAGAAGATATTTACAAACGACCAGCTTATTCTGCCGCTGCCCCTTGGCAGTCAGTCAGCCCCAGTTTGCCGGTCCTGATACATATACCCATCGTAATATTATTCTGCTTTACCCGTGCACATTCCTGCCCGCAGGGCAGAAAAAGCGCAAAAAAACAGGCTCAGCCAGCCGGCCTTGCCTGTGCAGCAGTCTATAATAGCTTATGATTCCTGGAAATACTGCATGCTGCGTTTTTTCCACTCTTTTTTCGTATAGAGCATCTGGCGCTCCGTCACGCCCGTGTCCGCCGCCAGTGCCGCCACAATCTGCTCGCACTCCTCACGGCTGTGTCCGTGCACCATCGTGTAGAGGTTGTACGGCCAGCCCGGCGCCGTATTGCGGTCATAACAGTGCGAGACGGACGGTGAGTCCGCCATGCGCCGCGCGACTTCATCCAGCCGCTCCGGCGGTACGCACCAGGCTACGAGCACATTCGCGCGGAACCCGACCTGCCGGTGCGCGAGCACGGCGCCCATCTTACGGATTTTGTGCTCGTCCTGCAGGCGCTGCACCGTGGCGAGGAAAGCCTCCTTCGTGAGGCCGATGCTGTCCGCGAGCTCCTGATAGGGGTCGGCCACCAGCGGGAACTCCCCCTGCAGCGCGCGCACGACGGCCTTTTCCTGCTCTGTCAGCGCCGTCTCCTGTTCCTCAGCCCGAGCCTGTTCCTTCATGGCTTCATCCCCTTTAATGCAGCTTGAACTGCACGTTGATTTTGTATTTCTTGTTCGCCTTGAGATTCAGCATGTCTACGACGCCGGGCAGGCCCTTGATCTGCGCCAAAATCTGCCGCTCCTGCTGCGGGCTGCACGTGTTGAGCGTGAACCAGAGGTTGTAGCGGCCCTCGCGCTCGTAGTTGTGCGTGACGCCGGGGTACTGGTTGATGTACTCTGCCACGGCCGTCACGGCCTCCGGCGCCACCTCCAGCGCCACCAGCGTACCCTTGTAGCCCAGCTGCGCCGAGTTAAAGAACGTGCCGATGCGGCGCAGATAGCCCGCTGCCTTCAGCGCACGCACGCGCGCGAGTACCGTCTGCTCATCGGCACCCAGCGCATCCCCCAGCGCCGCAAACGGCCGGCTGCATACCGGCAGACTGCCCTGCAGCATGTTGAGCAAGGATTTATCAAACGCATTCAGCTCTCCCATGGCTATATCCTCCCATCCCCGGCCGCGCCGCAGGCTACCCAATACCTGACGCCCGGCCATATATGAACCTCATTCACATTTCCTTGCTCTTATTGTAGCAGACTTTGCCCGATAACGTCAAGTAAATCTGAACGTCCTTCATTTTTCAGGGAGGAATACGGCAGCACGGAGAGCTCAGGCACGCCGAGCACCTGTTTGATACGCGCCGCCTGTTTTTGCACGGCCTGCTTGCCCAGCTTATCCGCCTTCGTCGCGATGATGAGCACGGGCAGGCCATGCTCGACGAGCCAGTGGAACATCTCTACATCCGCCGGCATGGGGTCGTGGCGGCAATCGATGAGCTGGCAGACGAAGCGCAGCTGCTGCGACGTGAGCAGATACTCCTGGATAAACTTCGACCACGTGGCGCGCCGCTCCCGCCCCGTCTTCGCATAGCCATAACCCGGCAAATCGACGAGATAAAACGCACGCCGCTCCGTCTCGTCCGGCAGCTTTGCCCCGAGCTCGTAGAAATTAATCGTCTGCGTCTTGCCGGGCTGCGCCGACACCCGCGCCAGCCCTTTCACGCGTGTGAGCGAGTTGATGAGCGACGACTTCCCCACATTCGACCGCCCCATAAACACGACCTCCGGCAGTGCCTGCTCCGGATACTGCTCCCGCTTCACCGCCGAGGCAATATACTTCGCCTGCGTGATGATAACTTCCTTAGACTCCATAATCTCACCTTGTTTCCTATAAACTTTGTCGCTTTACGTAATTATGCTACTTTTGGATTATACTTATTAGCGCATTTGCAATGGCCTCCGCGTCTTCCTCAGTATTATCTGCGCCAAAAGAAATGCGAATCGTACCCTTAGCATATTCACTTGGCACACGAATAGCCTCAATAACATGGGAGACACGAGTGTTTACCGAATCGCATGCGGACCCCGTTGAAATGCAAATGCCTTTCAGATCCAGTCGGTGCAGCAGCATTTCGCCAGCAACACCTCTAAAGGAAAGATTTATATTGCCTGGAAGACAATTACTGCTACCGTTTCTTCTGTAATCAATGCCGGAAGACGATAGCCTTTTCAGAACAACCTGCTCCAATCGATGAAGCCTTCGTGTTATTGCTTCCATACGCTTGCAATTTTTCCGCAATGCAATGGCCATCGCCACAATGGCCGCCACATTTTCTGTGCCGGCACGTTTGCCATACTCCTGCGCTCCTCCGTCTACCAAGGAGCAAAGCTCTACGCCCTTCCGAACATAAAGAAAGCCACTCCCCTTCATACCATTAAATTTATGGGCAGAAGCAGACAACATATCTACCCCCAACGTTTTTACGTCAACAGGAATATGGCCAACCGCCTGCACCGCATCTGTATGAAAAAGTGCACCATGCGCATGTGCAATCTTAGCCAACTCTTCCACTGGTTCTATGGTCCCAATTTCATTGTTGGCCAACATGACAGAGACAAGTCTCGTATTGTTATCAATATGCTGTGCCAGATATTCCGGTTGTACGACACCCTCATCAGAAACTGGCAGATATGCTACTGGATACCCAAGGCGCCCTATAGCAGCACAGGCATTAAGCACCGCATGGTGCTCAATCTGGGATGTAATCGTAGTACGCTTGAATCCATCAGAAAAGGCTGCCTCTTTAATCACCCAGTTATCGCTCTCCGAGCCACCCGACGTGAAGTAGATTTCATCAGGCTCCGCACCAATACATGTGGCAATAATTTCACGCGCCTCAACAATACATTTCTTCACTAACCGCGAAAAAGCATAGGGTTGTGACGCGTTGCCATACTGCTCTATCAAAAATGGCTCCATCGCCGCAAATGCATCTACATCCAGTTTTGTTGTCGCTGCATTGTCAGCATAAATCCATCGTTTCATAATGTATCCTTACTTGGCAAGGCCACGTGTAGAAATATCCGGAATGGTCTTACCCGCTTCTTTAGTGTCAACCAGTCCCATCTGCTCACGTATGATGCTACGCATCGCTCTTGCTGGCTGTAAACAGTATTGGTCGAAGTCTTCAGTACTAATATCCTCCGCACTTTCCACATGCGGAAAAATCAGCTTCATAAATGCCGTACAAACTTTCCTGATGGCCTCTGTGTCCCTGGTGTCAGCCTTCGGTGGAATCGCCAGCAGTTCCTCAACAATATTCCGATAAGACGGTGTATTTCTCAACTCATGCAGAATTGATGAGAAATATTCAGAATTAAGTGCCCAGCCATTTGCCTTCATATCATCATTCATTCGCGGCAGTTCCCAGCCCTTGATGAATCCATGCAAGCGGTCCAGAAAAGGCGCCCTGTGGAAGGGTGCTGGAAGTTCCTCAAACATGTACGCGTGCTCATTCATGTTGCTACCGGTAATATTGCCTAAAAACACGATGGCCGCATCTACATTGACCAGATGTCCATCATCTGCTTTAAAGCTCCCATTTTCCATAATCTGCTGTAGCGACGAATGCATTTCCGCATCCTTCATATAATCCGCTTCGCGGATTTCATCCAGTGCCACATAGTCCTTATAGGCTACAACGCCTTCCCTTTTACTTGTCTTGTTATAAATCAGCTGAGCTCTCGTGGACTTACCGGAAACCAGCCAGCCAAAACGGCTTATCTGTCCGAATAGATACGATTTACCTGTTCCCGGAGGGGCAAGCTCAATTATGTTTAGGTTCTTCTCCACGAACGGAAGCAGGCGCTGCAAAAAGGTGAGCCTTTGCTCGCTACTGGCAAATCCGCGGTAATTATAATCTGCAGCAGAAATCAGCACATTAAGCCACTCATCTGTTGTAAAACTGCGTCGGCCTTCTTTATATTCCTCAAGGTCAACAATATAAGGACAAAATGGTTTATAGTCTGTCATCTCAATGAAGCCTGTTGCATTTTTCTTGGAGAAATCCTGCATCCAGGTAAGCTCAATGATGCCCCAGTTTTCGCTTTCCTTGAGCAACGTATCCTGCCATTTCTCTATTACGCGTTTTTCAATAACACCGCCGGCACCTGACTTCGCATCACCAAAATCTGGCATATCGAATTTCGTGTTACCACTCTTAATATCTACTGAAACACGTATCCGCGCCAATATGGTCACATTTTCCCCATTCGTCAGCTGGAATTTTATGTATTCAAAGTCATCTTTGTTTGGCACATACCGCTTAAGATAATTTTGCACTCTCTCAGTATCTATCTCTCCAGCATCATCGGAAAACTTCATGACAATCCAGTCGCGCATGAAAGATGGCAGCCTAAGGTCCTTAAAAAAGCCTGCACGCTGCGGGCTTTTCAGCACTACCATGTCAGCAAATACATCTCTCAGTTTATCTTCTTCCATAAAGGCTCTCCCTTATAAAAATAGCGTACAACCCTGCTCCTTGAATTCGCTAATCTTAATTTTCAGGTCGTCCACCTCACAGCCAAAATATTCAGCCATGCATTGAATACAGTAAAATTCTTCTGTGTCAACATCAATCAGTTTCTGCGCCAAGGCTACTTCATCCTTGGTAAGTTTTTTCCCGCACTCACAGCATAGTTTTTTCCTCACGGCAAATCTCCCTCCCCGCCGCCTAGTGCTGGCTTGATGGTCACGTCTGATACTGAAACAATCATATTGTTTGCGAACATCTGTGGCGAATATGTACCGGGGGTTATCCCCGAGAACTCCGCAACCCATCGCGTATTGTCTTCAGTATGATTTACCACTCCATCTATGCCTGCCAACCTGACCTGCAAACTACTAACCGGTTTGCTGAAGCGTACACAGAGCTGAACTTTTTTTCTTGAGATTTTCACCGTAGGCTTTTCCCAATTTGCGGTTAAAGGTATTTTTTTATTGCTGTCCAATACAAGAATGGGCACCAGCATTTCCTCAGGTGAAGCGCCACCGTGAACCTCTCCATATATAGCATTTTCATCGTCCGCCCCCGCGGCAAAACCAGACTGCGTGAAATGATCATAATTAGTAAAAACAGCATATTGCTTACCGTCATTCGCCTTGGCAATACTCATCGTGGCCAAAGGTAGCTGTCCAGTCTGTTTCCATTCGCAATATCTTCCGTGACTATATACCTTCACGTCTCGGTCAACATCAAAACCGTCACGCTTATGGAAAAATCTCGCAGCTAAGCGGCTAGTACCATGGTCACCTGTAACAATAACCCTGTGATACCTCTCCATCATTTTAGAGACTTCCTCATAAACAGATGAAACGAACTCTAGCTGTTCTTCGATGCAAGTATAATAATCCGGTTCATCTACTACGCCCCTATGCGCCAGTTTATCAAGCTTGTCAACTTTTTCATATGGGACCCCCATAACACTCCACTGATCATTGTATTTAGTCTCCGTGGGCAGGTTAGCCTGCCCTATAGTTATGCATTTTACCGTAACATCACAATTTCTAGTGATCCCCCATCGCAATAACGGGAGCCATTCAACGCCTAGCGCATCCACCCACAAGATTGCGGTATCCGCGTCAATATAATCGGATAAAATGGCATACCGCATTTCATAAGTATCCGTATCAATTCCACTGAAATATGCTGACTCATCTTCCGGTAAAATATTGGCCAGCTTATATGATTTATATCGCTCCATGTAGAGCTTGATATCATCATCCAGGCCCACATCTTTATCACGAAGATAATAATAGAGTTCTGGATAGACAGCTGCCAATTTTTCACAAGACAACACCTGCGTGTAATCAGACCGCATCCACTTGCCCACCATTCTTAACAAGTAGACACGCTCCCCACGTTCCTTTCCTTGCATGAACTCAAGTCTGTTTTCATAATCAGGGATAGTATCCAGTTCCTTAAAAAATCTTGGTCCCGGCTTTAGTCCCATGACCTTAGCTAGCGTTTTGTACTCGCTGACCCATTCTGGCTTGTCATACCCGACCTTAAAAATCTCCAACATTATTGTTTTAGGAATATCCGCTAAGCTAGCTACACAGGCAAAGCAATGGCATAAATACGTGGAATTCGGATGTAACTCAAGCCATAAGTAGACGGCTTGTTTGTGGCTATCGGGTATATTTTCCCACTTCGCCATGACATCAGCACCATTAAATGACGAAACGTTCAGAATGCCTAACAATGCCGCATCCAAATTCTCGCGCCCATGTTTAAGGTTATAGTCAAACAGAACACTTTGCAAATTGCTGGGACAGTTCTCTGATGTTAAAACATCTGCTCCGTGTAGATGTTCCTTAATAAAGGCCAACATATTATCAATCACATTGATAGAAATATTACCGTCCGTCGTATCCACACAATTTGCACGTTTGGTGATTAGTACAAAGTCCGTTTTATTCGGTGCCGGATTGAGCCAATATTCGAACCACGCTTGCAGACCTTTTTTCAAATCGTCATACACAGCTTCCAGACTCGATATGTACTTATCGAACTTTCCAGAAAAAACAAGTAGGCTTAATTTCTGTTCTTCTGACTCGGGAGCGGAGCAATCAAAGAAGAAATCCTCCTGTCTCAAATCGCCTGTGAGGTTCATGGCTTTATCAAACCATTTGGCTTCACAGCCCCATAACGGGATAATAATCCTGCCCGTACTGCTTGCAGGGGCCTGATAAGCCCAAAGGGTAGCAAAACGGCGGTCTGAAATCTCATTTTGGGCAAACAAGCGCAGATATTCACTAACACCAGTGAGTATGAGCCATTTATCTTGAAATTTTGCAGCCTTCAAATTTTCATACCTAGGCATGATATCAGTATTGGCAAACAAGTCCGACATAGGAACGAAACTAATATCACTTATTTTTTTTAGTTCTGAAATAAGCTCACAATACTCGGGTATATTTTTTACCATGATGGCGCGGCAGGGGAAACGGGAAGCGACAGCATTCTGCTGTTCCTTCTGCAGCTTTGACACAACTTCCTGTATTGTCATTTTGTCTTCCCCTTCCATTATTCGACAAAGTCATCACAATACTCTGGGTGTGCATCAAGGAAGGCTGCCACGCGTTCCTTCAGCATATCCGCTTGCATATCGCGTATATTGTTTTTCGTCTCGGCCAGTTTCTCCCGCTTGGCTTTTTCCTGCATTGCCTGCTTAAGTAAGCTCTGCAACGTTCTTAGGCCAGAAACGTTCCATTTGCTCATATCACTGCCAAGCTTCATTTTAGCGGTGGCAATAATAGCATCATGCTTATCATGCCAAATATCCAAATATTCACTGCCTACCGTAGCCAGGAACGCCGTCTCAATTTTGTCTCTGTCGTTTAATATAGAACTATCTATATTACGCAGCGCTTGTATTGCGTTAACCACCAAACTATCCGCTACGAGATTTTCGTTTTGCACCTCAAGCAACGTAGATAAAGGCTTTTGCAATTCAGGCGGAATAATCCACAGCAATGGCACTTCAAAGGTATTACACCATTCTCTTACGGAATCAATGCCTGTCTGCGATTTCCATATTTCTTTAAGCGTTACCTTATTGCGGGCATATTTAATTTTGCCCACTTGCATCTTTAGTTCTTTATCGAATTGCGTAAGCGTTGCATCGCAACGCATATCCTTCAAGCCGCTATATATGGTGCCAAGCTCATCCGAAGTGCATTCAATCTGTCTCTTGGCTAGAATATCGCTGAGTACGGACTTGCCATCCTCCAGGCAGTCCTTGGCATATGTCCCATACTCTTCAAGCACGGATATGTCAGACTCTCTTTCCTCTGACGTTAAATACGCCGCGCGCCCTTGCGACACCTTGTACAAGACTTTCAGCGTCGGATACCAGGCAAGTTGCAACTGCTCAATGGCAGCCATGGGAATACGCAAATATTTGAACAGATTGGCAAGGTCCCTTTGCGCCGCTTCCAGACTATGATAAGCCTTTTTCTGTACATGTCCAATTGCTTCCAGATATTTGTAATCGCCTACAATATCAAACAGCTTATCTTTGACTTGTTCCTCTGTCCAGGTATAGATTGCTCCCTGCATTACCGAATGTAGTTTATCGCTCAGTTCCTCCGGCTGAACGCTCAGTCGGGTAGCGATATCCTGCAAATCTGGCGAAACACTGAAAAGGAATGTCCTGAAGGCTGCCGCCATGGTGTTTTTATCCTGAAAAGCTTGAGCAAGGACAAGGCGGATTTTTCCTTTGCCTTTCATCAGTTGCAACACATTGCTCATAGCCGTCTCAATATCACCCTCTTGGGTAATAAAGACCTGAATGTTATCAATAACATTTTCTGCAACACTGCGCAAATCTTCGCTTGTCCATGACTCGGCAGGCAGGTATTTCAAAACCCAGAAAGGAGCACCACTTTTAGTAACTGCTTCACGCGTATTATGATATCCAGTTGTCTGCTCAGCGAGCTGCGCTACGGTAAGGTTGAAAATCTTCTCCAGGTAGGGGCTGAAGTTCTGCCAGGTGATAGAGCCAGCGGATAGATAGTCCGTCGTCATTCTGCCTTTACATATGTCAACGACCATCTTGCCTATGGTCGTTTCGGTAAGAATTTGTGGCGACTGTGCGCTATCCGTCCAAGTAAATTTGTTATTTTTATAACAAGAGAAAACATACCCGAGCAAAACGCCACAGGCGATTGTATCATAATATCCATAGGGAGCCTTCTGTAGAGTAGTCCACAAATCGCCAAGATTTACTCTGTAGCCTGATTCCATTTCCCCTTTTATCAGTTTAGCCAGCTCAGCTACACTGTTGACCGCTTTACTTCCCTGTGCACCAGTCATAGCATCTATTGTCGCCAGATCTAGCATCCCTACGGTCTGCAGCGCATTTAATACGTTTTTGACCTGAGCATTTTTGCTATTACGCTGGACACCAGCAAGGGGCGCGCCTTCGTTGCAGGGTTTGTACGCAGTATTGGTAACAATAATGTTTTCCGGAGCATATGGGAAAATAACGTCCAACACACCTGTGCGGATAGTTTTGCGCAATTGAGCCATGCCATATTGATTGTTCCATACCTGACTACCGTTATAGGCAATCATCTTACTGCCACTAACCGCACTGCCAACCCAGGTTACCAAAATTTTGTTGGCTTCCATGGTGTATTCATTGGCCGAGCCGGTATGCCCCGACACGCTTGCCATCTCCTGCTTGGTGATAGCAGTCAGCCAAGCTTTTCTCTTTTTATCAGTAAAGGCTTCTTTAATCAGTGCAATTGTAAGCCGTGGTTCTTGTGCTGCAACTGCCTTTTGTTGTAACGTCGACTGAATGGCGACCGCCTGCGCGTCACTATTAACGGCAACCAAAAGCAGGCCCAACTTGTACGGATACCGTTCCAGCTCCTTCCTTACCTCTGCCAGGCGCGCATTGATAGAGTTCGTCTCCGCACAGCAAACAGCAACCCTCATCCGCCTGCTTACAGCGTCATTTTCATCCATGGCGCGTTTCTCAAATTCCTTGGCAAAGGCCCCGTCTTTGGAGAACATCATATAGCGGCTATACTTTTTGTCGTTGCTCGCTAAATGCGCCTCAAATTCGGTGCCGGACGCAGTATTAAAGGGAAGTTGTAAGCGTACGTTACCACGCGCATCTTTTTCCAAGACGAGGATTTTACTGTCCTGCATGGATACGAGCAGGTCATGCACATGTTCCTTCTTCATGACGCCGGCCAGGCAGTTATCAAGACATTCCTCCGTTGCCGAAATGCCGTCACTGGTCTTCTTCCCGATGAAAAATCCCTTAGTAGATGACATCAAAGCCATCAAGAGCAGTGCCGTCTTAAAGACACGATAGGCATTCTCATCGCCCTCCACCAGATTCTTGCTCTCCTCGAAATGGCGAATATACTCCGGTACCTTCGTTTCCTTGTCCGAAAAATCACTCTCGCGGGTGAAAAAATAATCCCATAACCAGTCCGGCGTAAGCCAATCTGCCTGGTCATCCGGCCCATACTTGTTGATGTAACCGACAAAGCCAAGGTCTGCCGTCGCCTGGTCCTTCATGAAACGGAACATAGTACGTTGAGACGCCGCATAGTTCTCCGCAACGCGGGAAAGCAGTTTGATGGTCATGGGATGCATCGGACATAGATGTTCTATCTGCGCCGTGATTTTCCCATCCAAGGGGTCGATGTCAGGCAGGAAAGGATGAATATTCTTAACCACCGCCTTGCGTGCTTCATCCCAATGGTCCGTCATGCCATTACGAATGGATATAGAGCCTGCAATCAAATCATAAGCCGCATCGGCGCTGACATGGAACTCTACCTGATGAAAACGATGCGTTATCAGCTGATAGCGGTCGTTCGTCAGGTTCTGAATCATTTCCTGAGACTTATGAACAATAAACATCCAATAAAGCGGCTTAACCTTGGAAAATTCGGATAACTGCTGCAGGATGGTAATATTCTCACTGTGAATGATATATTCCGTGAACTCATCCCAGATGAAGAAGATGCCAGATTTATCCAAGTGGTTATTTTCGATAACCGCGCTGACCCATTTCTCGAACGTCGCGAGACTATCCACCAGTCCCCAATTATTTTTACGGATAACCTCCGCGGTTCTCTGCAAAGCCTTGAGGTCACCGGCATCAATAGCCTCCTGCAATTCCTCCACCGTGGCATAATCATTGCCCAGCAGGGTCGTTTCAAGGATATGTTCCCAATTATAGAGTGGGCTGTGCACCTGCGTCTTGACCGCATCTGCCAACGAAGCATCCGCATAATCCGCCTGGTCGCCGAATTTCGCTGCCAGCGCTTCACGGATTGCATTTTCTGCCTCCATTAGGATAGCGTTACCATTGAGCAGACCCGTGCAGCCGGTTTTCCAAATAACCAGGAAGTCTCCGCCCTTGTTCCGGCATTTCATAAAACGATTGCGATAAGCTGAAAGGCGGCTATTTGTAGACAGATACTCATCGATAACGGACGGGGCATCTTCAAGCAAATGCTTGACCAGAATCGCAGCATAGCTCTTGCCTGTACCATAGGTACCATGCACCCAAAAGGAGCGCCGCAGGTCGTTCCCCTCACGGTCCACGCCTTCATGGTTCAGCGATTGACAGAGAGCCTCCATCAGGTTCTCCATATCGTCGCCGACAATATATTCACGCCACAGGTTCTTGTTACGACTATCGGAGCCAATGTCGACCACGGATTCGAACGTCGGGCTTATTTCAAGGTAATCACTATACTTTTTACTCAACATGGCTTTGCGCCTCCGTTAGTCTTCCTGTGCTAAATCTATAATGTCATTGCTGGAATAATCTTCAAGGATAATATTGTCAAGATTGCCGATAAAGGAAACCCGTATATAGTTGGGGTAGCTCACTGCCAGCCCCTGGACCTGCTCACGGAAGGTCTTCAAATCGATGCCATAAATATCATGCGGCGAAACGCCCTGCGCGTCTGGATTGTTATGCGCGTTGGCGAGTTCCGTAAAGGTAAAAGACTTCTTACCCACATGCTCAGCATAAAGATACAGCGCATACAAGAGCGCTACAGCATGAGGATAGTCCCACCCCTCACGAATATAGGAATACGTATTACTAGTCAGTTCGATGGGTATCCCCTGCTTTAAATACGCACCGATAGGCGACATACGAAGCGTCTCTGCTAAGGCCGTAATGGCATTTTCCCTTGTTGATTTAGAATAACTTTCACCAATCATAACTACAAGGTCGCCTTTTTCATATGTTGATCCGACCTCTGAATTAAGGCAATACCAACGTGAAATAACAGAATTATAGCAAAGATTAGCCCAAATTATTGCCCATGTAAACGGATTATATGCCCCAAGTGGTACTATCTTTTCAAATAGTACAGTTGTTACCATACTCTTGTCTTTATTGATAGCTAATAGCCCACTCTCTTTCAACCACGCCTTTAATCCTTCGTATTGCCTGTTACCAAGGACCCCCATTGAAAAACATGAAATACCGTCGCTCATATAATGTTCAAGCCATGCCTGCCTAAACCCAAAATGTTGGTATGGATTCATTCCCTTCATATTCATAGAATCTGCTCCTCCTGTAATACTTAATGAGTGCGCAAGCATACAACTTTTTGCAGAAAATGTTAAGCAATTGTAACAGTGTACGCACGTAGATTCACGTATTAATATTTTACCATTTTCCTGTATGGTGAATGCTCCAGTTGGGCACTGAACCATACAGGCTTTGCATCCATCACAATAAGCTACTTTATAGGCTATGCCTCTTAAATGACTAATAACAAATCTATCCATCAAGGAAAATGGCGTATATGAAACTTCAGTTCGACTGTTAAACGTTTTAATAGCATAGGAGAAAGTTATATTACCTATTTTTTGTACACCTGTATCTCCGCTCTGTTCAACAATTGTCCCTAATAGCGGCGAAACATCATTCCACGATTGCTTCATGCCTTCTATAGAAAAAATTATTGCATTATTCTTGATTTGTTCCTTGACTCTATTTCCGCCATTAGGAAGCCCACGGCCTCCCATGCGAGCTTTCCAGCCACCATTTTCAATATACTTGGCAACTTCAGATTTTATTTTTGTCCTTTTTGCATATTGCTCAACTTTATTCAATAGAGGTCGCATTTCATTCTCGTAGTAATGATTAGCAATGCCGTCCCACCAATTCGATGACATCGGACAAACCATACAACCAACGCGAAAAAGTCCCATGCGATAAGCGTCATTAAATAGAAGACCTTTACGTAACAAATGACAATATACTTCCGCTGTGTTCCATTTATGAATAGGACTGGCGTTAATCTGACTTATGTTTTTTGCGCCAATACTCACATCATCATATTTGGCTCTACGTGTACTTTCTTCTGCACGAACTCCATCAAAAACAACCGCTTTTGCATTATAATTTTTAGTCAAAGCTCTTAGCTTAAGTATCGTCGGAACAGATTTATGTACGGTGCAACACCAGCGCATACGTCTGCCTGGAGGCCCAAACTCATCCCAAGTCTCCTCTGGCTCCATATGGCACTTTGCTTCTTCAAACCGTAATTGTGGCCAGTGTGCCTTCGCCTTTTCTACAGCCTTCAATGTATCTGACAATTCCATGCCTGTATTGCTGAAAACGACGTAAAAATCACTGGGGGCGAGGGCTTTTGCCATTAGGTCTAGCAACACAAGTGAGTCCTTACCACCAGAGAAAGCACAGACAAAGGAAAATCCCTGCTGCTGGTATTTAGCATGCTGCTCCTGAATAAAATTAACCGCTTTTTGTTCAAGGTTCGTCATCAAGGAACGATTTATTTCGTATAGTCTGTCTACATCCACTGGCTGAAGCTTGAGTCGCTCTTCCGTCAAAAGTTTAATCGTAGGTTTCGTATAAAAACCACCGCCCTGCGCCTCGGCTACTGGCTTACCGTTCAAGACATAGCGACGCACGCCTTCAGCCCAAAGCAACGGCGCGTCTGTATTCTTCGGATAATCCCAATACGCGTCCATACCAAAGAAATCCAGTTCCTCATGAAATACTGGCCGGATTTCCTTATGTATCCTAACATTAATCGTCAGCCGATAAACGCCATATTCATTTGTCCACTCATATCCATACAAGGCTGCACTTGCTCCTTCTAACTGATGTAATTCCCAAAGCATGACCTCGACCATAGTCTCCCGGCTTGAGGTACGATTTTAGGTTGTATATTACTTGATTTTAATGCTGACATGCGTCCCGCTGGCATCCCAGGCGAATCTTCCATCCTGTTTAAGTGCTTTGGGCATGTTATAAATTAGCTCATTGCCTTGAACAATGCCCGCCTCCGCGAGTTTGCTGCGTAGCTCCTCCGCCTCAAAATTGCGCTGTTCGATTGCGTTATCCAGCAACCACGTTACCACCACATCACCAAAGTCCTGAATCATGCTGTCGCCTGTAACTAACATGGCATGAAGCGTATCCAGATTTTGGCCATTCAACGCGGGGATAGTTCGTGCGTTCAACTGTTGGCTATAGCAGCGCAAGACGCTCTGCAATAATAGTGGTGTCCACAGCCTACCGCCTGGTAACGCAGGAAGCTGCTCCAACCATGCAGGCGGCAGTTTACGCAAAATAATATGACCACCGACCTCTGCCAACAATGCTCCCAAAGCCTCTTTGATAGTATGTATCCAAGCAAGATTTATATGCATGCTATCTGCATACATGAATGTGCCGCTCTCATAGTAAAAAAAGATGGGCTCATTGGGGACACGCATCTGCATGCGTAGATTTCCTGTTCCCAAGCAAATACTGTCAAGATAATTTTCCAGTGCGGAGAACGTGAACACGCCGCCCTGATCCTCGGCATATTTTCTGTAAACATCAAGATTCGAAGTGATGTTATTCTCCAAACTTGAGATATGCGACTTGCTAAAAAATCTGTAATGCCTGCCATGATAGCCCACCTTGTCGAACAGGTGCTGCGCTATATCATAAACGAGACGTTCCTCGTTTACGTCATTGTCATTAAGGAACATCCCCATTTCCACTTTCGCATACTCATAGAGTTGCTTGGAGGAAACATATCCGTCATTCTTTTGCATCAACTTACTAAGGATGCCCTCCAACAGGTCAGCGCCATCTTCCCAATCTATAAAGGCGTCTTGGTGGACCAACCTGCCATCCAGGTCGACAATATGCATCGATTCCGCAACCAACACTTTGGCAGCATGTATGGTAATGCCCAGTTTCTCTTTTAAGGTTCCATACGACATGCCATTTAGGTCAGCTTCTAATATAATCTGTTTGACTCGTCCCTGTTCCATTCTCACTGCCTCGCGTCCTGCGTACAATTCCTCCTACACTCACTACACTCAGCCATATGGCTGTATCCCGACAGCTGCGCGTTTGCCTTGATATAATGCGTTACATAGCTATTCATGCTGCATATACTACACAAATTTTAATATTCTCCATTTATACTAGATATTCCTGCCTGATACCATAAATTTATAAAAGCCTATAGTAAAATCATCCAACTACAAGGGTATTCCCAGCACAGGCTACCTTTTGCACACGAAAAGGCGGCCCCGTCAAGGAACCACCTTACATAGATGGAACCCCATTTTACCAGCGGACACTACACGCCCACTATATCTATATCATTAGTCTCGCACTGTATCTGCCTGTCACCAACAGGCCATCTGCTCGTCCAGCGCCCGCACAAACAGATTGGATGTCAGAGTTGCGCCAAGATAGCCTTCCTATCTGCCGCAGGTACATTCAGCAAATCCATCGCCTTAGACGCTTCGCAAGGCAGGGATTGCATCAGTGAGCGAATATTTTCCAACAAGTTTTGCATGCGTCCTTTCACCTCGCCGCGCGCTTCGCCCTCGACCAACCCTTCTGCTTTGCCTTCTTCCCGGCCAGCTTTACGCGCATCGCGCAAGTGCAGTTCGTATGTCATATAGCTCATCCTCTCATTTTCGTCACGCTTGACCGCGTGTACTCGCTCGTCCATCGCCCGGATCAACGGATTGGCGCCGATGATGCCGCTGTTCACGTAGTCCATAAACGCCTGCAACTGTGGCGAGATGCCGTCACCAGTGCCGTGCGTGTTCAAGACTATTTTGACTGCGCCATCCTCCAAATGCAACTCCGCATCACGGCGGCAGGTATTCTCGAACCAATACAGATGCCAGCCCCTACCAAATGGGTCAAACGGGCAGATAAAGATAACGAGTGTCTGCCGTAGCTCGGCAAAGTCGCGTCCCTGCGCCAGTATCTGCGCGTCTATCTGCGACTGGTAGTAGCGTAGGCGTTGTGGCAGGGCGTCCCCTTCCTCGTTGCGCACCTGCATCTCCACATCGTAGATGGTATGTGCTTCGTCCTCCACGTATACATCGAGCCGCACGCCCCGGCTCGTATAGCCTGCCTTGAGCGACAGCTCCTCCGCCAAATAGCGAATGTCACGGATTGGCTGGTTCAGGATGGCCTCTAGCACACCTTTGCACAACTGCTTGTCCTGCATGACCGCCTTGAACATGAAATCATCCTGTATGGTCAGGTCTTCCCAAGCTTTGATAGTATAGGGCATATTCCTTTTCCTCTCTATTTTACCTATTTACGTGATGAAAAACAAGAGGGCCTGGCTTGCCTTGACTGTTAGCCGCTGGTCATAAGTCTACAAGTTTTATTCATCACTGTCTACTACCATAGCACAGTGTGTTGTATATTGCAATAAAACAAACGGATTTTTAGAACGAGATTTTCTACAAAATAAATGGCAGGCGTTACGCTGATTGGCATAACGTCTGCCTATTTTATTACGCATCAAAATTCACACTACTAAAAAATCTCCACACTGCCTCAAATCAGCGCGATGCGCAGGACTTCGTCCATGGTTTTCACGGGCTTGAAGGTCAGCTTCGCGCGGACGGGGGCGGGGATTTCTTCGATGTCGCGCTCGTTTTTCTCGGGCAGGATGATGGTCTTCATGCCCTCGCGGTAGGCCGCAAGGACTTTTTCCTTCAGGCCGCCGATGGGCAGGACAGTGCCACGCAGGGTGATTTCGCCCGTCATGGCGACGTCGCTGCGCACTTTGCGCTGCGTGAGCGCCGAAATCATGCACGTGGCCATCGTGATGCCGGCCGAGGGGCCGTCCTTGGGGATGGCGCCCTCGGGCAGGTGAATGTGGATGTCCTCTTTCTCGTAGAAATCATCCGGCAGCTGCAGCTCCTTGGCCCGGCTGCGCACGTAGCTCATACCGGCCTGGGCTGACTCCTGCATGACATCGCCGAGCTGGCCCGTGAGGATGAGCTTGCCCTTGCCGGGCAGCACCGTGGCCTCGACGGGCAGGATGGTGCCGCCGACCTCCGTCCAGGCCATGCCCGTGACGAGGCCGACCTCGGGCTGTTTGTCCGCATGCGTGTCGAGATACTTCACCTTGCCGAGGAAGTCCGTGAGATTCTTTTTCGTCACGCGGATAGGCACCTCGGCGCCCTCGACGATACGGCGCGCCGCCTTGCGGCAGAGTTTGCCGATGAGGCGCTCGAGCTCGCGCACGCCCGCCTCGCGCGTGTATTCCTGGATGATGACGGGGAACACGCCCGGCGCGATACGGATATCCGCCGCCTTGAGCCCGTTCTGTTCGCGCTGGCGGCACACAAGGTGGCGTTTGGCGATTTCCACCTTTTCGTACTCCGTGTAGCTGGAGAGCTCGATAATCTCCATGCGGTCTCTGAGCGGCCCCGGGATATTGCCGAGGTTGTTCGCGGTCACGACCCAGAGCACCTGCGAGAGGTCAAACGGCACGTCGAGGTAGTGGTCGCGGAACGTCTGGTTCTGCTCGGGGTCGAGGATTTCCAACATGGCCGACGTCGCATCACCGCGATAGGACGAGCCCATTTTGTCGATTTCATCGAGCAGAAACACGGGATTGTTCACGCCTGCGTCGCGCAGCGCCGTGATGATGCGGCCCGGCAGCGAGCCCACGTACGTGCGACGATGACCCCGGAGCTCCGTCTCATCCCCCACGCCGCCGAGCGAGGCGCGCACGAATTTGCGCCCCATGGCCTGCGCGATGGAGGTCGCGAGTGACGTCTTGCCGACGCCCGGCGGGCCCACGAGGCAGAGGATAGGCGATTTCTTGTCCGGCGCGAGCTGGCGCACGGCAAGGAAATCGAGGATACGGTCCTTGACCTTGTCGAGGCCGTAGTGCTCCTTGTCGAGGATTTTCTTGGCCTGCGTCACATTGAGCACGTCCTGCGTGCTCTTGCGCCACGGCAGCTCGAGCAGCCACTCGATATACGTGCGGCTGACCTCGGCGTCAGCGCTCTGGCGCGACGCGCTCTGCAGACGGTGCACCTCACGCGTGACCGCCTCCTGCACCTCATCAGGGTAGTCCCCGTCCTGCAACTGCTTCAGGTAGTCCTCCGCCACGGCGTCCGGGCTGTTGTCATCGCCCAGTTCCTCGCGGATGGTCTGAATTTTCGTGCGCAGATAGTACTCTTTCTGCGTCTTTTCCATCTTATGCGTGGCCTTTTTATCGATTTCGCGCTCGAGGCGCAGCAGCTGCAGCTCGCGCGTCATCTGGTCGTAGAGCGCCACGAGCCTATCCTGCAGGTCGATGCAGCTGAGGAAATGCTGCTTTTCACTGAAACGCAAATTCAAATGGCTGATGATGAGGTCGGCGAGCCGGCCCGCATCGTCGAGGATGGCCACGGAGACCATAGCCTCCGGCGGCATCTTCTTCGTCAGCTTGACCCAGCGCTCGAACTTGTCCACGATGCCGTGCATGAGCGCCTCGGCACGCTGGGATTTGTCCTCGACATCGGGGCAGATGAGCGTCTCGACCTCGAGATAATCCTCGCGCGCTGTGCCGCCGAGGATGCGGCAGCGTTCCAGGCCCTCCACGAGCACGCGCATCGTGCCATCCGGCAGCTTCGCCGCCTGACGCACGGTCACGAGTGTGCCCACATCGTAGAGGTCCGCGGCCGTCGGGTCATCCTTTTCCTCGTCGCGCTGCGCGGCCACCACGAGCTCGCGCTCCTCGGTGTCCAGCACGGCCTCGATAGCCGCGACGGAGCGGTCGCGCCCCACGTCGAGATTTACCATCATATAAGGGAATACTACCACACCGCGCAGCGGCAGCAGTGGCAATGTGCGCAGGTCTTCAGCCATGGCTTTCCCCTCCTTCTTTATCTACAAGCCTGTCTGGTTCCTGTTGCGACAAAAGGCGCTGCCTAGGCAGCGCCTTGTCATAACCCTGAAATCAGCTCAGGCGGATTCTTCCTTCGCATCCTTGGCTTTTTTCGCATAGGTCAGGATTGGTTCCTTCTTGGCCAGCACCGCATCTTTCGTGATGTGGCACTGCGTCACGCCGTCCAGCGATGGCACCTCGTACATGACGTTGCGCATGAGGCCCTCGATGATAGACCGCAGGCCGCGCGCGCCCGTCTTGCGCTTCAGTGCCTCCTTGGCGATGGCGCGGAGCGCCTCCTCGTCAAACGTCAGCTGCACGCCGTCCATTTCGAGGAGCTTGGCATACTGCTTCGTGAGCGCGTTCTTGGGCTCGCGCAGGATGTTGACCAGCGCGTCCTCGTCGAGCGCATCCAGCGTCACGACCACCGGCAGGCGGCCGATGAATTCCGGGATGAGGCCCGTTTTCAACAGGTCCTCCGGCAGCACCTTGCGCAGCGTCTCACCGATGTTGCGCTGCTGACGCGACTTGATGGGCGCGCCAAAGCCCATCTGTTTCTGGCCCAGGCGGGCCTCGATGGTCTTTTCGATGCCGTCAAAGGCGCCACCGCAGATAAACAGGATGTTCGTCGTGTCAATCTGGATGAGCTCCTGATGCGGATGCTTGCGACCGCCCTGCGGCGGCACAGAGGCCACGGTGCCCTCGAGGATTTTCAGCAGTGCCTGCTGCACACCCTCGCCTGAGACATCGCGCGTGATGGAGACATTCTCCGACTTGCGGGAAATCTTGTCGATTTCGTCGATGTAGATGATGCCGCGCTGGGCCTTGTCCACATCGTAGTCCGCGGCCTGGATGAGCTTTAAAAGGATATTCTCCACGTCCTCGCCCACATAGCCGGCCTCGGTCAGCGCCGTGGCATCAGCGATGGCGAACGGCACGTTGAGGATGCGCGCCAGCGTCTGCGCGAGCAGCGTCTTGCCGCTGCCCGTGGGGCCGAGCATGAGGATGTTAGACTTTTGCAGTTCGACCTCATCGCCCTTGGGCTGCGTGCTGTTGATGCGCTTGTAGTGGTTGTACACCGCTACGGAAAGCGTCTTTTTCGCCTCATCCTGACCGATGACATACTGATCCAAAATTTTGCGGATATCCTTCGGTTTCGGCACGTCCTTCAGTTCGACTTCGACATCTTCACTGAACTCTTCCTCGATAATCTCGTTGCAGAGCTCGATGCACTCGTCGCAGATATAGACGCCCGGCCCGGCCACCAGTTTGCGCACCTGTTCCTGCGTTTTACCGCAGAAAGAGCACTTGAGCTGGCCTTTCTCATCGCCGAATTTCAGCATGACCTCACCTCTCAGCCTTTGTCTGTCTTGTCGGCTTTGTCAGCTTTCTCTGCCTTCTCCGTTTTCTTGCTGCCCTTCCTGGCGGCAGCGGCCTGACGCGTGATGACCTCATCGATGAGACCGTAGGCTTTCGCCTCGTCGGCCGTCATGAAGTTGTCGCGCTCCGTGTCCTCCACAATCTGCTCGCGTTCCTTGCCCGTCGTCGTCGTGAGGATGTCGTTGATGACCTCGCGGATGCGCATGATTTCGCGCGCCTGAATCTGGATGTCCGTCGACTGGCCCTGCGCCCCGCCGAGCGGCTGGTGAATCATGATGCGGGCGAGCGGCAGCGCATAGCGCTTGCCCTTCGCGCCCGCCGTGAGCAGCAGCGCGCCCATGCTGGCCGCCTGGCCGATGCAGATGGTCGACACATCCGGCTTGATATACTGCATGGTATCGTAGATGGCGAGCCCCGCCGTCACCACACCGCCCGGACTGTTGATATACAGATAGATATCTTTGTCCGGATCCTCCGACTCCAGGAACAGGAGCTGGGCCACGACCGTATTGGCGACGGCGTCGTCAATGGGACCGCCCAGGAAGATGATGCGGTCTTTGAGCAGGCGGGAGTAAATATCATACGCCCGCTCGCCCTGGTTGGACCGCTCTACGACCATAGGTACATAACTCATTATGGTGTTTCCCCCTATATCAGGGTGTCATTACTCGGCGATGTTGTCGATGATGAACTGCGCCGTCTTCTTGCGCAGCACCGAGGCAGCGAGATCGCCGACACGACCCTGCTCTTTGATAATCTTGGCGACCTGCTGCGGCGTAGCACCGTACTGGGCAGCCATGCCTGCGACCTCGAGGTTCAGGTCCTTGTCCTCGACCTTGATATTCTCGGCCTTGGCGACCTCCTCGAGCATGAGGTCCGTCTTGACGTTCTTGGCCGCCGTGTCGCGATACTGCTCACGCAGTTTGGCGATGTCCGTGCCCGCATACTGCAAGTACTGCTCCATCTTCATGCCCTGCGACTCGAGGCGCATGGCCATCTCCTGGATCATGGCCGACACGCGGTTCTCGACCATCACGTCCGGGATATCGACCGTGATGTTGTCCGTCGCCGTGTCGATGGCGGCGGCGCGCTGCTCGTTCTCCGCCTTGCGCTCCGCGTTCTGCTCGAGGTTCTTGCGGATGTCAGCCTTCAGCTCATCCAGCGTCTCGAACTTGCTGACCTTCTTGGCGAGCTCATCGTTCAGCTCCGGCAGCTCTTTGCGCTTGATGCTGTGAATCGTGCATTTGAACGTAGCGGCCTTGCCCGCGAGCTCCTTCGCATGGTACTCCTCGGGGAACGTGACGTTGACCTCGCGCTCCTCGCCAATCTTCATGCCGACGAGCTGCTCCTCGAAACCGGGGATGAAGCTGCCCGAGCCAATCTCCAGCGGATAATCCTTGCCCTTGCCGCCCTCGAAAGCCTCGCCGTTCACAAAGCCCTCGAAATCGAGCGTCGTGAAATCGCCGTTCTCGACCGTCGCACCCTCCGGGGCGTCGACCTGCTTGCCCTGGCGCTCCTGCAGGGACTTCAGCTGCTTGTCCACATCATCGTCCGTCACGGCGTCGACCTTTTTCTCGATTTTCAGGCCCTTGTACTCGCCGAGCTTGACCTCCGGACGCGGCGTCACCGTCGCCGTAAAGACGAGGTCCTTGCCCTCCTCGAGCGTCTTGACATCGATATCCGGGCGCGTCACCGGCTGGATTTTCTGCTCATCGAAAGCCTTATCGAGGGATTTCGGTGCCAAATCGTAATTAAAGGCATCGTCCAGGACATACTCCTTGCCGAGATGCGTCTCCACGATTTTGCGCGGCGCCTTGCCCTTGCGGAAGCCCGGGATATTCACACGGTTGGAGAGACGTTTGCAGGCGCGGTTAATAGCCTTTTCGACCTCTGCTGCTTCGACTTCGATGGTGAGGGTGACCTGCTGGTTCTCGCCGTTTTCTACCGTTACTTTCATTGTTTGGAATGACCTCCTGTTATATTTTGCCTAAATAAATGGCCGCCTCACGGCGCAATATGCCATATGTAACCAATCATAGCATAAAAACCGCGGGAAAACAAGCGTTACCCTGACCTGCGCGCGTTGCCACCTAAAATTTTGCTATGCATTCATGACGTCGTGGCCGGCACCGTCGCAGCTTCCGCTGCCTCATCGCTGCCCCTCCGGGCCGCCAACAGACGTGACGTCCCGCTCAGAACGACCAGCTCCACGTGGCGCTCACGTTCCAGCCCTGATAACGCTCACTGGCCGGGCCTGCGTGGCGCAGACTGTAGCGCTCGGCGGCGATACTGGCCTGCTGGCTGCCCAGCAGCCACTGGTAGCGCAGCAGCACGGAGCGACGGTTGTGACCCGGCGTCACGACGTTGCGCAGCGACGAGTAGTAGATGCCGCTGCTGCGCATGTAGTTGAAGAGCACCGTGAGCCGCTGCTGTGGCACGCACGCATGCTGCCAGCCGAGACCGCCATAGAAGCGATGTACACCGCTCTGCTGGTGCAGCCGGAACCCGTTTATCAGCTCGCGCCGCACGTCCTCACCGCTGTTATTTGTCGCCGCCCCGGTATCGAACACGCCCGCCTGTCCCAGCAGGCCGAATCCATTATCGTAGTAGCCCGTATTCATCGTATAGGAGAGCAGGCTGTAGGCCAAAAAGGCATCCTTCGGTCCCTCCGCCTGCCGGTAGTACCAGCGCGCGCTCCAGTCGTCGCCTGACCGGTAGTTTTCCTGCACCTGCAGGCCGCGATAGGCTCCCACGTGGTTCTGGTAATACGCTGACGCGGCATTCTCCGGCGCATAGATATCCATAACTGCGCTCGTCTGCCGCGTGCGCCCATAGCTCGTATGTGCGAGGTCGAGCAGCCACTGGTGCTGCGCACCGCTGTGCTGATAGGTAAAATTCTGGCGCAGCTCGCCGCCCGGTTCGATATGCCCCCTGCGCACCTGCTGTGTCTCCGCCAACTCGGCATACGGAGCATACCACTGGCCATCGTCGGGGTCCTGCTCCTGCATGATACTCAGTTTCATCCCATCCAGCTGGAAATCATACGTACCGTTCCATGTGTAGCTGACACCCGCCGTCCATTTATCCTCGTCCGTGAGGTGGCGCGTAACCGTCACGGACGGCGTGTAGTTCCAGCCCGTGCCAAACGAGGTAAAGCGCGCGAGGTCTTCGGGCAGCATAGCATTCTGGTGTACGTTGTCACGCCCCGTCGGCACGTTGAGGCCGAGGCCATAGTGCACGTCGTATTGCGGATGGTCGTTCTTGTACACGGCCGCGAGTGCCGTATCCGTCCAGCCGCTCACATGACCGTGCACGCGCCCGGAGCGCGACTCCAGCCAGCCGCCGCTGAGGGAAAAGTCCCAGTGCTTCTCCGCTGCGTAGGCCGCGAGCGGCAGGTACAGCTGATGCCCACGCAGACCGTCTTGCCGCGGTGTGGTCTCCCCCACCACGCGCGGCTGCCAGCTGGCATGCCAGTTGTCAAATTCAAAACCGGTCTCCCAGCCGCGCCCCTCGCCAAAATGCGCGAGGTCGTACCGCGCCTGCGTGTCCCAGTCAATAGCCAGTTGCTCCTGTGCGACCGCCTGGGTCTCGGCCGTCGCCGCCTCCGCGGCCCACTGCCTGGCCGCCGTCTGCTCCTGCGTCGCCGTCTGCACGTAGTTACGTGCCTCGGTCTCATCACGCTGCAAATCGCGCACGCGCTCGCGCGCCTCCGCCTCGGCCTCCTCCGCCGCCTCACACTGCTCCTGCAGCGCGTCCAGCTGGGCATTGAGCTCATCGAGATACGTCTGCGCCGCGTCGAGAGCGGCATCGGCGGCCTCGACGCGCGCCGCCTGCTCCGCCTCGGCCTGCGCCAGCGCCGCCTGCGCTGCCGTATCATCGCCCGCACTGCCGTCGGCCGCATCACCACTGCCGTCACCACGCCCGGCAATCATGGCCTCGACGTCCGTCAGCCGGTTCTGCTGGTAGTCAACGCTCCGCCACGTGCTCAAGCTCGAACCAGAGCACCTGCAGCAGCTTGCGCCGCGCCGTCGCAATCTGGCGGAAATCGCCTTTTTGCAATATATAGTGGAAATACTGCGCGTAGGCCGTGTAAAAACGCGTCTCCACGGACACGACGAAGAGCATCATCGTGGGCAGAATGGAGAGGAATGCGTAGAACGTCACGATGTCGTACACTGGCGCGTACGTCCAGGTCTCAGCGACCCGCACGCCCCACGGCCCCTGCCAGATGATGATGTTCGGGATGAACAGGGCCGTCATGTAGCAGAGCGACACGAGGAACAGCCGCCAATGCCGCTCGATATAGGGCAGGAACGCGAACATCTGCCCGCCGCGTGGCAGGCCAAAATACTGCGTAATCTGCACGAAAAACACCAGGTCGATGAGCAGCAGCCCGCAATTCATGGCCAACAGGCCACTCTGCTCCGGCAGCAGCCACGGTTGCCCGATGAGCAGCACCGCCACGGCCGCCGCTCCACGCGGTAATCCATATCGAGCAGGTCGCCGAGCGCTGCCGCGCCCTCCGAGGCCGTCAGCGCACGCAGCCAGCCATAGCGCGCCCGGAGCTCCGCCATGTACTGACTGAAGCCCGCTGAGAGCTCGCCCCAGCCTTTATCGCCCGTCTCCTTAAAGAAAATCTCATCGGGATGCACGAAATGCGAGAACACGCCGAGGTAGTTCATGCCGCTGATATCCTGCCACATCTCGAGCTTCTTCGGCGAGTAGCCCGAGGACAGGCGCGGCAGCTCATACGTGCCGTCCGCGTTGCGCGTGAAATCCTGATAGTAGCACCGCGCGGCGTACGGCCCGTCAAACAGCGAGGCGTAGACCGTGAGCTCGGGGAATACCTGCTTCACGGCCGCCTTGCCTTCGGGGCTCAGGATGTTCGAGGGCGGCACGTAGACGCGGAACATGTAGTCGGGATAGCACTCGTAGACTTAGCGCCTGAGCTCCTGCAGCGAGGCAATCATGTCCGCCTGGCTCTCCCAGGAGATGTAGTCGAGTCGTCCCTGCCCGTAGCCGTCCGGTGCCAGCGACTGGTGATTGTAGCCGTGGATACCGAGCTCGCCGCCCGCGCGCAGCAGCTCGCGCCCATAGACGATGAGGTTGTCACGCCCCTGCCGGTCGTTCGGCGCCGTGAACGGCGGCTTGATCTGGTTGTCGTAGCTCTCGATGATGAGACCTGTATAGCGCAGGTCGTACTGCTTGGCGAGGTCGAGCATATACGGCCACCAGATCTGCCGGTAGAAATCCGCCGTGGCCATACCGAACTCGCGGCCGATTTTCTCCTGCACGCCCTTCGGCGACGGCGAGGGGAAATCGTCGATAAAGAAGAGCTTCGCGTCGAGCACGGGGTACACGGTCTCTGTGCCGCAGTGCGACAAAATGGCCGCGAGTACACCCACGTTCGTCTTGTCGTCGCGCACGTCGCCGTTGTAGACGATGTACCTGCCCGCACCCGCCTGGCGCTCCCAGAGCAATGGCTCCTGCGTCTCGGCCGTCATGGCGAGCTCCACATCGTCCGTGAGCTTTACCGCCGTCGCGCCCGTCGTGTACTCCGTGCCAGCACCGAAATGGAACCCGCGTCCGCCGAGGAAATAGTCGTTCTTGATATCGACGCCGAGCGGCCGGATGGTGCCGCCAGCTGTCACGATGCCGAGCTCCTGCAGAAAGGCCTCCGGCAGCGGCGCGCGGTGCGCCTCGGGGTGCATGAGCACCGCCGCCGTGCCACCCGCCGCCACATACTGCTCGATAGCCGGCACAGCCGCCACCGCACCGAGGTCGCCCGTCGCGACGAGCACGCCGCGCGTGCCCTCAGGCACCTCCGTGAGCGCCGCATCGAGCGGCAGGCTCTCGCTCGTCTTTTTCTGCTGCGTGAGCATGTCCTCGAGATGGTGCCGCGCAAAGACACTCCCCACGCTCTCCGGGTCATAGATAATGAGGAAATGGTCGGCCGCCAGCTCCGTGGCCGGCTGTCCCTGCCTGTCGCCGAGCAGCGGTATCGTCCGGTTGATGACGTGCTGCCAGTCGATGAACAGGTCCATGCGGTTCAGCTGGGCAAAGACGGTCAGCACGACCGCAAACGCCGTGATGAGATAGAGTCCGCGTTTAGCCATGCTGCACCTCCCTCGTCCAGTAACGGATGACGCGCAGCGCCTCCGGCGAGAGCGTCACCGGCAGCGCCCGCAGCTGCGCGAGCGCATGCTGCAGCGCCTCCTGGTCGCGCAGGGCCACGGCCACCTCACAGGCCAGCAGCAGCGGCTCCTCGCGCTGCGGGAACTGCGTGATAAAACCGGCCATGGCCGTCTGCGCCGCCGGCACGTCGTCCGCCGCCAGCAGCTGACGCACGAGCGCCTGCCAGTCCGCGAGCTCCTCCGGCTCCCGTGCGAGCAGCAGCCTGAGTGTACGGATATAGGCCGCGCGCGAGGCGCAGCAGCACGAGGCCAAAGCCCGTCTGCCGCTCCTGCCGCCGCGCGAGCCCCGCGCGCACCTCAGCGAAGGCCGCCGCCTGCAACAGATGCGTGCCCGCGACGTAGCGGCGCGCCTCCAGCCCGTCGGCGAACTGCCGTGCGCGCCCCAGCGACGAGGCGATGAGGCGCGTCGTCACGGAGAGCAGGTTCTGCTGGTACAGGCTCCACTGATCGAAACGCAGGCCATACACGGCCACGACGGCCACGACCTGCCCCTCGTAGACCACCGGCGCCGCAAGGTCCGGCACATCCTGCAGCAAATCGCGGTTCACGAAAATCTGCTGTTCCTGGCAGACGAGCTGCAACCAGCCCTGCTCCGTCCGCCGCAACGAGCGCGGCAGGTCGCGCGTGAGCGCGCCGAGACGGACCTTTGAGCGCAGATAGTCGCCCGCGCGGTCGGGAATATAGATGATGATATCGTGCACGCTCAGCACCTCGGCCGTCACGCTGGCCGCCTGGTCAAACACGTTCTCCAGGTCGACGGTATCAAGACGGCGGATGATGCTGTACAGACGGCCGATACTGTCGTCCGTGTTCACAATCTGCCGGTAGAGCGCATCCTTCGTGTGCAGCGCCTCGTCGTAGAAATGCGCGAGCTCCCGATAGCGTTCCTGTGCCTCATCAGCCGCCCAGCTCGCCGCCTGCTTTTCCTGCCGCCGTCGGTCGGCGAAATAGCCCGTGAGGCAGGCGATAAACAGATACGTCGTGAGATGCAGCAGGGCCACAGGCTCATAGAGCAGACCCACTATGTCGTGCCCCGTGCCGAGCCAGCCATGCACGAGCAGCGTCATGGCCAGTACCATGGCGATAAAAGCCTGCCGCTGTCCGTACACGAGGCCCATGGTGCCGATGTAGAGGAAATTCATATCAAACGCGATGCCATTGCTCACGGGCGTGCCACCCTGCAAAATGGCCACCCTCTGCAGAAGCAGCGCGCCCGCGATGTTCTCGACATACGGCACGGCGCGGCGCGCCAGCACCAGCCAGTGTGCGCCTGCGTTATGCGTCACTGCGGCCTGCTGCGCCGCCACCCGGCGCGCCCGTATCTGCGGCCAGACGCGCTGCACGCCCGTCGCCAGCGTATAGTGCGGCCGCCAGCCTAGCTCCTGCTGCAGCGCCGCATCCGTGCCGTCGATGACGACCCGCGTCGCCGCCGTACCGCGCGTCAGCAGCTGCAGGAGCGCATAGGCCGCATCGTCCTCGTGCAGCGCGTTCGCCGGCAGCGCGGCCGCCAGCGCCTCGCCATCGCCCTGCCAGTCCAGCGCGGGGCCGTAAATGGTCGGCAGCACCACGACCGTCACCGGGCAGAGCTCCTGTGCCTGCTCCTACTGCGCCTGTGCAGATGTCGCTGACTGCGCTGCTGGCCGCACGCGCGCCTCTGCTGCACCGTTACCATGCAGCGCGAGCACCTGCCGCTCCACGAGCGTGAAGGCCGCCGCGTCCTCCCCTGTCGCTGGTGAGGCCACGACATACACGTGCTGCGACTGTGCCGCGCCAGCCTGCATGACGATATCCGTCACGTAGGCCGTCAGCTGCGGCACGTCCTCCCGTGCCACCTCGGAGCCGAGCCAGACGACGACGGCCTCGGCGTTGTGCAGGGCCAGCGGCTGCTGCCAGTTCTCCGCGTCCGCCTGCTCCGCCTGCCAGTTTTCCTTCGCCAGTACACGCAGTATTGCATCGCTCAACAGTCCCGGCTCGCCGATGAGCAGGGCATGTTTCTTCCTTGTAGCCACACGCATACCTTCCTATCCCAAAATATTTAGCAAAAAAAATTATTTCCTTTGCACCTACGTTGCTTACTTCCCTTGGTAAACAACAGTACCTAGGCCTCACGACCTAAAATCGTTGATGCTATGCAACTATTATACACAAAATCCTGTACTCTTATACCTTTTATCGTGACAAACTGCTACTTTTTTAACTACTTTTAACACTCGCACGTTTCAGAGAGCCAACAAAAAAGGCAACAGTGACCTGTTGCCTTGGGTTTTAATGTACATAATCTGTGTTTAGTGAACCTGCACCTGCTGTGCCTCGGCTGCTACGCAGCTCTGCTGCTCACTCGCAAGCAGTTTTTGCGCCGCCTGCAGCTGCAGCTCGACCTGTTTATAACTCGTGCCGCCGAAGGAATTGCGGTTCTTCACGCAGGTCTCCGGCGCGATGGCCTCCTTGATGTCGGCTGTGAACAGTGGCGAGAGCTTTTGGAAGTCCTCGAGGCTCATGTCCTCGAGATAGATGCCCCGCTCTAGGCAGTCATGCACGGCCTGCCCGGAGACGGCGTGCGCCTCGCGAAACGGCATGCCTTTTTTCACGAGATAGTCGGCGAGATCAGTCGCGTTGGAGAAATCCTCCGTCACGGCCCGCTTCATCACGTCTTTACGGACTTTCATACCGCGGATAATCTGCGCGTATACGGCGAGGCTGAACTTCACCGTGTCAATCGCGTCGAAAATGCCCTCTTTATCCTCCTGCAGGTCCTTGTTATAGGCGAGCGGCAGGCCCTTGACCGTCGTGAGCATGGCCATGAGGTGGCCGATGACACGGCCCGTCTTGCCACGCACAAGCTCTGAGACGTCTGGGTTCTTTTTCTGCGGCATCATGGACGAGCCCGTGCAGTGTGCATCGTCTAGCTCCACGAAAGAGAACTCGCGCGTGCACCAGAGGATGGTCTCCTCGCTGAGCCGCGAGAGATG
The DNA here is from genome assembly GCA_900316275.1 of uncultured Veillonellaceae bacterium. Taxonomy (GTDB): domain Bacteria; phylum Bacillota; class Negativicutes; order Selenomonadales; family Selenomonadaceae; genus UBA2897. Next base: position 83,115 of record ONCF01000068.1, read on the forward strand.
CACCATGAGGATGCTGGCCGCGCTGAGGAACTCCAGGATGTAGTCGCGGTCGCTCACGGCATCGAGGCTGTTGTTGTAGATGGCCTCGAAATGCAGCTGCGCCTGCACAAACTCCCTGTCGATGGGGAACGTCGTGCCCGCGAGCGCGCCCGCACCGAGCGGCATGATATCCGCGCGCCGGTACACGCCCTGGAAGCGCGCAAAGTCGCGCGCGAGCATGCAGAAATACGCGAGCAGATGGTGTCCGAAAGTAATCGGCTGTGCCCGCTGCAGATGCGTATAGCCCGGCATGATGACGTCAGCGTATTTCGTCGCGGCCTCCACGAGCGCTTTTTGCAGGTTCAGGATTTCCTTTTGTACGGCCACGACTTCTTTGCGCACGTACATATGCGTGTCGAGCGCCACCTGGTCGTTGCGGCTGCGCGCCGTATGCAGGCGGCCGCCCGCTTCGCCGATGGCCTCCGTGAGCCGTTTCTCGATATTCATATGGATATCTTCGAGGTCGACGGAAAAGTCGAACTTACCGTCCTCAATTTCCTGCAGAATCGCCTTGAGCCCGGCGACAATCTTGTCCTTGTCGGCCGCGCTGATGATACCGCATTTGGCGAGCATCGTCGCGTGCGCGATGGAGCCCGCGATATCCTCGTGGTACATGCGCTTGTCGAAACCGATGGACGCCTGGAACTCGTTGATCATCTCATCGGTGCTCTTGGTGAAGCGGCCGCCCCACATTGCCTTGCTCATTTATCCGTCTTCTCCTGCATGAGTGCGCGTACCTTCAGCGGCAGGCCGAACAGGTTGATAAAGCCCGTCGCATCGGCCTGGTCGTAGACATCGTCGTGCTCGAACGTCACGAACTCCTGGCTGTAGAGCGAATACGGGCTCGTGCTGCCGGCGGAGATGATGTTGCCCTTGTAGAGCTTCAGTTTTACCGTGCCCGTGACCGTCTGCTGCGTGCTCGCGACGAAGCCCGCGAGCGCCTCGCGCAGCTGGCAGAACCACATGCCATCGTAGACGAGCTCCGCGTATTTTGCCGCCACATGCTGCTTGAAATGGAACGTCGCGCGGTCGAGGCAGAGATACTCGAGCTCACGGTGCGCATAGTAGAGGATAGCACCGCCCGGGTTCTCGTACACGCCGCGGGACTTCATGCCGACGAGGCGGTTCTCGCAGAGGTCGACGATGCCCACGCCGTTGCGCGCGCCGATGTCGTTCAGTTTTTCCAGCAGCTCCACAGCGCCCAGCTTCTCGCCGTTCACCGCGACCGGCAGGCCCTTTTCGAAGTCGACCGTCACATACTCCGCATGGTCCGGCGCATCCTCCGGGGCCTTGGAGATGAGGAACATGCTGTTGTGCGGCTCGTTTGCCGGATCCTCGAGGTCAGAGCCCTCATGTGAGAGATGCCAGATGTTGCGATCCATGGAGTAGACCTTCGCGCCCGAGGAAATGGGGATGTTGTGCTGCTTCGCGTACTCGATTTCCGCCGTGCGGGAGTCGAGGTCCCACTCGCGCCACGGCGCGATAATCGTGAGGTTCGGCGCGAGCGCCTTGACCGTCAGCTCGAAGCGCACCTGGTCGTTGCCTTTGCCCGTGGCGCCGTGAGCGATGGCATCCGCGCCCTCTTTCTTGGCGATTTCCACGAGTTTCTTGGCGATGCAGGGACGCGCAAACGACGTGCCGAGCAGGTATTTGCCCTCATAGACGGCATCCGCCTGCAGCGTCGGCCAGACATAGTCCTCGAGGAACTCTTTTTTCAAGTCGGCGATATAGACCTTGGATGCACCGGATTTCAGCGCCTTGTCATGCACGACGTCGAGCTCGTCGCCCTGCCCCACATCGGCGCAGCAGGCGATGACCTCACAGCCATCGTAGTTCTCCTTCAGCCAGGGGATGATGACCGACGTATCGAGGCCGCCGGAATACGCTAATACGACTTTCTTGACCTGTTTCTTCTCTGCCATAGTGCTCGCTCCTTTACTCTCGTGGCAACCATGTCCCTTTTATGGGGTGTAACCGCACTCCCGACATGGTACACATTCGCTTTTCAGCTTTAAAATCCTGCCTGTTGGTGAAAATAATCCGCTGGCAGGGGATAAATCATACTTTAGTCACCCATCAGCAGCGCCATGATGGCTTTCTGCGTGTGCAGGCGGTTCTCGGCCTCGTCGAAAATGACGGGCGCGAAGTGCTCGAAGACCTCCTCGGTGATTTCCTCACCGCGGTAGGCCGGCAGGCAGTGCATGACGATGACGCGCTTGTCGGCATGGGCCAGCAACTCTTTGTTGACCTGATACGGCGCGAAGATTTTCTTACGCTGCTCGTGCTCGGCCTCCTGGCCCATGGAGGCCCAGGTGTCGGTGACCACGATGTCCGCGTCCTTAACCGCCTCGGCCGGGTCGGTGACCAGCGTGATGGAGGCGCCGGTCTGCTTCGCGTCCTCGATGGCGTTTTGCGTGACCTCGGGGTCCGGTTTATAGTCCGCCGGCGTCGCGGCGACGAACGTCATGCCCGTTTTCGCCGCGCCGTACATGTAGGAGTTCGTCATGTTGTTGCCGTCGCCCACATAGGCCATCTTGAGGCCCTTCAGGTTCTTGCCCTTGTGCTCCTTGATGGTCAGGAGGTCCGTGAGCACCTGGCAGGGATGCAGCAGGTCGGTCAGTGCGTTAATGACCGGCACGCTCGCATACTCGGCGAGCTCGACGACGCGGTCATGGCCGTACGTGCGAATCATGATGCCGTCGAGATAGCGCGAGAGCACGCGCGCCGTGTCCTTGATGGGCTCGCCGCGCCCGAGCTGCAGGTCGCGGTTCGAGAGGAACAGCGCCTGCCCGCCGAGCTGGTACATGCCCGTCTCGAACGAGACGCGCGTGCGCGTC
>ONCF01000079.1 GCA_900316275.1 uncultured Veillonellaceae bacterium
AATGAATTCCCGTAGGGAATTCACATAGGCAGCCTGACAGAAAGACTCGGGGTACATGGCAATTCCTCCTTTTGAGCGGTGAAAAAAACGTTTCACTTCTCAGAAGGCGCGTAGCGCCTCGATTTTGGAGGATTTGTCAAGGGTTTAGCGGCAAAAATTTTAAAAATTTGCCATTTCGTGTGCACCACACATGGAATCCGTGGGGGGCACAGAAAAAAATAGAGCCACTAAACCCTTGAAATATCTGGGTTTAGAGACTCTGAAAAAATATCTGTCTTGTCGGGGGGGGGCAGCTGTATTATACTTTAAGGTATGATTGCTTAGTTCAATTAAGTGGAGGTTATGAAATGATTCAGCGCATTATTAATGGTCTGAAGCGTAGAGGCTTGCGCGGTATGATTGCTCGTTGCGGGCAAAAGGCGATTGGCTTTAGCAAAACGCAAGAGGAAATAGACGCATTGTATTATTTTTTAGATCATACGGTGGATATCACTGCGTTAAAGCCGACCAATGATCCAGAGTTAAGGGCCATTCAAATTGGCATGGGCAAGCTGTTGCAAGTCTTTGATAAAGAGTGTGCAAAATATAACCTCCGTTACTGGCTTGATTATGGCACTTTACTCGGTGCCGTGCGTCACAAGGGCTTTATCCCCTGGGACGACGATATGGATGTAGCTATGCCGCGTGAGGATTACGACCGCGTGCTAGAGTTGATGCACGACGAGCTGGCCGCGTATGGCATTAATGTCCGTGAGGGTGGCGACTATGATTATCGTGACGGACTGTCCCGACTAGGCTTTGAACTGAATAGTATTCAAACAGGCTTGTGGCTGGATATTTTCCCGATGGATCATATTCACACCGATAAGACGGCTGCAGAAATCACGCCGGCACTTAATGTTTGTTGGGATAAGGCGCATCATCGTTACGACAAGTCAGTAGGGAAGAAAAGCAAAGCAGCAATGATAGAGGAAAAGCATGGCATATTCCAGGCGGTTAATGATGAAGGTGGCAAAAATATCATCTATTATCATGGACCAGAATTTGGTGCGCCCGACCATATTATTGTGGATGAGGAGACTGTTTTTCCTTTGACTAAATTAGAATTCGAAGGGCACGCATATAGCGCACCGGGAAATTATGATGCCTATTTAAAAATCATCTACGGTGATTATATGAAATTCCCACATAATGGTGTAGAGCAGCATGAAGACCCCTATGGTGTTCACGTCAAGAAACGTCATAACAAATTTCATATAAATATGGAGGAAATGTATCAGAAATTGGATCGAGCTCTACGGGAACTCTAAGACTGTTAAAAGGGGAAAGGAAGGGGTATTGTGCCTAAAGTATATACTTGTTTTTGCACAGACATTATTCATGAGGGGCATCTCAATATCTTGCGCGAAGCGCAAAAATATGGCGAGGTTATAGTTGGCGTACTCTGCGACGCTGAGATGGTGCGCTATAATCGCTTCCCTACGCGCACGCTTGAGGAGCGGGTGCGGCAAGTAGAGGCTGTGCCTGGGGTGGCGCGCGTTATCGTGCAGGATGCCATCATGTATGATGCGGTGCTTGCTGAGTTGCAGCCGGACTATGTCATCCATGGCGATAACTGGCGCAAGGGTCCGGAGTCAGCTATACGGCAGAATGTCATCGAAAATCTGGCCCAATACGGCGGGCAACTCATAGAGGTGCCATATACGTATAACGAGGTGGTCAAAAATGCCGATGACCGCGTGCGCGAGCAGCTAGCAATGCCGGAGATGCGGCGCGGGCGGTTGCGGCGACTCATCGAGATGATTCCCATCGTCAAGACCATCGAGGTACACAGCGGCCTCACGGGGCTCATCGCAGAGAAAACGGTCGTGGCGCGCGACGGCGGCCTCGACCAATTCGATGCGATGTGGATTTCCAGTCTCTGTGACTCGACGGACCGCGGCAAGCCGGACATCGAACTCGTCGATATGACGTCGCGTATCCGCACCATCGACGATGTCATGGACGTCACGACGAAGCCTATTATCCTGGACGCCGATACGGGCGGCCTCATCGAGCATTTCGTCTACAACGTGCGCACGCTGGAGCGCCTGGGCGTCTCGGCCATTATCGTCGAGGACAAGACGGGTCTCAAGAAAAACTCCCTCTTCGGTACGGAGGTGCAGCAGACGCAGGACAGCATAGAGCATTTCTCGGCCAAGATTGCCGCCGGCAAGCGCGTGCAGCGCACGGATGATTTTATGATCATCGCGCGCATTGAGAGTCTGATTTTGGAAAAGGGTCTCGAGGACGCGCTGGCGCGGGCGCGCGCCTATACGGCGGCCGGTGCTGACGGCATTATGATTCATTCACGCAAAAAGGACCCGACGGAGATTTTCCAGTTCTGTGATACGTTCCACGCCGAGCAGCCGGACGTGCCCATAGTCGTCGTGCCGACCTCGTACAACCAGGTCACGGAGCAGGAGCTCGCCGCGCACGGCGTCAAAGTCGTCATCTACGCGAACCAGCTCATGCGGGCAGCCTTTCCGGCCATGGAGAACGCCGCCCGGAGCATCCTCACGCACCACCGGGCCAAGGAGATTGACGAGCAGTTGCTGTCCATCAAGAAAATCATCACGCTTATCGATGAGCTCTGAGGCAGCATAGGCAAAAGCAAGGAGAAAATATGAGTAACGGCAAACCGGCACGCGCCGTGATTCTCGCGGCGGGGCTGGGCACGCGGCTGCGTCCGCTGACGGCGGAGCTGCCAAAACCCATGGTACCCGTCTGCGGGCGGCCCATCATCACGACGATACTAGACGGCCTGCGTCTCGCGGGTATCCGGGAGATTTACATCGTCTGCGGCTGGCACAAGGAGAAGCTGCTTCCTCTGCGCGAGTCCTATCCCGAGGTGCAGTTTATCGACAATCCCGACTATGAAAAGGCGAACAATATCTCGTCTATCGTCTGCGCGGGCGAGCATCTGCAGGATGCACTCATCGTCGAGGGTGATTTGTATTTCCGCAATCCCGAGGTGTTTCAGCACGTGGGCGCGGTGTCGAACTATCTCGCTATCGCCGTGCCTTCCTCTGATGACTGGTGTTTCTTTACGGATGGGGCGCGGCGTATCCAGCGCATGGCAGTCGGCAGCGAGGGCCAGCCCTGCTGGCAGATGGTCGGCTGCTCGTACTGGACGGCGGCGGACGGGCGGCGGCTGCTCGCGGATGCGTGGGCGCTCTATGACACGCCGGGCGGTCACGCGCGCTACTGGGACGAGGTGGCACTCACGGCGCATCTGGGCGAGTACGATGTGCGCGTGCGCCCGTGTACGGCGGAAGATGTGGTGGAGATTGACACGGTAGAGGAATTGCATGCTTTGGAAAGGAGTTTACGATGAGCGAAGTCACTGTGCGTAGGAACGTGCTTTTGAACCCGGGACCAGCGACAACCACGGACACGGTCAAAATGGCGCAGGTCGTGCCCGATATCTGCCCGCGCGAGGAGGAGTTCGGCACCATTATGCGCGAGCTTTCCACCGATTTGCTGCGCACGGTACACGCACCCGCGGACACGTATGAGGCCGTGTTGTTCTGCGGCTCGGGCACGCTGGCGATGGACGTCTGCGTGAATTCGCTGCTGCCTGCGGGCAAAAAGTTGCTCGTACTCAATAACGGCGCGTATTCGAGCCGGGCGGCCGATATCGCGCGTGCGTATGGGCTGGAGCTCATTGACTGCCAGCAGCCGGTCGACCGCCCATTTGACGTGGCAGCAGCGCAGGCAGCACTGGACGCAGATGCGGATATCGCCGTCGTCTATACGACGCATCAGGAGACGGGCACGGGTGTGTTGAACCCCATCCGCGAGCTGGCCGAGGTTGTGCACGCGCATGAGGCCATCTTCATCGTCGATACGACGTCGACGCTCGCCATGCGGCCTATCGATGTCGTGCGAGACGGGATAGATTTTTGTATGGCCTCGTCACAAAAGGGCATCCAGGGCATGACGGGACTGGCGTTCATCATCGGTCGGCGCGACATCATCGAGGCGAGCCGGGAATATCCCGTGCGCTCGTACTATTGCAATCTCTATCAGCAGTATGCGTATTTCCGTGAGAACGGCCAGATGCATTTTACGCCGCCGGTGCAGGTCATCTATGCCGCGCGGCAGGCACTGCGGGAGTATTTTGCCGAGGGCGAGGCGGTGAAGTGGCAGCGCCATACCGAGACGATGACGGCCATCCACGAGGGGCTCGCGGCTCTCGGGTTCCGTGAGGTCATCCCTCGTGCATATCAGGCGGGACTCGTGGCGGCTGTCGCCTATCCGGATGATCCACACTGGTCCTTTGAGCGTGTGCATGATGCCTGCTACGCGCAGGGCTTTACCATCTACCCGGGCAAGATGCAGGGACAGGGCACGTTCCGCCTTTGCGCGCTCGGTGCCATTACGGCGGCGGATATCGCGGCCTTTTTCCGTGTGCTGCGCGAGGTGCTCACGGAGCTCGGCGTCGCTATCCCTGTGCATTATGAGAAATGAGGTATTCTGATGCAGGTTGAGGATTTCCTCCGCGTGCTCGGCGCGGAGTTCTACACGGGCGTGCCGGACTCGCTGCTCAAGGCACTCTGCAATGAGCTGCTGCAGCGCTATCCGCACGACCCGCGTCACCATATCATCGCGGCGAACGAGGGCAACGCGGCGGCTATTGCGGCCGGGTATCATCTGGCGACGGGCAAGGTGCCGGTGGTCTATATGCAAAACAGTGGCGAGGGCAACATTGTCAACCCAGTGGCTTCGCTCCTGCATAGGGATGTCTATGGCATCCCTATGATTTTTGTGGTCGGTTGGCGCGGTGAGCCTGGGGTTCATGATGAACCACAGCATGTATTTCAGGGGAAAATTACACGCTCACTACTTGATTTGCTAGAAATTCCCTCGTTTGTTGTGACTAAGGATACGACGAGTGAAGAGCTTATGGAGGCTAGGCAGAATTTTGACGAGACCTTACAGCATGGGCAACAAGTGGCCTTTGTTATCGAGAAGGGGGCACTGAGCTCGCATCTTGCAACCGACTGGCAGAACCCGTATGCAATGACGCGTGAGCAGGCGCTGGAGGCTATCCTTTCTCATCTGGGAGATACGCCGATTGTTTCCACAACAGGTAAGACCAGCCGCGAGATTTTTGAGTTGCGTGAGAAGCGACATGAAGGGCATGGATATGATTTTTTGACAGTAGGGTCGATGGGGCATGCCAGCTCTATTGCACTGGGGATTGCCATGCAGCAGCCGGATAGGCAGGTTTGCTGCATTGATGGTGACGGCGCTGTCCTCATGCACATGGGTGCTATGGCCATCATTGGGCAGGCTCAGCCCAAAAATTTCCTCCATATACTCATCGATAATGAAGCACATGAATCAGTGGGCGGTTTCCCGACAGCCGCAAAATCCGTAGATTTGCTCCAGGTAGCCAAAGCCTGTGGGTATCAGGAGGTCCGGGAGGTATCGAAACAAGAGCAACTTGACGAAGTCTTGCAGGATGTGACTGCAGCACAAGGCCCAGTAATGCTGTTGGTCCGTTGCGCCATCGGCTCGCGCCCCAACCTCGGACGTCCTACCACGACGACACAGGAGAATAAATGTAACTTTATGAAAGCAATGCAGGGCTCCCATTAAGGGGGAGCGATGAATAATCGACCGGCATGCCAGCGGCTTGATTATTGTTGAGTATACGTGCCTGCACCACGTCTCGTGCCACCCGCATTCTATCACCGCACTAGCGTTAGCGGCCAAGGTAATCAGCAACAAATTCGTGCCGTAAAAAAACACTGACCAGCATATGTAGGTCAGTGTTTTTACGTTGTATCATGGTAGCCTGATTGGTGACCATCCTTTCCATAAAAGGGTACCACGAGACAGGCGGGGGAAAAATCCTAAAAATAAGCAGGGGTTAGGCGCCGACGGGCGTGAATTGAATAATGAGTTTACGGCCCAGCCCATTAGCAAGGCGTTTCAGCGTTTTGATGGACGGATTGGCGTTGCCATTCTCAATTTTGCTGATATCGGCCTGCGTGATGCCCGTACGGCGGGCGAGTTCTTGTTGCGAAAGGCCGCTTTCCCTGCGGGCGTCAATCATGGCCTGCATAATGGTGAACTCTGGTTCTAGGGCATCATATGCCTCCTTGACCTCGGGAATCTTCATCTGCTCCTGCAAGTAGCGCTCGTAATTGGTAAGTTCCGGCATAATATCAGCTCCTCTGCATATATTCTTGATAGTACTTATTGGCCCGCTCGATTTCGCGGGGCGGCGTTTTCTGCGTTTTCTTGACAAAGCCGTGCGTCAGAATGACGCGTTGACCAACGATAAAGAAGTAGAGGACGCGGGAAATGTTGCTGCCAATCTTGGCACGTAGCTCGAAAATGTGCTTATCTAATTTGACGGAATATGGCTCCCGCAGGTCATTGCCATTCTTGGCCAGCATGCCTATGGTGCGAAACATTTTGGCTCGCATTTTGGGTTCCAGTGTGTCCAGAAATTCCCGGGCTGGCTCGTGTCCGCTAGCGGTGGTATAAAATTCGACTCTGAACTCGTTCACGCATTCACCTCATATCAAGTTTGTTGTTTATATTATATATGATAAAACGTATAAACGCAAGCCAAGTTACGTGCAGGTATTTGATGCATAGCAAGTAAACGAGCTATGAAAAAATTTTCTGTCCAGTAGCAGGAGAATGTACAACTATGGCGAACTCCATACATGAAAAACGATGCTATGGGAGGAAAAGACAATGCCGATGTACAAGAAATCCCTGCTCGTGCTGCTAGTGCTCGTGCTGGCGGCGCTCGGGGGCACGGTGTATGGTCTGCGTGGGGCGGACGAGGGCGAGACGCTGGATGCGGGTACGGCCACGGAGCAGGCGGCGCCGGAAATCGTCGTCTATGTGACGGGCGCCGTGAACAAGCCGGGCGTGGTGACACTCACGCAGGGGGCGCGCATCGCCGATGCCGTGGAGGCCTGCGGCGGTCTGCTGCCGACGGCGGACAGCGCGAAGCTCAATATGGCGAAGGAACTGGGCGACGGCCAGCAGGTGCGCGTGCCGGAAAAGGCAGGGCAGGCAGCGGGGGCGGCCGCTGCCACTAAGGGAGCAGGCACACAGGGCACGGCAGCCGGTGCAGCGGACGGCGGCCTCGTGAATATCAACACAGCCGATGCGCAGCAGCTCGACGCCCTGCCCGGTGTCGGGCCCGCCATGGCGCAGCGCATCATCGAGTACCGCGAGCAGAACGGTGGTTTCCAGCAGCCGGAGGACCTGAAGAAAATCAAGGGCATCGGTGAGGCGAAGTACAGCAAGCTCAAGGACAAAATCTGCATCTGAGGTGAGCGGTATGGGCATCGGGCAGCATCAGGAGGAGTTTCTCGCGGCGCTGCTGCTCGCACTGGCGGGCGGTATCTGGCTGGCGCGGAGTGTGGGGCTGCCACTGTGGTTGCTGGGAATGGTGCTGGCGGGGTCGTTGGTGCTGGCGCTCTGGCTGCTGCGGCGCACGAGCCGCTATACATGGCTGGCCTTTCTCGTGTTGTTTGCGGCGTTGGGCGCGCTGCGTTTTACGGCGGTCTGGCAGCTGCCGGCGGACGACATCAGCCACTGGCAAAAGCAGACCGTGCAGGTCGCGGGCACACTGCGGGAGGAGCCGCGCGTGAGCCGTGATGCGCAGGGGCAGTGGCATGTGCGTTATACACTTGACGTGGCTCAGGTGCAACTTAAGGGAACGCGTCCAGTCAAGGATGGGACGCAGGCCACAGGCAGTGCACAGACAGTCGGTACGGCGCAGTCAACAGAAGCGCAGCGGGCGTCAGGCGGGCTCTATGTCTACGCGACGGGCGAGCAGGCGAAAAAGCAGGCGGCGGGCGTGCGCCTCGGCGACCGCGTGCAGGCACAGGGTAAAATCCGCTCACCGCACGGCTATCAGGACCCGGGGCAGATTGACACGGTCATGCTGCTCAGGAGTGACGGCATCACGGCGGCTTGCGCGGCGGGCAAGGCAGGCGTCAAAGTTACGCCGCAGGACCCAGCCGGCGTGGCGGGCCTCTGGACAACGTGGCAGCGCTGGCTCGTGCAGGTGCGCGCACACTACCGCGAGCGCATGTATGAGGTCATGCCGCAGACAGATGCGGCGGCGATTTTTGCGATGCTTTTTGGCGGCTATGCGGGCATCAAACCGGAGCTCGTGGCGGCGTTCACGACGACGGGCATCGTGCATATCCTCTCCGTCTCGGGCTCGCATATCAGCTTGCTCGCGGCCGTCGTGGCCTGGCTGGGCCTGCAGCTGCATTTGCCGCGTCGCCTCACAGCCGTGCTCGTCGTGCTGGTCATCGCGGCCTACAGCATGCTCGCGGGCTGCGTGCCGCCCGTCATCCGTTCGGCCATCATGGGCAGCCTGACGTTCGCGGCGCTGGCGCTGGAGCGCGAGCGGGACGGACGGCGCATCCTGCTGCTGACAGGCCTCGTCATGCTGCTCGTGTCGCCGCTGCTGCTCTTTCATATCAGTTTCCAGCTCTCGTTCGGCGCGACGGCGGGGCTGCTGTACCTCGCGCCGGTGTTCCGCGACTGGCTGGCGCGCGTACATGTGCCACCGGTGGTGGCCATGGGCCTCGCGGTCACGCTGGCGGCGCAGCTCGCGACGCTGCCGCTCTTAGCCTGGTATTTTAACCAGGTCTCGCTCTCGTCGCTCCTCGCGAACCTCGTCGCCGTGCCCATCGTGGAGTTTATGATTGTGCTCGGCCTGTGCGGCGGCATTGTGGCGGCTCTGGTGCCGTTCCTCGGGCAGCTCGTCTTTATCTTTGACAGCCTGCTCTGCGGACTCGTCTACGAAATCACGCGCGCGCTGGCGCGCCTGCCCGCGAGTCAGGTCTGGGTGCCCGTGCCCGGACCGTGCGCCGTCGTGCTCTACTATGCTATACTAGGGTATATCTCTGCCGCACCGGTGACGCAGCAGGCCCTCGCGCAGTGGGCGCGGGCACGACGCCTGCCACTGCTGGTCGGCGTGGGCGCGGTATGCCTGTGCCAGCTCACCGTCTGGCTCTGGCGGCCGGCAGAACTGCAGGTGCATTTCGTCGATGTGGGGCAGGGTGACTGCGCCGTCGTCGTGACGCCGCACGGCCATGCGCTGTTGTTTGATACGGGCGGTGTGCGCGACGGGGCGTTCGATATCGGTAGCAGAGTCGATGTGCCGTATCTGCTGCACTACGGCCTGCGTACGGTCGATGCCGTATTTCTCACGCATGCGCATGAGGACCACGCGGCTGGTTGCGGCGCCATTCTGCATGCGTTGCCTGTGCGGGCCGTCTACACGGCGGGCGAGGGGCTCCAGGCCTATGCGCGCAGCATGGGGCTCGGCGACAACGACCCGGCGCTGCAGTGTTTCCACGTGGCGCATGCGGGGGAGACGCTGACCGTGGACGGCGTGACCGTGGAGGTGCTGTTTGCGCCCGCACCACCGGCGGAGGGGGCCGCGACGGGCAACGAGGCCTCGAATGTCTACCGCGTGCGCTACGGTCAGGCGAGCTTTCTCTTTACGGGCGACTTCGTCCAGGAGCAGGAGGCGCGGCTGCTGGAGGCGGGCATCACGCCACAGGCCACGGTGCTCAAAGTGGGCCATCACGGCTCGGACACGTCGAGCTCGTCGGCGTTTTTACAGGCCGTGGGCGCGCGCTGGGCCGTCATCTGTGTCGGTGCAGATAACGGCTTTGGCCACCCGAAACCGGCTGTCGTGCAGCGCCTGCAGGAGCAGGGCATGCGTATCGTGCGCACGGATGAGCAGGGCGCGATTGTGTTTCATACGGACGGGCAGCATCTGCGCGTGACGACGTTTACAGATTAGGAGGCAGGTCTGATGGCGGAAAAAGCAGCGGTACAGCCGGTCAAGGCGGCGCTGAATGCGGCGCAGCGGCAGGTCGTGGAGGACCTGGAGCACCACATCCTGCTCGTGGCCCCGGCGGGCACGGGCAAGACGAATACGCTGGCGGCGCGCATTGCGGCCATCATTGCCGCGCACCGGGCCAAACCGGAGGAAATCCTCTGCCTGACGTTCACGAACAAGGCCTGCAAGGAGATGCGCGAGCGCATCGAGCTGCGGGCGGGTGAGGCCGGGCAGGAGGTCGTCGTGCGCACGCTGCACGGTTTCTGCTACGACATCATCAAGGCGGAGGCGAAACGCCATTCGGACCTCTTTGCCGATTTCACTATCTGCGATGAGGTGGATGCGCAGTCCGTGCTGCGGGATCTCTGTCAGCAGCTGCTGCCGGATATGACGGGGGCGCTGCCTGCCCTGCAGGCGCTGATTGCGCAGCTGAAAACGGCGCGGGGCCTGCAGTCCCTGCGCCAGGGCAGCACGGTCACCTATGCGCAGGTACTGGCCGACCTGCTGCAGACGCAGGCGGGTGCCGTGCACGCGAAATGCCTCGATGCCAACTGGCATTTTGATCAGCAGCTCTATGCGGGCTGGCAGGACTGGGGCGCGCGGCTGACGGAGGAGTACGACCGGCGGCTGCAGGAACTGCACGGGCTGGATTTTACCGACCTCATCGTCAATGCGGGCCTGCTGCTGGCGGACGATACGGTGGCGGGCAGCTGGGCGCGGCGCTTCCTCTACATCAATATCGACGAGGTGCAAGATACGAGCGAACTCGAGTACCTCGTCATCTCGCGTCTGTTCGGGGCGAGTCGCCTGCTGCTGGCGGGGGACTATTTCCAGACTATCTACGAGTGGCGCGGCTCGCATCCCGAGCAGGTGCTGCAGGCGTTCCAGCGCGACTACCAGCCGCGGCGCATCGTGCTGCATACGAACTACCGCGCGACGCAGGTGCTGCTCGCGGCCTCGTTTGCCTGCCTGCAGGCCATGTTCCCGGAGCGTGTGGCGACCATTTACCCCGAGGGTATGGAGGCGGAGAGCGACGTGCCGGGGGCACCTATCCTGCTGAAAAATGCCCAGGACATCTACGAGGAGGCCTGGTGGATTTACCAGACCATCCTGCAGCTGCCGGTCACGGACTACCGCCGCGTCTGCATCCTCACGCGCACGAACCGTTACAACCGCACGCTCTCGGACTATTTCCAGCATTTCAACGCGGGTGTGCCTCTGGCGGAGCGGCTGCCGTTTATGCTCATCGACGAAAAGCGCTTTTACCGGCGGCAGGAAATCAAGGATGTGCTGGCCTTTTTGAAACTCGCGCTCAACAAGCATGATGTGACGAGCCTCGTGCGCATCCTGAAACGTTTCGGGCAGGGCATCGGCCCCGCAACCATGCAACGCATCGCCTCACCGGCGTACCGGCGGGCGGGCCTGCGCCTCACGGACTATCTCGACCCGCTGGCGCGTGCGGCGGGTGACCCGTTCCAACCGCTCACTACCGCACTCGCGCAGGGAAACGTGGTCGTCTTTGATGTGGAGTCGACGGGCGTGGACCCGACGCACGATGAAATCATCCAGATTGCGGGCATCCGCCTCGACGCGGCGGGGCAGGTCGCGGCCGAATTCAAGCATCTGCTGCACCCGCAGCGATGCGTGGGCACCTCCGTGCGCGTGCACCGGCTGACGGATGATTACCTCGCGGCGCACGGCGAGGACCCGCGTGCGGTGCTGCAGGCGTTTTGCGACTTTGCGCGCGGCAGCGTCATCGTGGGGCACAATGTGACCTATGACCTCAGCATTCTCGGCAGTCAGCTGGCGCGTCTGGGCCTGCCGCAGCTGGTGTACGTGACGTATTTTGATACGCTAGATATTTTCCGCCGCTATTACCCCAACCTGCCCAATCACAAGCTGGCGTATCTGGGCCAGTACTGCCAGGTGCAGCATGCCTCCAGCCACGATGCTATGGATGATATTCTGGCTACGGCCGAGCTGCTGCAGTATGCACTGGAACGCAATATCCGGCCGACGGCGACGGAGCGGCAGCAGTATTTCGCGGCGCACGCGGCGCAGTTTGCGGCCCCGGCGGCACTGCTGGCGGAGCTGCGGCAGGAGATAGATACGGTGCCACTTTGGCAGTTGTTGGCGGATATCGTGACGAAAGGCGGCGTGGCGGACTACTACACAGCGCGGCAGGACTGGCAGCGCATGGAGAATTTGCGCAACCTGTTCCTGCAGGCGCGGGCCTGGCGCACGGAGGCGGCCACGCCGCGCGATGCCGCCGTGGCCTTTCTGCGCGAGACGTCGCTCTCAGCGACGGATCTCGAGGCACAGACGAAACGCGCGAGTATCCCGCTCATTACCGTGCATCAGGCCAAGGGGGCCGAGTTCGACTATGTGTTCCTAGCGGGGCTGCAGGAGTACAATTTCCCCAGTTACAGCGCGGTGAAAAGCGGCCAGCTGGACGAGGAAAAACGCCTGTTCTACGTAGCGATTACGCGCGCGCGGCAGCAGCTGCTGCTCTCGTGGTGCCAGCAGGCCAACGGCCACTACCAGCAGCCGAGCCGCTTTCTCGACGGCCTGCCGGCAAAATTTATCCAGCAGGTGTAGTCAGGTTCGTGTATAATAGAATATATTCATTTTTGAGGAGCGGTACGGATGGAATTCAGCGCATTTATGGCGCGGCTGCGGCGGGAGCCTTTGCCGCATGTGTTTCTGCTGGCGGGCGAGGAACGTTACTATATCGACAAGGCGCGGGCGCGTATCCTCGAGCGTGTGCTCCCCGAGGGCGTGACGGACGCGGCCGTGGAGACGCTGCCGGGCGACGTGACGTGCGACACGCTCATCGCGCGGCTGCAGGAGGTGCCGTTCTTTACGCCGCAGCACGTGCTCATCGTGCCGGAGTCGCCGCTGCTGCGTCAGACGAAAAACAATAAGGACGCAGAAGGGACAGAACCAGCGGAGGCAGACGCGGCAGCCGCTAAACCGGCCAGTAAAGACAAGGCACTGACACGGCTGCTCAAGGTGCTGCCGGAGCTCCCAGAGTACAGCTATCTGCTGTTCATCTCGCACCACAAGGCGGACAAGCGCAAGAAACTCTACAAGGCCATCGAGAAGGCGGGCCTAGTGCTGGAGGCTGACCCCATCCGTGCCTGGAATGTCAATACCTGGCTGCAGGGCAAGCTGCAGAGCCTGAACAAGGACATGGACCGGGGCGCGCAGGCGTATTTCGCGGCGGCCGTGAGCGTGATGCAGACCGTCGACCTCAGCTTTCTCGACCAGCAGCTCGATACGGTCGCGCTGTATAGTAAAGACCGCCGCATCACGCGCGCGGAGCTCGAGCAGTGTTTCGCCAGCGTGCCCGAGGTCTCGATTTTCGCGCTGCTGGAAGCCGTGAGCCAGCGCGACGTGCGGCAGGCATTGTCGCTCCTGCGGCGCGAGCTCGCTGACGGCACGTATTTCACGGTCATCATCGCGCTGCTGACGCGGCATGTGCGCCAGCTCTGGCAGGCGAAGGTGCTGCAGGCGCAGGGTATCCGCGGCAAAGCGCTCGCGAAACCGCTCGAGCTCAACCCGTTCATTGCGGAGCGCGTGGGTAGGGCGGCGGCCGCCTTCGACGAGACCGCGCTGCGCACGGGCATGCTGGAGCTCATCGATGCGGACTACACGCTGAAAACCGGTCAGGCCGATGAGGCCGTGCTCGAACATGCAGTTATTACGTTGTGCGGTTAAGGGACTATATAGTGGCAGTGGCTGTATCGCAGCCTGCCCTGCAATCAGGATATATGCATGCTAAAAGCCCGTGGGCCAAAATGCTCACGGGCTTTTTACTGGTTCTGTTTGCGTATTACGACGGCAATCCCTTACCAATCACTGCTGCCGCGGGTGCTGTGGGTCCATGGCCTGCAGCAGGCGGTCGAGTGGCAGGAACCGCAGCATGAGCGCGCAGATGATGTACTCCGGGATGAGGTAGGTCCCGTTGAAGATGAGTGAGTAGAGGAGCGGTGACTGTCCGGCGGGTGCGAAACTCGCGAAGAAGACGACGCCCGAGATGACATGACAGAGCATGCGTCCGAGGAAGGCCACGCCCGTGCCGAAGAAGAGCTGTTTCGGCCAGAGCCCCGCGAGGCCCATGCACATGTAGGGCAGGGGATAGTCGAACAGCACCTGCACGGGATGCAGGATGTATGGGTTCTGGAACAGATTGATGCAGCCGAAGAGGAAGCCGCCTAGGACGCCGACGGCTGGTCCGTAGCGGTAGGCGAGCAGCAGCAGCGGCACCATGCCGCCGAGCGTGACGCTGCCGCCCTGCGGCATGTGGAAAATGCGCACTTCGTGCAGGATGAGCGCGAGGCCGAGCAGCAGCGCGATGTTCACGAGCATGTGGATGTCAAACTGGATGCGCCGCATACGCAGCAGCGCGAGCATAAGCAGGAAAAGCCCGCCGAGCGCCGCCAGGGTTGTGGGCGAGGTAATCAGTTGTTCCATAGTGATAGCTCCTATCTTGAGTGAGGCGCCATATTTGCTGGCGCGTCAGTCTATGTTAGTGATTTCTGGCAGGTCAAATCCCACCGGACGACGCAAAGGCATCTTTTGCCATTGTAGCAAATCTCTGCACAAAAGAAAAGGAGGCCAGGCGGCCTCCTCAGGGTATGCGGTGCTTCTTTTACGCTTGAGCCTGCTTTTCGCGCAGCCCCGTCAGGTATTTGTCCATCGCGGCGGCCGTTTTTTTCGCGGCCTTGACGCTCTGCACGACGTTCCAGGGGCCGAGCACGACGTCGCCGGCGGAGAAAATGCCTTCGCGCGTCGTCTGCCCGTTTTCGTCGACCTCCATGAGGCCGCGTTCCGTCGTCTCGAGGCCCGTCGTGGAGCTCACGATGCGGTCCTTCGGCTCCTGCGAGACAGCGATAATCGTACTGTCGGCCGCGACGAGCGCGGGCTCGCCGTGGCCCGTGGGCTTGCCGTCCGCATCGTAGTAGAGGTCCATGACCATAGGACCCTGCTGCGTGATTTCGGCCACGCCCTTGTTGAACTCGAACTCCACGCCGTCGGCCTGCGCGTACTCGAACTCACGGATGCTCGCGCGCACCTCCTGATGGCGCGCATAGATGGTCACGTGGCGGCTGCCTTTGCGGATGGCCGTGCGCGCGACATCGATGGCGCTGTTGCCCGAGCCAACGACCGCGACCGTGTCGCCGAGGTGGAACACGTCCGGGTTCATGAGGTAGTCGATGGCGTAGTGGCAGTTGCCGAGGCTCTCGCCCTTAACGCCGAGCGTGCGCGGCCGCCAGACGCCCGAGCCGATAAACACGGCGTCGTAGCCGTCGCGCAGCAGCGTGTCAATCGTGATGACGCCGCCGATGCCCATATTCGGGCGGATGTGGATGCCGAGCTCCACGAGCTTTTTCTCGTAGCGGTCGAGGATGGTCTTTGGCATGCGGAAATCGGGGATGCCGTAGCGCATCATGCCGCCGATTTTGTCCATTTTTTCGAAAATGGTCACATCGTAGCCCAGCTGCGCGAGCTTGACGGCCACGGTGAGGCCGGCCGGTCCCGAGCCAATGACCGCGACGTGCTGCCCGTTCAGCGGCGCGTGTGTCATCACGGCGTTGTCGAGGTACGTGTCCGAGATGTAGTGCTCGATGGACGAGACCTGGATGGGCGCGCCCTTGCGGCCCTGGATGCAGTTGCCCTCGCACTGTTCCTCGTGGTTGCAGACGAGCGAGCAGAAAACACTCAGCGGATTGTTTTCAAACAGCATGGCGCCCGCCTGCTGCAGCTCGCCCTTGAGGAACAGCTGAATCATCTCGGGGATGTTGGTCTCGACGGGGCAGCCGTGCAGCCGGCACATCGGCTTCTTGCACTGCAGGCAGCGCCGCGATTCCTTGATTACGTGGATAGCCATTACATTCACCTGTACTTTCTCGTAGGGGTGCACGACCCCTTATTCAGTCCCGATGAATCAGAATCTTTATCTGTTCCCATTATATGAACCGGTTTCTAGCCTGTCAAGAGGATAGAAAAAAGAAATTTGCGCAGCTTAGTCTGTCACACGTTGACAATAAATTTCCTTTATGCTAAGATACAACGAGTGAGCAACGCCGCAGGCTGTCGGGGGACGGTTGGCGGCGGGGACGCTGACGTTTGGCGCAGCGTTTTCTTAGGGAGATTATCTGGGGGCAGCGCATACGCTGAGAGTATGGGCTGCTTTCTTTATGCCCAAAACGTTTATTAGTCGCGGGCGGAGATTGCTCCTGCTTGCGTTTGTTCCATCTTATATATACCAAATACCTTGAGAGGAGTTTTTTGATGGAAGCAATATGTATCGCGCTGGCACTGGTCGGCCTCATGTATCTGGCCTACCGTGGCTGGTCCATCATCCTGATTGCGCCGTTCATGGCAGGGCTCGCGGCACTCGCGAGCACGTTTGACATCCTGCCGGTGTACACGGAGCTCTACATGACGCGCCTCGCCGAGTATGTGAAGACGTACTATCCGGTCTTCCTCTTCGGTGCCGTGTTCGCAAAACTCATGGAGAAAGGCGGCCTCGCCTCGTCTATCGCGGCCAAGATTGTGGATGTCCTGGGCGAGAAACGGGCGGTGCTGGCCGTGCTGCTGGGCTGCGGCGTGCTGACGTACGGCGGCTTGTCCGTGTTCGTCGTGGCGTTCGTCATGTATCCGTTCGGCGCCGTGGTGTTCAAGCGCGCCGATATCCCGAAACGCCTGCTGCCGGCCACACTCTGGATGGGTATTTTCTCCTTTGCCATGGTTTCGCTGCCGGGCACGCCGCAGATTCAGAACATCATCCCTTCGTCGTATTTTGAGACTTCGACCTGGGCGGGCGCGGGTATCGGTATTTTTGCCTCGCTGCTGTTCCTGCTCATCGGCTGGGGCTGGGTCAGTTTCCGCGCGCGTCGGCTCAAGGCGCAGGGCGAGGGCTACGGCAACCATATCGAGGAAGACAGCCAGCAACGTAAGAATCCCATTCCCTGGTACCTTGCGGTGCTGCCGCTCGTGCTGGTCATTGTGCTGAACGTGTTGCTCTCCAACCCGTTCCATTGGAGCTGGGCTTATCAGTGGGCGGCGGACAGCCTCGATGCGTTCGCACCGTTCAACCTGAAACTCATCGCGGCCGGCGTCGGCAAGGTCTCGGCCATCTGGTCCATCTCCGTCGCGCTCATCATCAGCTCGCTCGTGGCCGCGTTTATCGGCCGCAAGACGTTCAAGAGCAGCGATGGCTTCCTGTCCCCGATTAACTACTCGG
This sequence comes from uncultured Veillonellaceae bacterium, assembly GCA_900316275.1. GTDB lineage: Bacteria > Bacillota > Negativicutes > Selenomonadales > Selenomonadaceae > UBA2897. The sequence continues at coordinate 17,142 of ONCF01000079.1, forward strand.
CGCTGTCCTCGGGCACGGCCGTGCTCAACGTGGCCTCCGGCTACGCGTTCGGCTGCGTCATGGTGGCCATGCCGGGGTTCCAGCCGGTGACGCAGTTCCTCATCGGCCTCGCCGACTCGTTCGGCCCGCTGCTCTCGGCCGTCATCACGACGAACATCATGTGCGGCATCACGGGCAGCGCGTCCGGCGGTCTGACGATTGCCCTTTCGGCGCTCGGCAGCCAGTGGGCACAGATGGCGACGGCGGCCGGTATCCCGCTCGAGGTGCTGCACCGCATCGTGGCCGTGGCCTCCATCGGTATCGACCCGGTGCCGCATGCGGGCGCGCTCGTCACGCTGCTCGCCATCTGCGGCCTCACGCACAAGGAGAGCTATTTCGACATCATCGTGTGCCTGGGGCTCAAGTTCCTCGTGCCGTTCGCCTGCATCATCTTCTACATGCTGACGGGCATCGCGTGAGGATATTACGGGAAAATTTGACAGTATTACGGGGATATGGCACAATTTTGCCATATCCCTTTTTGTTGCAATGCGTGGTTGGGGAAAGGAGTGCATAGCGTGCAGATGCGCGGTAATGCGATGCTGCTGCTGGCGGCGTTTATCTGGGGCACGACATTCGTGGCGCAGATGGTGGGTATGGACGAACTGGGGCCGTTCAGCTATGCGGCGGCGCGGTTCTTCCTCGGCATGCTGTTCCTGCTCGGGCTCTGGTACGCCGTGCGCGGCCGCCGGGCGGACAAAAAACAGGCCGGTACCTATATGCCTGGCTGGCGCGCGGGCTGCGGCGCAGGACTCATCATGTTCTGCGCCTCGTCGACGCAACAGGTCGCCATGGTCTACACGACGGCGGGTAAGACGGCGTTCATCACGGCACTCTATATCGTGCTCGTGCCGCTCGCGGGACATTTCCTGCTGCGGCAGCGCATCGCGCTCTGGAACTGGCTCGGCGCGGGACTCGCGCTCGTGGGTTTGTATTTCCTTTCTATCCACGGAGCGGTCGAGCTGAATACCGGTGACGCCATCCTCATGGTGAGTGCGCTGTTCTGGACGGCGCATATCCTCTTTGTCGGCCACTTTGCGGGGCTGAGCGACGTCATCGAGATGTCGCTCATGCAGATTGCCGTCTGCTTTGTCGGCAGTGCTGTGGCGGCGTTGCTGGTGGAAATGCCGGCCCTCACGCCGATGCTGCACGCCTGGTTCCCCATTTTCTACGGCGGCGTCATGTCGGCCGGTGTGGCCTTCACGCTGCAGATTGTGGGTCAGCGCTACACGCAGCCGGCCACGGCCTCACTGCTCATGAGTTTCGAGGCCGTGTTCGGCGTGCTTTCCAGCTGGCTCATCCTCGGCGAGGTCATGAGCCCGGCGCAGGTTCTGGGCTGCACGCTCATGTTCGCGGGTATTCTCGTGACGCAGGCCGGGCCCTGGCTGCGGCGGAAAAATCGCTAAGCATTGTTTTCCATGCAGATTTTTCCACCGGTTCGTATTGAATTCACGCTATAGGCGCGTTATAATAGAGAAAGTAAGCGTTTTGCCAGCGGACACGCGGGCAGGCGTAAGGGAAAGAAGATTTAATCAGCGTTTCCCGAGAAACCTCGTGCCAGATGTGAGGAGATGTAGCACGTGAAACTGGATGGTTTGAAAATTGTCCTGGTATGTCTGACGGTATTTCTCTTCAGCTGACCCGTGGACAGGCAGTTGGAGACAGGGGTGGAGCTGCCGCTTGGTGGCTCCGCCTTTTCCTTCTTCATAGGGAGGATAACGTGCACAGGGGCGCGATAGAGGAGGAACAGTGATGGCAGAGGCAGGCAAGCTTATTACCAAGCCTAAAGTAAAGATAAAGGTGTTCGGTGTCGGCGGCGGCGGCAACAACGTGCTCATCCGCATGGCCGAGGACAATACGCTCGACATCGATCTCGTGGCCGTGAATACGGACCAGCGCAAGCTGCAGCAGGTGGCATCGGTGTCGGAGGATATCCAGCTCGTGCCCATCGGCGAGCAGCTGACGCGCGGCCGCGGCACGGGCGGCAACGTGGCGCTGGCGGAGCGGGCAGCCCGCCAGGAGGAGGCCCGCCTGCGCGAGGTCATCAAGGGGGCGGACCTCATCTTTATCACGGCCGGTATGGGCGGCGGTGTAGGTACCGGCGCTGCGCCGGTCCTGGCCAGCATTGCGAAAAAGATGGGCGTGCTCTCCATCGGCGTCGTGACGATGCCGTTCAGCTTTGAGGGACGCCGCAAGCAGAAGACGGCCCAGCTGGGCATGGCCGCGTTGCAGCAGGAGATGGATGCACTCATCGCCGTGCAGAACGACAATATCAAACAGCTGCCGGAGAACCGCAGCATGACGCTCATGGATGCATTCAAAGCAGCGGACTCCGTACTGCGGCAGTCCATCACCTGTGTGGCGCAGCTCATCCTGACGACGGGTGTCATCAACGTGGATTTCGCCGATGTGACGGCTATCCTGCGCCAGAGCACGAGCAGCGACGCGCTGCTCAGCATCGGCCGCAGCAAGCGCGGGGCACTGGATGCCCTGCAGAACGCCATCAGCAGCCCGCTCGTGGACAAAGATGTCACGGCGGCGCGCGGCTTTATCCTCAACCTGGCGGGCGATGAGTCACTGACGCTGTGGGATGTCGACGCGGCAACCAGCTATATCTACGAACATACGGACCCCTCGGTGAACATCATCCTGGGTACGGTCATCGACCCCGCGCTGAAGGGTGAAATCCAGGTGACGATTATCGCCACGGACTTTGTGGACTGCGTGATGCCGCAGACGGCACCGGCACAGGACGTGGCGGCACCAGCCTCACAGACGGCCGGCCAGTCGGCGGCACCCGCGCAGACGGGTGCGGTCGCTGCGGGCACGGCTCAGGCAGGCACGAATGCGGCCGGGGCGGCACCGGCGGCACAGCAGCCGCAGCCAGCCCCACAGGTGGAGCTCGAGGCACCGTCGTTTATGCGCCATCCGCAGCCGGCCCAGCCGTCGACGGGCGCTTTTGCCATCCCGGCGTTCAAGCTGACGCCGGATCATGACGAACAGAAATAAGACAGCTACACGCAAGAGGAAGATACAGGTGCAGAAATTAGGCAGATTTTCGCGCACGGAGCTGCTGCTCGGTGCGCAGGGGATGGACACGCTGGCGGCGAGCTGCGTGGCCATCTTTGGCGTAGGCGGCGTCGGCTCGTTCGTGGCGGAGGGGCTGGCACGTGCAGGTGTGGGGCACCTCGTGCTCATCGACAACGACCGCGTCTGCCTCACGAACATCAACCGCCAGATTCATGCGACGACGCAGACGGTGGGCCAGTTGAAGACCGAGGCCATGCGTGAGCGCATCCTCGCCATCAACCCGGACTGCCAGGTCGACGTGGTGAACGAGTTTTATACACCGGATAACGCAGGGCAGTTCTTTAGCCAGCCCTATGACTATGTCGTCGATGCCATCGATACGGTGACGGGGAAAATCAATCTCGTACTGCAGTGCCATGAGCGGCATATCCCTATCATCTGCAGCATGGGTGCGGGCAACAAGCTCGACCCGACGCGCTTCGAGGTGGCGGATATCTACCAGACGAGCGTCGACCCGCTGGCGCGCGTGCTGCGCAAAAAGCTCAAGGAGCACCATATCGACAAACTCAAAGTGGTATATTCCAAAGAAAAACCACTCCCCGTGCGGCAAAGCGGCTGCGGTACGGCCTGTATCTGCCCGCCGGGAAGCGCGCGCAACTGCGATTTCCGCCGCGCAGTGCCGGGGAGCATTTCCTTCGTCCCCTCGGTCGTAGGCCTTATCATCGCGGGCGAGGTCGTGCGCGACATCACCGGGGCTAAAGTGCAGATGGGAGCATAGTAGTTATGAAGATTACCGTTTTAGGCTGCGGGCGCTGGGGCACATTCCATGCCTGGTACGCGGACCATATCGGCCACGACGTCGTGCTCTGGGGCCGCCCCGGCTCGGCGCATCTGGCGCAGCTGTGCACGGCACATAAAAATGAGTACCTGGAGCTGCCGGCGAGCGTGCGGCTCACGGACGACCTGGCGACCGCCGTGGCGCGGGCCGAGGTCATCGTCATCTCTATCGGCTCACAGCAGCTGCGCGGTTTCGCCAGACAGCTGGCCGCGCTTGACCTCACGGACAAGCGGTTCGTGCTGGCCATGAAGGGCCTCGAGATTGGCACGGGCAAGCGCCTGTCCATGGTTTTTGACGAGGAGACGGGGGCAGGCAGCCGCACGGCCGTCTGGGTCGGGCCCGGGCACGTGCAGGATTTCGTGCGCGGCATCCCGAACTGCATGGTCATCGCGGCCAAGGAACTGCCACTGACGAAGCAGCTCGTGGAGACGTTCGGCAGCCCGCTCATCCGCTTTTACTACGGCGAGGATTTGCTCGGCACGGAGATCGGCGCGGCGGCGAAAAACGTCATCGGCCTCGCGGCCGGTATGCTCGACGGTCTCGGCTACGGCAGCCTCAAGGGTGCGCTCATGGCCCGCGGCACGCGCGAGCTCTCGCGGCTCATCGAGCGCATGGGCGGTGACAAAATGACCGTCTATGGCCTCTCGCATCTCGGCGACTACGAGGCCACGCTCTTTTCGCCGCACAGCAACAACCGCCGCTTCGGCGAGGATCTGATTACGGGCCAGCCTTTCGATAAATTAGCCGAAGGCGTGTACACGGCCGAGGCTCTGCGGGACCTCTCACAGCAGTATCAGGTTGAACTGCCCATCTGCCAGACGGTCTACGAGATTGTACACGACCACCGCGACCCGCGCGCGCAGCTCACACAGCTCTTCCTGCGCAGCACGAAGTCAGAAAAGGCGTAATTGCCTCTTATTGTCAGTCAATTTCATACTATGGTCCTGGAGAAAAGCTGTTTCTCAGACCGTTAAAAGCCCGACAGCGCTGATTTTACGCCGCTGTCGGGCTTTTTTGTGCTTTCCTTTA
>ONCF01000024.1 GCA_900316275.1 uncultured Veillonellaceae bacterium
ACCTCCTGCTCCGGGCTGCCGACGAGGAGGCCGGGGTTGTCCCAGTCTTCGGCGAGGCGGCGCGGGGCGAGGCGCTCCATTATAGACATGACGTGTTGGACGGTGATATTTGACATAGCTGATTCCTCCTGCCCCCCAGAGCGGGGCCGGCCTTTCTCACCATTTCAGGTGGGCTTCTAACTGTTTGATTTGCTGCATGATGTCTTTGTATTTTTTGCTACGCACGGCGCGGAGGCTTTTCTCCATACCGGCCGCGGCGCGGCGCTGGGTAAAGAGCAGGCTTTCGATGTGGTGGCGCAGTTCGGGGGGCTTTTTCTCCCACAGTATGGGGCCGATGGTGAGCAGGATGGGCTCGGGCTCGCGGCGGTGGCCGCGTCGGGCCTGGATGACTTCGTAGAGGCGGCCGTCGGCGATGGCGAGGGCTTCGTCGGCGATGTACCAGCCGTGGCGGTAGAGCCAGTGCCGCAGGCTGCTGGCGGCGTTCATGGGCTGGAGCACGAGGGTGTGCACGCTGTGCAGGATGGCGGGCGAGGCCTCGCAGATGCTGGCGATGAGCTGGCCGCCCATGCCGGCGATGCAGAGGGTGTCGACCTCACCGGGAGCGAGCGGCTCGAGGCCGCTGCCCTGGCGGACCTCGATCTGGTCCTGCAGGGACTGGGTGCGCACGGTGTGGCGCGCGGCCTCGCAGGGGCCGAGGTTGAGGTCGCTGGCGATGACGTGCGACACGCGGCCGCTCTGCACGAGCGCCGCCGCGAGGTAGCCGTGGTCGGTGCCGATGTCGGCAGCGGGCAGGCCTGGCGGGACGAAGTCGGCGACGGCCTGCAGGCGGTTGTCTAAGGGAGCCATAGCGTGGCCTCCTCTCTTTTACTAAAAATAAAAGAGGCGTAACGTGCGTTACGCCTCTGGATTTGCCTGGCTCCTCGAGCAGGATTCGAACCTGCGACAGCCTGATTAACAGTCAGGTGCTCTACCAGCTGAGCTATCGAGGAATGTGTGTTTCAACAACAGATATTATTATAGAGGGTGCGGCGTGATATGTCAACCCCCTTTTTCAACTTTTTTAGTCAAGGAAATCCTTGAGCTTGCGGCTGCGGCTGGGGTGGCGGAGTTTGCGCAGTGCTTTGGCCTCGATCTGGCGGATACGCTCGCGCGTGACGCCGAAGTTCTGGCCGACCTCCTCGAGGGTGCGCGCGCGGCCGTCGTCGAGGCCGAAACGCAGGCGCAGGACTTTTTCCTCGCGCTCGGTGAGCGTGTCGAGGACTTCCTCGAGCTGTTCTTTCAGCAGCATGAACGAGGCGGCGTCCGCCGGGGCGAGTGCGTCCTGGTCCTCGATGAAGTCGCCGAGGTGGGAGTCCTCCTCCTCGCCGATTGGCGTCTCAAGGGAGACGGGCTCCTGCGCGATTTTCATGATTTCGCGCACGCGGTCGACGCTGATGTCCATTTCTTTGGCGATTTCCTCGGGCTTCGGCTCACGGCCGAGCTGCTGCAGCAGCTGGCGGGAGACGCGGATGAGTTTGTTGATGGTCTCGACCATGTGCACGGGGATGCGGATGGTACGGGCCTGGTCCGCGATGGCGCGCGTGATGGCCTGGCGAATCCACCACGTGGCGTAGGTGGAGAATTTGTAGCCCTTGGTGTAGTCGAATTTCTCGACGGCCTTGATGAGGCCGAGGTTGCCCTCCTGGATGAGGTCGAGGAACAGCATGCCGCGCCCGACGTAGCGTTTCGCGATGGAGACGACGAGGCGCAGGTTGGCCTCGGCGAGGCACTTCTGGGCCTCCATGTCGCCGTCGGCCATGCGCTTGGCGAGGTCGACCTCCTGCTCAGCCGTGAGCAGAGGCACGCGGCCGATTTCCTTGAGGTACATGCGCACGGGGTCGTCGATGCTGACGCCTTCGGGCACGGAGAGGTCGATTTCCTCCTCCGCCTCTTCTTTTTCCTCGTCATCGTCCTCGTTCGGCTTGGTGTCGTCGACGAGCTCGATGCCTTTTTTGTTAAAGGCCTCGTACATGGCGTCGATCTGGTCGGGCGTGAGGTCGATGGCCTGCAGGTCGTCGACGAGTTCGCCGTAGGTCAGGGTGCCGCCATTTTTCTTGCCCTTGGCGACGAGGGATGTCAGCAGCTCGTCCGTACTCACGGGGGTCTGCTCGACCGTCGTCTTTGCCTGCTTCGCTTTCTTTTCAGCCATTCAGATTTGCCTCCTGGGGAGCGCCATACACGGCGCGCCTATGATACACATACGTTATGATGATTTCGAAATTTATTACAGGGACTGGAGCTGCTGGGTGATAGTACGCACGGCAGATAGTTCCTGCATGGCGCGGGCCGCGTCGCCCTGCTGGCTGGCGGCGTTGGCCGCGCGGCTGTGGGCTTCGCGCTGGCGGGTGAGCCAGTCGCGCCGGAGTACGCGCACGGAGTCTGCGTAGGCCTGGGCCTCCCCGCCCGGGGCATTTTCCTCCGTGAGGGCGCGGGTGAGCTCGTCCGATGCCGCCTCGCTGAGCGTGGCGGTGGCCTGGGCCATGTCGGGCGTGCGGCCCGCGCTGTATTCCCCCTGCAGATATTGCAGGATTTCCCGCTGGACATTGTCCTGGAGCGCCTCGGGAGGCAACTCCCCGCTGAGCTCCGCAAGGCGCTCTGGCGTGTGGCAGACGGCGCCGATGACGACGCGGCCAGCCGCGAGTACGGCGTTGTCGGGACGCGGCGCGGCCTGACGCACAGGCGCGCGCTCCTCCCCCACGCTCACGGGCGCCTCCTGCCGCGCGAAGCGGCGGAGCTCGGTGCGCACGATGCCCTCGTCCAGCAGGAGGGCCTGCGCGATTTGTTTTTCGTATTCGAGTCTTTTGCTCGCGTCCTGTACGCCGTCGAGCACGGGGGCCATGGCGCGCACGATCTCGCTTTTGCCCTGGGGGCTGTCCGCGGGTATGTGCGCGAGCGCATACCGCAGGCGGTAGGTGACGAGGTCCTGCGCATCTCTGGCCAGCTGGCGGAACGCGTCCGCGCCGTGCCGGCGGATGAATTCATCGGGGTCTTTGCCATCCGGCACGACGATGACGCGCACGTTGGCGCCGGTGTGCTGGATGATGCCAAGCGCGCGGATGGTGGCGTTCTGCCCCGCCGCGTCGCTGTCGTAGCAAAAACAGATGTTCGGCGTGTACTGCAGCAGCAGCTTGGCATGGTCCTCGGTAAAGGCGGTGCCGAGCGTGGCGACGACGTTGTGCACACCGCCCTCGAACACGGAAATCGCATCCATGTACCCCTCGACGACGATGGCGTAGCCGGCGTCCTGGATGGCGCGGTGGCTGCGATCGAGGCCGAACAGGAGTCGGCGTTTGTTGAACAGGATGGTTTCGGGCGTGTTGAGGTATTTCGGCTTGCTGTCGTCGAGCACGCGTCCGCCAAAGCCGACGACACGTCCACGTATGTCGGCGATGGGGATGATGACACGGCCGCGGAAACGGTCGTAGAGGCCGTCGCCCTGGCGCCTTTCGGCAGCGAGGCCAGCCTCGACGAGGACCTGCGCGGGCACTTCCCTTTTCAGGAACGCTTTGCTGAGCATGTCCCAGGACGCGGGCGCAAAGCCGAGGCTGAATTCTTTGATGGTGGCCTCCGAGATGCCGCGGCCCGCCAGGTACTGACGGCCGGGCTCACCGTAACGGGTGAGGGTGAGGCAGTTATGAAAGAAGTCACGCGCCATGGTGTTGACGCGGCGCAGGTTGGCGTACTGGGCGTCACGGGCCTGCTGCTCGGGGGTACGTTCGCGCTCGGGCATGGGGATGCCGAGTTTTTCGGCCTGCATCTTGATGGCCTCGAAGTAGGTCACGTTTTCGATGAGGGAGATGAATTTGAAGGCATTGCCACCGGCGTGGCAGCCGAAGCAGTAGAAGAAGCCTTTGTCGGGCACGACGGAGAAGGAGGGCGTTTTTTCGTGGTGAAAGGGGCAGCAACCCCAGTAACGGTTGCCGCGGCGTTTCATGGGCACGTAGCTTTGCACGACCTGCAGGATGTCCGTACGGGCATCGACCTCCGCCACAAAGGCGTCCATGGCTGCGCTGTGCATCGTGCTCCCTCCCCGTTGACTGCTTTTTATATTATTCTACGTCGAAAGCGTAACTCCTCTTTTGTAGCACATTTTAATGTATTTGTCAAATTTGAAATATTCCACTACGCTGCATGGCACCTGCCTCCCTACTCTATGCTATATAACGGGGGCAAAAAGATTTCCCTGAACAACTGCAGCGCGTAGCTGTCGGTGAGGCCAGCAAGGTAGTCTACTAGTATTTGTTGGCGGCTCCACTTTTCCTCGCGTTGGCGGAAGTTCTCCGGCAAGTGGTCGAAGTGGTTGGCGAAGTGGTCGTAGAGGCTGCGCAGGACGAAGCCGGCCTGGGCTCTTTCGTGTGAGAGGGCCTCGGATTGGTAGATGTGCTCGAACATGAATTTGCGGAATGTGTCCATGGCGGTCTTGATTTGCGGGGATTGCAGGATGTCGCCCTGGCCCTGGGAGGTCTCGATCATGTCGGCGACCATGGTCGTAATCATGGTGGAGGTGTCGCGGCCGAGGGCTTCGTAGATCTCGGGTGGCAGGTCGCCGGGCTGCAGGAGGCCGGCGCGCAGGCTGTCGTCGTAGTCGTGGCTGAGGTAGGCGATGCGATCGGCGGTGTGGACGATGCGGCCCTCGAGGGTGCGGGCGGTGGCTTTGCCGGAGTGGTGCAGGATGCCGTCCATGGTTTCGCGCGTGAGGTTGAGGCCGTGACCGTCGCGCTCGAGGTATTGCACGACGCGCAGGCTTTGTTCGTTGTGTCGGAAGTGGCCGGTGAGCTCGGCCATGATGGCTTCGCCGGAGTGGCCGAACGGTGTGTGGCCGACGTCATGCCCGAGGGCGATGGCCTCGGTGAGGTCTTCGTTGAGGCGCAGGCCGCGCGCGATGGTGCGGCTGATCTGTGCGACTTCGAGGCTATGGGTCATGCGCGTACGGTAGTGGTCGCCGGAGGTGATGTAGACCTGTGTTTTGTGTTTGAGCCGACGAAAGCATTTCGCGTGCAGGATGCGGTCGCGGTCGCGCTGGAATTTCGTGCGGAACGGACATTCCTGCATGGGGTGCTCGCGCGTGGCGTCGACGGATTTCGCGGCGAGTGGCGAGAGTATCTGCTGCTCGAGCGCCTCCGTGTGCTCGCGGATGTGCAGGTGTGCCGGGTCTTGGGCGTTTGACATGGTAGTCCCTCCTTTGCGGATTTCACTACTATATTATTAGGCACGCAGGTGCCATTTTCCTTTTTTTGCAATTAAATCCGCTATGCGGTAAAATATAGAAAAGGGGTGTGCCGCTATGAAACAGAAACTACTGGGATTATTAATGCTTGGCAGCATAATACTAAATGTTGTTCCAGCTACGGCTGCGCCTAATGCTGGACAGGTTGTCGGACGAGACGGCACGATTGGTTTTTTGGACGAGCTGCCGGAGAGCATCCGCCCGGCTGTGAGTGCGGACACTTCGCGCTATGATGAGGAGACCGGGCGCTATATCCTCTCGGGCAATGTGCGCATCATCTGGGATACGCGCATCCTGACGACGGACGAGGCGCAGCTCGGCGCGCGCACGGGCGAAATCTGGACGCAGGGGCGCACGGTGCTGCAGGACGGCGAGCCCGTGTTCCGCGGTGACGCGCTGTACGCGAGTCTCACGGACCATCAGGCGTGGTTTTTCGGTCAGCGCTGTGGCATGAGCCGTCCCGGCCTCGCCGTACACAGCGACACGATGAGCTACAATTGGGAGAAAAAGCTCGCCGTATTCGACGGGCATGTGCTGCTCATCCAAAAGGACAAACAGCGCGCGGGCGACCACCTCGTGTACGATATTGCGCGCAATCAGGTACGCTAAAACATAAAAATATGCAACAAAAAAGCGGGAGGATTTTATCCTCTCGCTTTACTCATCAACAACCAAAAACCGCCGGCAGTCCTCAATGTTCGGCGATCTTTAGCCAGATCATAGACTTGGGAACCGCACTGTGATGGTGGGGCTCTTTTCGTCTACCTATATTATACCTCTTTTCGAGGTAACAGGCAAGGTTTAGGCCGTGACAATTTTCTTGAAATCGGCGACCTGGCACGTAAGGTCATGCACGGCGCGCAGCAGGGCGAGGCGGTTGTGCTGTACTTTAGCATCTTTATCCATGACGAGCACGCCGTCGAAGAACGCGTCGATGGGCGCCGCGAGCTCCGTGAGGGCGTCGAGGGCGCCCGCATAGTCCTGACCGCCGAGCAGGCTCTCGAGCGAGCTGGCCGTGGCCTGATAGACGTCGTAGAGGCTGCTCTCCTCCGCCTGCTGGAACAGGCTGGCGTCGACATCGCTGTCCCCGGCCTTGGCGGCGAGATTCGCGACGCGGCAGAAGGCCTGGATGTCGCCGAGGTGGGCGTCACCCGTCACGAAGGCCTGTACGGCCTGTGCGCGCAGCGTCACGGCGTAGATGTTGTCGATATCCTCCATGACCGCATCGGCCACATCGTAGCGGATGCCACTCTCGTCGAGCACGTTTTTCAGGCGCAGGCGCAGGAAGTCGGCGACATCGCTCTGCAGCTGGCTGCGTTTCGCCGCATCCGTGACCTGATAGAGGTCGAGTGCCTTGTCCACGACCTGGCTGATGGCGAGGTCATATTTTGCCTCGATGAGCATATGCACGAGGCCGAGGGCCTGACGGCGCAGGCCGAACGGGTCCTGCGAGCCGGTCGGGATTTTGCCGATGCTGAACATGCCCACGAGGGTGTCGATTTTGTCCGCGAGGCTCACGACGCGGCCGGCCGGGCTCGCGGGCTGGCTGTCGCCCGCGAAGCGCGGCTGGTAGTGCTCGTCGATGGCCACGGCCACCTTCTCACACTCGCCGTCGAGGCGGGCGTACTCACGGCCCATGATGCCCTGCAGCTCCGTGAACTCCGTGACCATGCCCGTCACGAGGTCGGCCTTGCAGAGGAACGCGGCGCGCGTCGCGTGCTTGCGCGTCTTGTCGTCGGCGTGCAGCAGGTCGCAGAGGTAGTCCGCGAGCTGCTCCACGCGCTCGGATTTCTCGTACATGGTGCCGAGGCCCTGCTGGAACACAACGGTCTTCAACTTGTCGCGGTGCTCGGCGAGACTCTTTTTGCGGTCCTCGTCAAAGAAGAACTGTGCATCGGCGAGGCGGGCGCGCAGTACGCGCTCGTTGCCGTGCTGCACGGTCGCGAGGTGCTCCGCGCCACCGTTGCGCACGGTGATGAAGAGCGGCAGCAGTTTGCCGTCTTTGTCCTTGACCGGGAAGTAACGCTGGTGGTCGCGCATCGGCGTGATGACGGCCTCGGGCGGCAGCTGGAGGTATTTCTCCTCGAAATGACCGCAGAGGGCCGTCGGGTACTCGACGAGGTAGACGACCTCCTCCAGCAGATCCTCGTTGATTTCGACCTCGCCGCCGTTTTTATGCGCGACGTCCACGATCTGCTCGCGGATGAGCTGCTCGCGGCGCTGCTGGTCGACGATGACATGCTGCGCCTCGCAGGCCTGCTCGTAGCTGTCGGCGTCCGCGATGTCGAAATCGCCCTGCGAAAGGTAGCGGTGCCCGCGCGACGTGCGGCCGCTCTTGACCTCGGCCACCTCAAACGGAATGACCTCGCTGCCGTAGAGCGCGACGAGCCAGCGCAGCGGACGGATGAATTTGAAGTCGAGGTTGGCCCAGCGCATGTTGTTCGGGAAGTTCAGGCCGCAGATGAGCTCTGGCAGCAGGGTCTGCAGGATTTCCGTGGCGGGCTTACCCTTTTCATGCACCATGGCGTAGACGTAGCCGTCTTTCTGCACGAGGTCTTTCGGGTCTATACCCTGCCCGCGCGCGAAGCCCTGCGCAGCCTTGGTCGGATTACCGTCGGCGTCAAAGGCAATCTGCACGGACGGGCCGCGGTGCTCGCTCGAAACGTCGGCCTGCTGCCCGGCGAGGCCGCTGACGAGGAGCGCCGTGCGGCGCGGCGTGCCGATGGTGCGCACGCCCGTAAAGTCCAGACGGTTCTCTTTGAGTGCGGCCTCGGCTTTTTCCTTTAACTGCGCGAGGATGCCCGGCATGACATGAGCCGGCACTTCCTCCGTACCGATTTCCAGTAATAATGTCTTGCTCATGCTCAGTTCTCCCCTCTATGCAGCATCGGATAGCCCAGTTTCTCACGCTGTGCCAGATAGCACTCGGCGCAGAGGCGCGCCAGTTTGCGCACGCGCCCGATAAAGGCGGCGCGCTGCGACACGCTGATGGCGCCGCGCGCATCGAGCAGGTTGAACGTATGCGAGCATTTCAGCACGTAGTCGTAAGCCGGGTGCACATAGCCCTCGCCGATGACGCGCACGGCCTCGGCCTCGTATTTGTCGAACAGGTCGAACAGCATTTTCTCATCCGAAAGGTCAAATGCGTAGGCAGACTGCTCGTACTCATTCTGATGGAAAATGTCGCCGTAGGTGTAGTTCTCGTTCCACTGCAGGTCGTAGACGTTCTCGACGCCCTGGATGTACATGGCGAGGCGCTCGAGGCCGTACGTAATCTCCGAGGCCACGGGCTTGATGTCCTGCGAGCCGACCTGCTGGAAATACGTGAACTGCGTGATCTCCATGCCGTCGAGCCAGACCTCCCAGCCG
>ONCF01000007.1 GCA_900316275.1 uncultured Veillonellaceae bacterium
AAGGCGGTCTGCAGCTCATCGCGGCGCCGCAGGACTGGCCAAAGGGCCAGTGCCACCACCTCGGCCTCGTCGTTGAGGACTTCGAGGCAGCGCGTAAAGCGATGCTGGCCGTCGATGGCGTAGAGCAGGTAACTGGCAAGCCCGAGAAATGGCTGCGCCTGCCCGACGGCTTGACCATCGAGCTGTTTCAGGAGGTCTCCGGAGCTATCGAGCACCTATACCATATTTCGGTAAAATAATGCAGCATGGACAAAAGTGTGATATAATCGAGTAGTCGCGCCCTTGCTTGGCAATCCGACAAGGAAGGGAGGTGCTGCCGATGCTGCTCAATATTATCACTTCTTTTGTTGTAGGCGTCTTGTCCAGCTTAATAGCGGCCTGGCTCTACGATCGGATCTTGCATCGCGACAAGTAGTACCTATCCGATACCTGCACCACCATATAGCAGGCTAGGATACAGAAAAAGACCTGAAAACCGCCACCACACGGTTACTCAGGTCTTTTCTGTTTGCGCCACCGATGTTACTCAATAGCTCATATCACTTCTGTACTTGTATTATAGCTTTTTTTGCGGTTTGAGGCAAGTCTTTGCGGGATTTTTTATAGTCTTCGATAGCTTGCTTTTTGGTTTTTTCTTTTTGCTTTACCAGATTGTCATAGTCTTTGGGGGATACGTCTTTGAGGTATTCCTCGGGGATTTGACTGACGGCCTTGGGCTCGAGGGCGTAGAGGGCCTGATAGTTCGCGAGGGCCTGCGCGTGGTCGCCGAGCTCGTCGTAAATCTGTGCCTGCATGAGCGGGATGTAGACGTTTTTGGCCTCGACCTGGGCCGCCGCTTGCAGGTCGGCGAGTGCCTTTTGCGGCTCGCCGGCCATGCGGTAGATATCGGCACGGTTGAGGAAGTTGTAGACGTCCTTGGGGTTCAGCGAGACACCGGCATCCGCGTCCACCAGCGCGCCCGTGAAGTCACCGGCTACGGCCTTGGCGCGGCCGCGGATGACGAGGTTGCTTGCTTTATCGTCCTGTGTGGCATTGGCGTAGACGCGCTGCATCTGGAACAGCGCCTGCTCGGGCATGGCGTAGTCGCTGTAGGTGTCGGCGTTTTCGCGCCACTTTTTCGTCGTCTTGCCCCCGGCTTGCAGGCTGGCCGCACGGGCGGCGGCGTATTTCTGCGCGCGCCCGGCCTCGGCGGCGCGCATTTTCTCACGGCTGCCCGTGGTGGCCTCTCCCAGATAGGCCTGCGTCACGAGCTGCTGCAGGCGCGCTGCCGCATGCTGGCTCTCCGTGAACTGCCGCAGCACGCGGTAGACGCGGTCATCTGTGAGGAACTGCTCGCCATTGAACTGCCAGTCGTCGGCACTGTCGTAGTCGTGGAAGGCCTTGGCGAGGCCGCCCGCGATGTAGTAGGCATTTTCAGCCGTGTTGTCGTAGCTCTCATCCGTCCAGTCCGCGCTGAGGAACAGCTGGTCGTCGATATAGATGTCCTTGCGGTTTTTCACGGTCACATGGCCCGCGCTGTAGTCGGTCAGCAGCCCCACGAGCTTCTGCTCGCGCAGTTCGGTGTCGGGGTGGTCGTTAAAGTTTTCCTGATTTTTGTCCTTGGCGTCGAGGCTCTGATACTCTAGTGGGTCTTGCGTCTCGTAGGTGAAATAGTAGGACATGCGCGCCATGGCTGCCGCACCGCCGCCGGGGTTGAAGCCCGCGCTCGTCATGAGGTAAAAGCCGCCGATGTCGGCCTCGTACTCCGTGGGCAGCGTGACGTTTTTCGCAATGGAGTAGTTCGCGAGTGCCGTGAGCTTGTTCCAGTCCATGAGGTTGGCATCGATATTGAGAAAGCTCATGCCGTAGTACTGGGCGGCGGCCTTGGCGTAGTTGTGCGCGCTGTGCTGCTCGAGGCCGTGCGTGAGCTCGTGCCCCAGCACGGCGGCCAGCTCGTCGGGGTCGCAGTTCAGCCCGCGCACGAGCGCGCGGTTGACTGAGACGTAGTTCGTAGGGTAGCAGGCCGCGTTGAACTCCTTGCTGTTGTTGACGCTCCAGATAAAGGGCAGGCTGTTGTCCTTCAGCGCGTAGTCGGCGTGCTGGACCAGCCGTTGCATGACGTCATCCACGACCTGTACGTCGTGGCGGTTGGGGTCGCGGCCGTTCTCTTTGAGGTCTTGGGCACGGCTCTGCACTTGTGCGTGCACGTTGTTGCCCATTGCGAGCACGGAGGCGAGGCTGGACTGGTAAATGCTGAAAATCCCCAGCGCCTGCGCGGCCGCGCCCCAGACATCGACGGCCTCAGCGCGCGGTGCGGGCAGGGCCAAAGTAACAGCGGCGAGACCAGCACACAGGCTCGCCGTGATTTTTTTGCGTAATGACAACTAAATCCCTCCTGACGGGCGATTTTTCAGCATTACTTTAGCATGGGACTCTGAAATATAGCTTAACGCATGGTATGAGCATAGTTATCTAACAGGGTTTGGATATTGGCGGCAGCGGCGGCGGAGAGTTTGGTGGCCAGAGCCTTGGCCTGAGCAAAGTCGGCCTCGCTTTCCTTTAACCTGCCCTGAGCTTGCAGGTCGATGCCGCGGTAGGCGTAGCTGGTTGCGAGCATATAGGTGTCACCCTGCAATTCGTCCTCGTTCGCGGCGGAGCCAGTAGGAGCGTCGGGAACGGCAGAAGACATGGAGACACTGTCTGTTGCTGGCGGTGCGGTGAGCAATGTGATTAGCCGGTTGAGTAGCTCGGTTGAGCGCGTATAATCACCCTGTATCATCAGCAGGCCGCCGTAGTCGAACAGGAAATGCGTGTAGATGCTCTGGCGGATTTGCTTTATTTCGATATTCGCCGATAATTGGTCGGCGCTTTGGAAGGTGGTCAGAGCCTCGACATACTGCCCATTCAGGAAAAACGCGTTGCCTTTGAGGCAGAGCAGGATAAACTGCAAGGCCTGTTTATCCTCGGCGGTGTATTCCTGAGCACGCTGGAGGGCGTCGAGACCGGACTCGCAATACAGCAGACTGTCGGTGATTTGCTGTTGCTCCATGCAGAGCCCCGCGAGGGCGGCATAGGCGGCGGCATTGTCCCGATAGAGGGCGACGGCCTGTTTGAGTAAATCAAGGGCGGCCGCATTGTCGGCCGTGGCATATGCTTGTTGCAGCAACATGTACGATTGGTGCAACACATGGTTACGCTCCAACGCCGCCGAGTACTTGGCTTTGTCCTGTGTTGATTGGGCACTGCCGAGCAGGGCGCGCAGGGCCGTGGCCTCCTGCTGCAAATGCTGGTAGACATGCGTGAGCCGCTGGAACTCGGCCACCCGCGCCTGGTCACGGGCCAGTTGCCGGAAATGTTGCAAGTCGCTGTCGTCTACCTCGGCGGTGATAGCGACGCGCACGGCCACTTCTTTATCATCCTGTTTGCTGATTTCGTAGTGTGGTACACCGCGCAGGCGCAGGAAGGCCGCAGTCATCGTGCTGACGATATCGCTAGTGAGTGTGCCGTTCTCCACTTTGGTCTGGCTGAGTACGTAGACGCCGACCTGTTCGGCTGCGTTGCGCTTGGCATCGCGCAGGGCAGATTCTTTCGCTTGCTCCACGGTGGTGCCGCTGCCCTCGCCCGTGACATTGACGACATGCAGGGCTGCGAGTACCGTCGTGGGCCAGGTGATGAGCAGGGCGAGGCCTGCGGCTAGGCAACGTGACAGGACATATGATGCGTGCATAGGACATTCCCTTTCCATAATGCGAGAAAAATAACAGGAAATATGGCAACTAGCTTATCAAAGTCACTCTATATATCGATATATACAATTAGAGGACGCTTATTGTACGCTTAAATTCTATACTACACCTAAATTTTATGCAAGGTGGGGAGCAGATAGGCGTTCAGAGAACAAGGAAAGGGATGTTTTTTATGGAGAGAAAACACAGTAAACTGGCTCTGGCCGTAGGACTGGCACTCGGTGCGGGCAGTTGCCTTGGCGGCTCCTGGGTAGAGGCGGCACCGGCTGCCGGTGCGATGAATGAGCTGGCGAAGCCGGATGCGGCCCAGCAGGAACTATGGGCGCAGGAGCGCCGCATCGCGCAAAAATCACAGCCGGTCAAGGATATCAAAGTCGATTACCAGAAAGTACCGGTAACGCAGCTGATTGTCAACGGCTATCCCGGTATGGGCGAGACTGAACTGAAAAAACTCGTGCCCGAAGCAACGCAGGCGACGGTGAACGTCGAACAACTGGCGAAGCAGATTCAGGTAGCCAATGCGAGCGGGGCTATGCACCTGAGCGCGAATTTCCGCCATGCACGGGGGGGGAGACGGATATGTTTTAACACTGAACGCCGAGCAGCGTAAACAGACCCATACTATCGTAGCCGTGCACAATGGCGGCAACGATTACTCGGGCAACTGGCGCACGGTGGTCAGCTTTATCGATGGCAACACCAGCAAGCACGCGGATACGCTAGGTGTCGCCTATATGACTTCACCGGCGGGCGGCCATTGGTCGGATGTGAAACAGGCCGCGCTGTCGTATCGTTTGCCGCTCGCGAAAATGGGCGACTTCCTGACCTTTAATTTCAGCTATTCCAATGTGGATTTATCCAACCTTTATCAAGCAGGGAATTTCAACCTGGGGGCTACGGGCAAAGGTGTGGCTGAGGGGCTGCATTATCAGCGCAATCTGACCTATACGTCGCGGTCGAAGGCCGCTTGGGATTTTGGTATCAATCATTGGGATATGCGCAACGGCCTCACCGTCAATGGCGCGACCTTGGGCGATGAGACGAAATACACGTTGACGACGGGCAACGTCTTCTACCTGCGGCAGATACTCAAGGCGCGCAATGCCCTCAATGCCAAGGTCGGTTTCCAGACCAATCTGGGGACGCCGGGCTCGCAGTATCGGCAGGTGGTGAGTGACAGTGACTCGCACTTTGTGACTTTGCAGGCTGAGGCGGACTATCAGTACCGCACACCAGCGGATTGGCTGGTGCGGGCGCGGGCGGTAGCACAGTATACCGACAAGGTTTTGTTGCCTTGCGTACAGTTGGGCGCGGGCGGCCGTACGACCGTGCGCGGCTTCACGGAGCGGGCTATTGCCGCGGATAAAGGTATCCTCGGCAATCTGGAGTTTTATACGCCGGAGGTTGGACCCGGCTCACGGTTCTTGTTCTTCCTCGATGGCGCTGCGTTGAGCAGTAACAGCGACTATGTCTCTGACAAGCATCAGAATATTTCCTCCTGGGGCGTAGGTTATCGTTACGCCAACCGTGATAATCTGCATGTAGCAGTAGACTATGCGGATATCATTCAGGACTTGTCCAAGGGCAGCGACCAGCAGCACAAACGCTGGAATGCTACCGTTAGCGCTGAGTTTTAAGCGTCATAGTATGAAGGGAGTGCAAGAATTATGAAATGGTTTACACAAAAACAACAGCAGCTATTGACGGCGCTCGTGACTTTGGCGCTGACCAGCAGTACAGCCTTGGCGATGCCGTCAGGAGGTACTTTAGCTGCAGATGGTGCGGTAGAAGGTCTGACCTCGGGGGAGCTCACGAGCGGCACTACGCTCAAACCTACGAAAGACAGCATTATCAACTGGGATTCGTTCAGCATTGCCAAGGGCGAGACGCTCACGATTGATACCTCGTCCGCTAGTTTGCTTAACCGCGTGACCGGTGATGACATCTCGGAGATTTATGGCAACCTGGTACAAACGGGTTCTTTGGGCTCGGCCGTATTAATTAATCCTAACGGCATTATTATTGGCAGCAGCGGCGTGGTTGACGGGCAACGGCTCGTACTTTCTACGCTTGAACAGACGGATGAGGATTTCTTGAGCCTTTGCAGTACTGGCGGTAAAGGCAGTTGGACGACATCCGCTACCAAGGGCGCGGGCTCAATCAAGATAGAAAAGGGCGCACAGATTACCAATGATGCTACCTACAGTAATTCGGATTATCTTGCTGGAGTAGACTTTTATGGCGGTACTATAGAAGTGGCCGATGGCGTAACCTTTACGGAGACAGGCCACAGTCCTTCCATTAACTTGCAGGCGATGACGAGCCAGACGGATGAACGGACAACAGACGATGGAGAAGAAAATGTCCTGACCACGGCTAGTGCTACGCCTGCTAACACCGTAAAATTTTCCGGCACAGTTTCAGGCACGGCAGCTACGGATGAAGGCAGTTTCACTATCGCAGGCGGCGCTGTGACGCTGGATGGAGCGGACATTGAACTCAACTATAATAAAACAGAACATGGTAGTGAGGCAGATATTTTGGCCTTTTCGTCATGGTCCGGTGATCAGCATGATGGCTCCACCACGTCCCAAGCGGGCAACAATGTGCAGATTTTGAACTCGACGGTGAAAGCCGACGACATCAGAGCGGAAGGTAGCACTGTCACGCAGAGCAATAGCACGCTGGATGCGGCGAACGGAATCACCATCGTGCAGCATGGCTCTGATAGTACCACGCTGAATACGACGGTGGCAGGCCTCGAGGATGTGCAGAGCGCCGCGAATGGCACCAGTCTGCGCAAACTCACCGCTGAGACACCTGCTGTTGAGGAGGCGGTCACGGTAGAGACTGCCGCCAGTACGGGCCTGTCTACGGTCAGCGAAGCCCTACAGCAAGGCGAGAGCCAGTTCACCGGCTTTGTACAGGGGAACGTGGACAGCGGCTACCAAACGGCCACGAGTGCGTTCAGTGCTGGCAGCGTAGATACGCTGGGTGACCTCGCTAGTCAGGTTGACCAGAACGGTTCTCTCGACGAAGGTGCGAAACTCGCGCAGGCCTTTGGTATGATTAAGGCCGTTGATGACAACACGAACCTTGATGAGGAACAGAAAAAGCGCCTCAAGAAAACCGTGGCGAACAACTTCAAATCACTCTCGGCCGATGCGAAGGCCTATCTGCTGAACCTGGCCCAATCGGTGGCCCAGCGGGTGCAGTGATTTTGTAAACACAATATAGAAAATGGGGCTGTCTCACGAAAGCATTTTCGTGCGGATAGCCCCGTTTTCTTTGACCTCAATCACGGTCATCTGACACTGGCGATA
>ONCF01000048.1 GCA_900316275.1 uncultured Veillonellaceae bacterium
GTCTTTGATGATGGACGTTATTTCTTCCGGATTCATTTTCATAACTTCGCTGTCACCCCAGTTTCATCACTTGTCAGTCAGTAATTCTTTACGGAGCGTTGCCAGACGTCCAGCCACACTGCCATCCACGCGCTTATCGCCGATTTTCACGACGACGCCGCCGATGAGCGATTTGTCCTCGTGCAGGCGCAGCTTGACGGTCTTGCCCGTCACCTGCGTCAGCTTCTGCGTGATTTTCTCCTGCTGGGCCGCCGTCGCGGGCGCAGCCGTCGTCACGTCTGCCACGACGATGCCACGTGCCTCGTAGGAGAGGCTGCGGAACAAATCGTCAATGGCGTCGATGAGGCCGATACGGCGCTTGTCGACGAGGAGCAGCAGGAAATGGTAGACGTCATCCGAGACCTCACCCTCGAAAAGTTTCTTGATGAGATCTTTCTTGGCCTGCGTCTCTACCTGCGGATTGGTGAGGAACGCGCTGGCCACGGGCACGGAGTCGAGCCCCTGGCGCACAGCCGCGAGTTCGTCGCCATACTCCACGAGCCGGTTCTCCTCCTGGGCAAGCTCAAAGATTGCCCGGGCGTATTTACGTGCAAGCTGAATGTTTAGCATGGCAAATCACCAATCTTATTTTTGTCCAGTTGGCTGACAAATTCATCGATCAGCTGCTCGTTGTCATCCTTGTCGATGTTCTTGGCGATAATCTTACCGGCTGCTGCCAGGGACAGCGCCACGACTTCGCCTTTGAGCTGCTCGACCGCACGGGCGCGATCGTTGGCGATCTGCTCAGCGGCTTCTTTTTTCATCTGCGCAATCTGAGCGTTCGTCTCCTGAATCTTGGCCTCGTGTTCCTGATCAGCCTGCTTCTTGGCAGCGCTGACGATAGCCTCTGCCTTTTTGTTGGCCTCGGCCAGTTTCTGCTTGTAGTCAGCCAGCAGGCGGTCGGCCTCGGCCGCATCGTCGTCAGCCTTTTGCAAGCTTTCTGCGATACGGTCCTGGCGGGCTTTGAGCATACGGACGACCGGTTTGTAGCAGAAGGCACGCAGCAGCGCGACGAGAATCAGAAAGTTCAGAATCTGCGCTACCAGCGTCATATTAAGGTCTATCAATTCTATGCCCCCTTTACTGTATCATCAAAGAAGAAAACTTATTTGATGAGCGGATTGGCATAGAGCATGATCAGGGCGATAACCGTAGCGATGATCGCCATGGACTCGATGAGGCCGACGGAAATCAGCGTGTTCGTGAAGAGCTTGCTCTGCGCTTCCGGCTGACGCGTGATGCCCTCAATGAAACGGCTCGTAACGAGACCATCGCCGAGACCAGCACCGATTGCTGCGAGACCCATCGTGATACCTGCACCGATCAGGGCAGCTGCGACCATAATTGCGTTTTCCATGAATAGAATCCTCCTCTTGTTAGATGAACACTGCGGTTTAGATAGATAGAAAAACCTTACTCGGCCTCCTCATCAGCACCGCCCACGGCATTGGCCAGATAGGCCATGGAGAGCATGGTGAAGATGAAGGCCTGCACCCCGCCGATGAAAATACTGAATGCCAGCCAGATGACCGACGGAATCGGCATCCAGATAGGCATAAGTTTCAGCAGGATGATGATGAGAATCTCGCCTGCGAGGATGTTGCCGAATAGACGGAAAGACAGCGTAATCGGCTTGGCAACCTCCTCGATGGCATTGATGATGACGAAAACTGGCGTTGGCTGGAAGAAATGCTTGATGTAATGGCCGCCCTTGAGATAAAGACCCAGGGTATGTACCATGACAATCACCAGCAAAGCGAGGCCTAACGTGGTGTTCAGGTCATTCGTCGGCGACGCCAACGTGGGGAATAGTCCGAGCCAGTTCGAGACCAGCAGGAACATGAAGAGCGAGACAATGAACGGTGCGAGGAACAGGCCCCGCTTGCCCATCGTCGACTCTATCTGCGCCTCCAGGCTCGTGACGATAATCTCGACGACATTCTGCCAGCCTGTCGGTACCATTTTCAGGTTCCGCGTGGCCAGGAACGCGACGAGCAGCACAATCGCCATCGTGAGCCAGGTCATACACAGTGTTTCCCAGTTGAAGGTGAAGCCGGCAAACTGCACTACTTCGCGAACACCGATTTCATGCATATACCTTACCTCCCTCTCCGGGGCAAGCCCCAGAATCAAGCCTGCACAGGCAGGCTGTGCTTCAACGTCCCTCCCGGTTCAGCCACAACAGCTGCAGCATGGCCAGGCCATAGCAGAGGCCAAAACCGAGCACCGTGGCATAGAACACCTCGACGGAGAGCTGTACAGCGACGAGCAGCACGACAAAGAGCGTACCGAGCCGCACGAGCAGTCCCCAGAGCATCTGCCGCTTTGCAGCCAGCTCGGAGAGACCGATACTGCGCCACGTGCGCCAGACGAGGGTCCAGATGCAGATAGCTGCTGCCAGATAGCCCACGCCGAGCGCGCCGAGCAGATAGGCTTTCCCCGCTGTCAGGAAACCTACTGCTGCGAGCACCGTGCACAGGCCGAGGCTGACGAGCAGCCGCCGCAAAAACAGGGATAGGACGTCTTTCATATTCCTCCTCCGACAGGGGCAGGCCCCTGTCTTCGTTGAATATCATGGGATACGACTAGAGAAAATCAGCTTTTCCTCTAGTTTCCATTTCGACAAAAAACACGCCATACCTGCAAGAAAATGAATTAAATTCATTTTGCGTGTATGGTGGCTGTTGTCTACGATAAATGCTATAAATATTAGAATAAACTTAGCTAATTGTTTTATCCTAATTAGTAGCAATTCATATTATAAAGGCTGGATACCCATTTGGCAAGGGTGGCACAAAATTTTTTACGCGAAAAGGACGCCAGTCCTTGCATTAAGGAGACGCCGATTAAACGATATTGCCCGAGCGCAGTTGGCGGTAAAGCGTGTAAATGGCACCAGGAAAACCGATGATGGCCCCGACGAGCCGGCCTGTGTGGCCAAGGCCGAAATGGATATCGGCCTCGTAACCGAGAAAGATGCAGATGGCCACAAAGACCGCAAAATAAATACCAATGCCGCTGAGCACGGCAAACGCGCGCACGGCCTGCCGCAGCCCTGCGTGCCGCTGTGGTTCCTCTGCCATACGTCGCACCTCCTGACAGTGATAAAGGCCATATGTCTCTTTTCCACTATATCATATCAACAGGCAACCTGTCATGTACTTGCTTGTTTTAGCAAAAAATATCTATGGCCAGGCGGGATTTTGCCTATGAACACCACAACTAAAACTGCTTGACAACATATCAATTCATAGTTAATATATATGTTAAAACAAGTAGTATAAGGAGGATACACCTATGCACGACCATTCTCTCGAAGTTCATGGCTGTAATCATCATGACGCCACGGGCGCTATCAGCACCCCCATCTACCTGTCGGCTACGTTCCGTCACCCCGGGTTCAAACAAAGTACAGGCTACGACTACGGACGTGTGGCCAACCCCACACGTGATGAGCTGGAGGCCACGCTGACGCTGCTGGAGCAAGGTGGCCGCAGCTGGGCCGTCTCCTCGGGCATGGCGGCCATCAACCTCGTGTTCCTGCTCTTCAATGCCGGTGACCACGTGCTGCTGAGCGAGGATCTCTACGGCGGCACCGTACGCCTGGCCAACGATGTCTACAGCCAGTACGGCATCGAGTTTGAATACATCGATACCTCGGACTTTGAGCTCGTGGCCAGTCACGTCAAAGCCAACACGTGCGCCATTTTCATCGAGACGCCGTCGAACCCCATGATGTACATCAGCGATATCCGCCGTCTCGCCGGGCTGGCGCACGCACACGACGCATTGCTCATCGTCGACAACACGTTCCTCTCGCCGCACTGCCAGAAGCCACTGCCCCTGGGTGCAGATATCGTCGTGCACAGCGGCACGAAATATCTCTGTGGCCACAACGACATCATCGCCGGCTTCGTCACGGTCAAGGAAAAGGACAGCGCCATCGCCGAAAAAATCGAGTTCTTCGTCAAATCCGAGGGGCCGAACATGTCGGCCATGGATGCCTGGCTCATGCTGCGCAGCATTAAGACGCTGGGCATCCGCGTGGAGCGGCAAGAGGCGAACGCCCTGCAGATTGCCAAGTGGCTGCGCACACAGCCCCGCGTCACGCAGGTTTACTACCCCGGCCTGCCGGAGCACCCCGGCTACGCGTTGCAAAAGTCGCAGGCCACGGGCTTTGGCGGCATGCTCTCCTTTAAAGTCGAGAGCGCGGCACTAGCACAGGCGCTGCTCGGCCGTCTAAAACTCATCAGCTTCGCCGAGAGCCTCGGCGGTGTGGAGTCGTTGCTCACATATCCGCTCGTGCAGACGCACGCCGAGATGCCACCGGAGCTGCTGCAGCGCACCGGTCTCGACGACACGCTGCTGCGTCTCTCCGTCGGCATCGAGGACGTGACAGACATCATCGACGATTTGGACCAGGCCCTGAACGGGCAGAGTGAGGAGGTCTGCAAATGAGTGTAAATTTCGACGCCATCATCGACCGGCACCATACGGCCTGCCTGAAATACGACTTTGCCGCCGAACGTGGCTATCCTGAGGACGTGCTGCCGTTCTGGGTCGCGGATATGGACTTCCGCGCGCCACAGCCCGTGCTGGACGCCCTCGCGGCGCGCATACAGCACGGCATCTTCGGCTATACGGACGTCAAGCCCGACTACGTGGCCACATTGCAAAAGTGGATGCAGGCGCAACATGGCTGGCGCCCCGCCGCCGACAGCCTGCTCGTCACACCCGGCGTCGTGCTGGCCATCGCACTGGCCATTCGCGCCTTTACTGAGCCCGGCGAGGCTGTGCTCATCCAGCAGCCCGTCTACTACCCGTTCAGCCTCGTGATTAAGGACAACGGGCGCGAGCTCGTCAACAGCCCGCTGCGGGAGGAAAACGGACGCTACCACATCGACTTCGCCGATATCGAAGACAAAATTGTCCGTCACCACGTCAGGCTGTTCCTGCTCTGCAGCCCGCACAATCCCGTGGGGCGTGTCTGGACGCGCGACGAACTCACGCGCCTCGCCGACATCTGTCTGCGCCACGACGTGCTCATTTTGGCCGACGAAATCCACCACGATTTCGTGCGGCCCGGCTACACGCACACGGTGCTGGCCTCGCTCTCGCCCGAGTTTGCCGACCGCACCATCACCTGCACGGCACCGAGCAAGACATTCAACCTCGCAGGCCTGCAGCTCTCGAACATTTTCATCGCGAACGCCACGCTGCGCCGCCGTTTCCGCCACGAGCTGAACGCCATCGGCTACGACCAGCCGAACGCTATGGGCCTCACGGCCTGCCAGGCCGCCTACGCAAACGGCGGGCCGTGGCTGCAGGAGCTCCGCGCCTACCTCGAAAGCAACTACCAAAAGACGCATGCCTTCCTCACGCGCGAACTGCCGCGCGTCCGCCTGACGGAGCCCGAGGGCACGTACCTGCTCTGGCTGGATTTCTCCGCCTACGGCCTCAGCGACGAGGAGCTCGATAAACTCATCGTACAAAAGGCGCGGCTCTGGCTCGACAGCGGCCACATCTTCGGCCCCGCCGGCAGCCAGCACCAGCGCTTGAATATCGCCTGCCCCTGGGCGACGCTGGAGCAGGGCCTGCAGCGCCTGACCGCCGCATTGCCACGCTAATAAAACATACAAAAAACCTGCACTGGCAAAAAATCCAGTGCAGGTTTTTTATGCTCATCAACAGGTACATACTGGCAAATTATCGTTGCCCAATAAAAATCCCTGCCAACGGCAGGGAAGAAAATTCATTATTCAGCGGCAAAACGCTCGGGACGTGCCTCACTCAGACCATAATGATAGAGGATAGCCTGGATGATGCGCTCAGCGGCATGGCCGTCGCCGTACGGATTGACGGACTCAGCCATGCGGCTGTACTCCGCCGCATCCGTCAGCAGGCGCTTCGCCTCGGCGTAAACGCGCTCAGAGTCCGTGCCGATGAGCTTCACCGTGCCAGCCTTGACGGCCTCGGGGCGCTCCGTCGTGTCGCGCAACACGAGCACTGGCTTGCCGAGTGCCGGCGCCTCCTCCTGCACGCCGCCCGAATCCGTGAGGATGAGGCTCGCGCGATGCATGACGTTGGCGAACGGCTCGTAGTCGAGCGGGTCGATGAGATGTACGGGCGCAAGACCGCCGAGCTCCTCCTGCACGACCTGACGCACTTTCGGGTTCTTGTGCACGGGGAACACGACCTCGACGTCATCGAACTCCTCCGTGAGGCGGCGCAGTGCCTTGTAGACGTGGCGCATGGGCTCGCCGAGGTTCTCACGGCGATGCGTCGTCACGAGAATAATGCGTTTGTGTGCGAAGTCCACCTGCTGCAAGAGGTCATTGTCGAACGCGAACTCATCCTGCACCGTGTGGTGCAGCGCATCGATGACCGTATTGCCCGTCACGAAAATCCGGTCCACCGGCACGTTCTCAGCCAGCAGATTGGCCTCGGACGTCGCCGTCGGTGCAAAATGCAAATCGGCGATGCGGCCCGTAAGCTGACGGTTCATCTCCTCCGGGAACGGCGAGTATTTGTTGTGCGTGCGCAGGCCCGCCTCGACGTGGCCGACAGCCGTCTGGTGATAATAGGCCGCCAGCGCACCCGCGAACGTCGTCGTCGTATCGCCATGCACGAGCACGATGTCCGGCTGCTCTTTGGTAAGCACTTTATCGAGACCGTTCATGGCCTTGCTCGTGATATCGAACAGCGTCTGCCCCGCCGCCATGATGTCGAGGTCATAGTCCGGCGTAATGTGGAACAGGTGCAGCACCTGGTCCAGCATCTCGCGGTGCTGTGCCGTCACGGCCACCACGGGGATAATCGTATCGGGATGCTTCTGCAGCTCCAGCACGATAGGGGCCATCTTGATAGCCTCGGGACGCGTGCCGAACACAGTCATGACCTTGATTTTCTTTTGCTCCATCAGGAATCCTCCTTGCGGAAAAGGGATATTATTTACGTGCGCTTACTGCGCCGGTGTATTCATATGGAAAATGCCGATTTTCTTTGCGCCGAACAACACAGCCGCCAGCACGACGCAGACGATAAGCACGGCAATCTGCCCGCTGACCTCGGTGAGCGCCACAGCCGAAAGGCCGAGCAGCGCGCTGATAACGTACATGAGCAGCACGGCCTGCCGCTGCGTAAAGCCCATATCGAGCAGACGATGGTGCAGATGCCCCTTATCCGGCTTGAAAATGGGCACGCCGCCGCGGTAGCGGCGCACGATGGCGAACGTCGTGTCCATGATGGGCAGTCCCAGCGCCAGGATGGGCACGATGAGCGCAATCGTCGTCGCCGACTTCACGGCGCCGATGACCGAGATGCCCGAGAGCATGAAGCCGAGGAACATGCTGCCAGAATCGCCCATGAAAATCTTGGCCGGGTTGAAATTGTAATAGAGGAAACCCACGGCCGCACCCGCGAGGCAGGCCGTCAGCGTGGCGATAAAGAGGTCGCCCTGCTGCAACGCCACGAGGCAGATAGTCACAGCCGCAATGGACGAAACGCCAGCCGCGAGGCCGTCCAGGCCGTCGATGAGGTTCACGGTATTCGTGATACCCACGACCCAGAAAATCGTCAGCGGAATCGCGAGATATTCGAGGAAAATATAGTCACCGAACGGGTCGGTCACGAAGTCGATGCGCACATCAAAACCGATGACCAACACCGAAGCTGCCACAATCTGGCCGAGCAGCTTCACCTTGGCCGGCAAATCGCGATAGTCATCGATGACGCCGATGAGCACGATGAGCGTGCCGCTGACCATGAGGCCCAGCAGCTCGAATTCCTGCTCATCCGGCACCTCCGTATAGCTGGCCGCCACGGTAATCGCTATCATGAACGCCAGCCAGATGCCGATGCCGCCAATGCGCGGGATGGGCTTCTTATGCACCTTGCGCTGGTTGGGCGCGTCGAGCGCACCTGTTTTGCGCGCGAACCAAATAACCCCTGGCGTCACGAGCAGGGCGAACCCCACCGCGATGACAAACGCCAATATATAATCCGGCATGACTCCGTTGCACTCCTTTATCTACACCAGTGGGCCGTATACTTCATACAATCTTACATAGGCCCATAACACACCCATTTTACAACACGCCCCTGACAGTGTCAATCATGGATATCGGCGGGGGCACAGCTCACGATGTGACCGTCTTCGTCGTAATAGACGACCTGAGCGAGCTTGGCGTTGCGCAGCATGCGGCGGCAGAGCAGGCATGGCTTGCCCGAGGCCAGCGAACCGTCCGCGTTGAAGCCCACGATGTAGATAGT
Source organism: uncultured Veillonellaceae bacterium (assembly GCA_900316275.1). Lineage (GTDB taxonomy): Bacteria > Bacillota > Negativicutes > Selenomonadales > Selenomonadaceae > UBA2897. The sequence continues at coordinate 8,311 of ONCF01000048.1, forward strand.
CGCGCCCTCCATGTCGGCAGGATTGCCGTTGATGATGGCGTTCTGTTCGGCGTGTACGGCCACGCAGAGCTCGTAGTTCTGCCCCTTGGGTACATGCAGCCGCTCACGCTCACACAGGCCCGTGTCTATGCAGTTTGCCTCGCCGCGCGGCGCGCCGTTGTAGCCCGTACTCACGATGATACGGTCCTTGACGATGATGGCGCCGTAGCGGCGGCGCAGGCAGGTCGCCCGCCGCCCCACGGCCTTGGCAATATCGAGAAAATACTCCGTCCAGTCCGGACGTGTCTGCTTTGCTCTGGTCATGTTGTTACTCCTTCGTGCACTTGATGCAACCCATACGGTCTTTTTATCAGCTTAGCACCATAGTCGAATATTCCCCAGAGGCCTCAGCGTCGCGGGGCCAATTTTTCCGGCACGGCGGGCAGGTCGCTGGCAAGCCTGCCCTGCTGCTGGAGGTAACGGCGGCCGAGGATAACGGCCGCGAAATCGTCCACCGGCACAGGCGGCACTTGCAAGCCCAAGGGAATGAAACGGTGCCAGCCCGTCGGCGGGTGCGCCTGCCAGTAGTATTCGCGCGCCAGCTCCGTCGTGCGGTACTCGTCGCGGATTTCAATCTGTAGCGCAGGCAGGGCCTGTTGCAGCGCGACAGCCGCCTTTTTGCTCGTCGTACCGTTTCCCGAGACCAACACGGTAAAACCGTACTGCTCCTGCAAGGCCGCGACCTGCGCCACGAGCGTTGCCGTCGCGATGACCTGCTGCCACAGCGTATGTCCATCGCCATGCAGCACGGCCAGGCCACATTTATCACGCCCCGGGTCGAGCGCCGCTATCGCCTGCATACCATGCACCTGCTTTCTGCACAAAAAGCCCCCGCAGGGGCTTTGATTATTGTCTTACTGGTCGCTCGCGAGAACTTCCATCTTCACCTTGAGGCGCAACGGGCCCAGCGCGTCTGTGTTATCACGCGCATAGGCCGAGAGCACGACGTCGCCGCGCACCGGTATGAGTGACTTGACGATATCGTAGAACTGCGAGCCCTCCATGATGCCCACGGAGCCGTTGAGCGGATCGGCGAGGATGCCGCGCTGCAAAGCCGCAAAGTTCACGTCGCGCAGGAAGGCCATCACGGTCTGCTCCGCTTCGCCACTGGTCTTGCCGGTGAGCGTGTAGCGGCGCGCGAGAATAAACTCGTTCGCCTGATAGATGACGCTGTTGTCATAGAGCTCGAGCGACGCGCGCACCTCTTCGCCGCGGATGAGGTTGCCGGCCGCCGTCACGCGCACGACGACATCCTTCTGCCGCTTGACGATAGTCGCCACGGCACCGTCATACTCCGGCTTATAAACCCAGATATTCTGGTCCGTGGTGTTCTGCCCCACGCGCGCCGAGATGTTGCGGCTCGCGAGCTGCATGAGCGTCTCCATCTGCTGGCGCACCTCAGCCTCGCTCTGCTGGCCATGGATAACGCCGCTCGCGAGGATTTCACCCGCACGGAACACGATGTCGCCCTCCCGCATGGTGATGAGACCGTTGCGCAGTTCGTCCGTACGCTTGCCCAGCGTCTCATTGACCTGCGTGAGTACATCGTTGCGCTCGCTGAGTTGTTTATTGCCCGCCTGCAGGCTCGTGTTCTGCGCCGTCAGGGCGCTGTTCTCGCTGCCGAGGCGGTCATTTTCTCCCATGAGGCTGCTGTTGCGCGCGTTGAGCGCTTCGTTTGCCAGCTGCAGCACGCGGTTGCCTTCCTGCAGGCGCTGCGACTCAGCCAGCAGTTCCTCCTGCTGTGCCTGCATGCGGCTGACTTCATCTTTCGACTGCTGCAGGGCCGTATCTGTAGCCACCTGCTCCGCCTGCGCGTCTGCCAGTGCCTGCGAGGCCGTCTCCAGCTTCGCCTGCGTGGCCTGCATGCTCTGCTGCAGCCGCTCCATGCCGAACAGCGCCGTGCGCACGTTCTCGGAGGCCGCCGCCATGACACCGAGTGTCAGCGTCGTGATACAGATGCCGGTGAAAATCGTAATGATAATCGACGTATGCCGTGGCCGCAGGCCGAACAGGGACATGCGCTTCTTGCCGATTTTCGTGCCGAGACGGTCACCGATAAAGGCGATAGCGCCGCCCGTGATAATGAGCACGACAATCAGCAATACCCCATACAACATGGCCCATGCCCCCTCTCTGTTCTCCAGCCAGCCTCCCCCAGACTGGCGTATGCATTAGTAAAAGCTGAGCAAATCCTGCACCCACTTATCCGGCAAGAGTTCCCTCAGCGCGAGGCTTGCCTGATGAGTAAGAAGCCCGCGATAATGCCCACAATATTGGGCAGCCAGACCGCCAGCAGCGGTGCCACAATGCCGCCGCGCGCCAGCGCGTTGCCCATGGTCATGAGCGCATAGTAAATGAAGATGATGACGATACTCATGGCGAAGCCCGCCGATGAGCTGTTGCGCGTCGGCTGGAGCCCTAGCGGCACGCCGATGAGTGCAAAGATGAGGCTGGCCATCGGCACGCTCACGCGCTGGTAGAGCTCGGCCTCCAGCTTGTTCGTGTCGACGTACTGCGACTTCATAATGTTGATTTCCGCACGCAGCTCCTTCATCGTGAGCTCCTCGGGGTCTTTCTGTTCGCGTACAATCTGCTTCGGCTGGGCCGCGATGGGCAGCTGCTGCGTCTCAAAGCGCACGCTGTGCTCACTCTTGCCCTCGCCCTCGGCGATATCGTAAATCACGCCTTCGTGCATGGTCCACATATTGCCGTTCCAATCGGCATAGTTCGCGTTCTCCACATGCCGCACCTTGCCCTCGGCATCGAAATCCTGCATCGTGATGCCCTGCAAGGTCTGACTGTCCGCATCGTAGTAGCGTGCGTAAACAAGGCGCTGGATGTTGCCATCCTTGATATCCTTGAGGATGATGTGCTCCTGCGATTTCGCGCCCGCATTGTTCTCGATTTCATAATAGAGCACGTTGCGGTAGGCCGTGTTGGCCCAGGGTACGACGTATTCGTTGAAGGCCACGGCCCCCATGCTCACGATGAAACCCAGCACCAGTGCAGGCATCGCGATGCGGCTGAAACTGATACCGCAGGATTTCATAGCGGTAATCTCTGAGTTGCCGGAGAGCCGCCCAAAAGTCATGAGCGAGGCCAGCAGCATCGACATCGGGAACGTCCAGATGACGACCTTCGGCAGGCCCAGCACGAAAATCTTGGCTACAGACTGCAGCGACGCGCCGTAGTCCGTGATATATTTGGCAATCTTGAACAACGTGCCCGAGCCGATGAAGACGGCAGAGAACGCGCAGATGCCAAACACGAAGGTGATGAGCACTTCGCGGAAAATGTATTTGTCCAGAATGCGGATATGCATGTCTGCCCCCTGCTCAAAGCGTGAATTTATCGCCCAGATAGAACTTGCGCGCTATCGGGCTGTTGGCGATGGTCTGGCTGTCACCCTCAACGAGGATTTTGCCGTTGTTCAGAATGTAGGCCCGGTCGACGATGGACAGCGTCTCACGCACGTTGTGGTCCGTGATGAGGATGCCCATGCCACGCTGCCGCAGATACTGTACAATCTCCTGAATGTCGGCCACAGCCAGCGGGTCGACGCCCGCGAACGGCTCGTCGAGCAGGATAAACTCCGGCTCGAGCGCCAGGCAGCGCGCAATCTCTACACGGCGGCGCTCACCGCCCGAGAGCTCCGTGCCCTTGCGCTCGACGACGTGACCGATGCGGAACTCCTCGATGAGCTCGTGATATTTATTCTGCTGCTCAGCCGGCGACAGTTTCGTCGTCTCGAGGATGGCCATGATATTTTCCTGGACCGTGAGCTTGCGGAAAATCGAGGCCTCCTGCGTAAGGTAGCTGATACCGAGCGCTGCCCGGTGGTTCATCGGCTGGTCGGTAATGTCAATATCCGAGAGGAAAACCTGCCCCGACGTCGGATGCTCGAGCCCGACAATCATGTAGAACGTCGTCGTCTTGCCCGCACCGTTCGGCCCGAGCAGGCCTACGATTTCGCCTTTGTTGACGCGCAGGGAGACGCGGTCCACGACCGTGCGCTTTTTAAAGGTCTTGACCAGATTTTTCGCTTCGATATGCACTGCCGTGCTCCTCTCCAATCATATGTCTTAAAGTACAACCTTTATTGTACCTTAGCTGTACCATCCTGCGCAAGATAAATCGTCAGACGCTGGCTGCGCATGGTATTGTTGCCCTGCACCGCCCAGGCATTGCCCGTGAGTACGGCCCGGCCGTCGCCCTGCCCGTAGTAATCGAACTGGTCGCCCCCCGCCTCGAGGTCGCGCGGCGGGCTCACGATATGCGCGTTGCCCGTGCCGGTATAATGCGCGTCCTGCAGCCAGCCCTGCAGCTGGTCGGCCGTGAACGTGCCCTCAGCACTCGTGAGCGTGCCGCCCTGGGCCATGGTCACGTACTGCTGCGCCGTCTGATAGTCGACCACCGGGCCAGCGAACGTGCGGTCGCCCTGCGCCCCCTGCACATCGCCCTCAGCGATGTAGTGCGCCGTACCGTCGACGGTCAGCGTCGCACAGGTCAGGCGCATATCGCCCTTCTCCGCGATGACGCCGCCCGTCACGCGCCCCTGCTGTGTCTTGGCATTGTATGTCGCCTGCGCACCCGCGATACGGCTGTCATCCTGCTTCATGAGCACGTTGCCCGTCGCCGTAATCTCGCCCGTCTGCATATCGTACTCGACCGTATCCGCGTCCAGCGAAGCCGCCCCCGCCGCATACAGCGTACCCATCGTGCAAGTTGCCACCACAGCCGCAGCCAGCGCAATCTTCTTGACCTGCCACTTCATCTGCTACCACTCCCAACTCTCAACTCTCAACTCTATATACTTAAAAGCCGAAAGTTTCAGCCAACTCAATTCTTCTCAATGTGCGCGTGCCCCGTAAGCGTAAAGCGCGTCCCGTCCTCATTCGTCGCGAGATGGTCGCCCGTCGCCCGCATATCGCCTTTCGTAATCGTCAACGGGCCCTCTATCGTGAACTGTTTAAAACCATTTGTGCTCGCAATGCTCACGCCCTGCGCCTGCATATCGTCGCGCTGCACCTGTGCGTTGCCCTGCGCCGTCAGCGTCTCCGTGGCGGCCGCCCAGAGCATTTTCTCGCACTGCAGGGCCGCGCCGTCGCTCGTTGTGACGTGCAGGCCGTCCTCGATGGTCACATCGCGGCTCGCCGCCGTGTAGTGGCCCTTAGCCGCCTGCACGTCGACTGTGCGACCATCCTCGGCATAAAAATGCCCGGTCACGCCCGTCAGTGTAGCGTCCTTGCTGTCGAGATCCATCTCGATATGTTCGGCCGTTAGTTCCCAGATTTTGCGGCCGTCCTTTTCCTCACTGATGGTATTGCCGTCGTAGCTCATCACGCGCGTCGACGATGGCTCAGGCTGCGCCGGCGCCTCCGGGATAGTCTGCACGGTCCAGACGACGAGCGCGATAAACACCACGCCGACAAGGCCGGCGATGACTTTACCCTTCGTGCTCATGAACGCTTCTCCTCCTCAATGACCGTGTGGTGCTTGCCCGTCTTCTGCTGCTCCGGCTTCGTGTTCCAGCGTTTCTGAAACCAGATCCACTGCGTGGGGTTCTCGCGGATGACCTGCTCGATGATTTTCGTCATGCGTGCGGTGAAATCGAACAAATCCTTATCCGCATCGCCCGTGTCCACGTACGACACGGGGTCCATGATGACCACTTTGTGTTTACCGCCCGGCTGGCGCAGGATAAACGCCGGCACGACCGGGCTGTGGAACTTGCGGGAGAAAACGGCCGGGCCCATGGGCGTCGAGGCGATTTTGCCGAGGAACGGCAGGAACGCGCCGCCCGGCCCCGCGTCCTGATCCACGAGGAAGCCGAGAATCTTGCCTTTCTTCAGCGCCCGCGCCGCCGCCAGCAGCTCGCTCGTGCCGCGCGAGAAAATCTCCACGTGGATGGTCGCGCGCAAATCGTCGAGCACGCGCGTGTACTGGATGTTCGGCTGCGGCTTCGCGATGGCCGTCACAGGCAAGCCGTTCAGCGTAAACGAGGCCGAGAGCCACTCCCAGGTGCCGATATGGCCCGTGAGGATGACCGTGCCGTGGCCCTCGGCCAGCGCGTTTTTCAGCGTATCGAGGTTCTCCACATCCATGTACTCGCGGAAATTCTGCTCATTGAGATGCGGCATGTAGAGGATTTCCAGCACGTTGCGCGCCATGTTGATGAAGGAGAGCCGCACCGTATGCCGCGCCGTGGCCTCATCCATGTCGAGCGCCGCCATCATCTGCCGCACGGCCCGCTCGCGTTCCTTTTTGACGAGCAGATTGTACAGGTTGCCGAGCACCCAGCCCGCCCCCATGAGCAGACGATACGGCGTATGGCAGACGAGCCAGCTGAGCGCCATCAGGGATTTATAAATCATCTTGTGACCTCCCGCCAGGAAAACACGGCTCAAATAGTCAGCCCCGCTGGGGCTGGCGTCATCAAGCAGCGTTTTTCTACAAAAATCACTGTGCCAAATCTGCGGCTTCCGGCGCCGTCTCCGCACGGTAATACTGCGTGAGGAGGGGCTCCCATTTGCCCTGTACCTTGAGAATGAACTCGAGGATTTCCCGCACGGCACCGTGCCCGCCCGGGTGCACGGACACGGCCTGTGCTAGCCGCCGCACCTCGGGCGAGGCGTCGGCCGGGGCCGCCGTAAAGCCGACCTGCACCATGACGGGCAAATCTATCAGGTCGTCGCCGAGGTAGGCAATCTGTTCGTCCGCCAGCTGCAGCTCGCGTTTCAGCTGCTGGTAGGCCGCGCGCTTGTCCATCTGACCCTGCAGCACATGGTCGATGTGCAGCTCGCGTGCACGGAACGCGACCTGTGGCGACGTGCGGCCCGTGATAATGGCCGTCTCGAGGCCCGCGCGCTGCGCGAGCGTCACGCCGAGCCCATCCTTGGCGTTGAAGGCCTTGTAGAGCTCGCCCTCGGCACCGATATAGATACCGCCGTCCGTGAACACGCCGTCCACGTCAAAAATCACCAGTTTGACCTGCCGCGCATTTGCCACGGCTGAGGCTGCCAACTCCATCTTACACTACTCCCTGTCTGAGCAAATCCGTCAAATGCACCATGCCCACGGGCTGGCCCGCTGCATCGATGACCGGCAGCACCGTGATGGGGCGGGGCTTGTGCTGCTCCATCACGTGCAGGGCCTGCGCCGCCATCTTCTCGGGCGCAATCGTGAGCGGCTCTTTAAACATGATGCTTTCCACCGGCTCATCGAGGAAATTGTTATCCTGCGCCAGGGCGCGGCGGATGATGCCATCGGTGATGAGGCCGAGGAATTGCCCGTGGTCGTCGATGACCGAGGCGGCACCGAGGCCCTTGTCCGTCATGACAAAGAGCGCGTCCTTCGCCGTCTTGCCCTTGTGAATGAGCGGGTTATCCTCGCCCGTGTGCATGACGTTCTTGACCGTGAGCAACAGCCGGCGGCCCAGTGCGCCGCCCGGATGGAACAACGCGAAGTCCTCACTTGTGAAGTTGCGCACGGACATGAGCGCCATGGCGATGGCGTCGCCCATGGCGAGCGTGGCCGTCGTGCTGGCTGTCGGCGCGAGGCCGAGCGGGCAGGCCTCGCGCTCCACGCCCGTATCGATAAAATAGTCGCAGAATTTGCCGAGCTGCGAGTCACGCCGCCCGCTCATAGCGATGATACCCGCGCCAATGCGGCGGATAATCGGCAGGATTTTCACAATCTCCGAAGACTCGCCACTGTTGGAAATGGCGATGACGATATCTGCCTCCGTCACCATGCCCAGATCGCCGTGAAAGGCCTCGGCCGGATGCATGAAGAACGCGGGCGTGCCCGTGCTCGCGAGCGTCGCGGCGATTTTGCGGCCGATATGGCCGGACTTGCCCATACCCGTGACGATGACGCGCGCCTTGCAGGCCAGAATAGCCTGCACCGCCTGCACGAATTCCTCGTCAATACGTTCCTTGAGCTTCAGTACGGCCTCAGCCTCAATCTGCAGCGTTTCCAGTGCCTTGTCCTTGATGAAAGCAGTATCTCCCATGAAAACAGTTTCTCCCTCTATGCTTTTCTATTTCTCAATTTTCAGCTTTTCCAGTAAGCTCATTTTACAACTTTTTGCGTACAATCTCGTGAATGGCCAGCGCATCCGTGAGCAGCGCCTCCAGCTTGTCGAGATAGACCATGTTAGCGCCGTCGGAGAGTGCCTCCTCAGGGTTGTCATGCACCTCGAGGAACAGTGCGTCCACGCCTGCGCCCACGGCCGCACGCACGAGATACTCGACGTACTCGCGGTTGCCGGACGACGTCGTACCGCCCGCGCCCGGCAGCTGCACGCTGTGCGTACCGTCAAAGACGACCGGATAGCCGAACTGGCGCATAATGGGCAGGCTGCGCATATCGACGACGAGGTTGTGGTAGCCGAACGAGGCACCGCGCTCCGTCAGCATGAGCTGCTCACAGCCGCTCGCATGCAGCTTGTCCACGACGTTGCGCATATCATCCGGGGCCAGGAACTGGCCTTTTTTCACGTTGACGACGCGCCCTGTCTGGGCAGCGGCATGCAGCAGGTCGGTCTGGCGGCAGAGGAAAGCCGGAATCTGCAGAATGTCCGCGACCTCGGCGGCCTTCGCAGCCTGCCAGGGCTCGTGAATATCCGTCACGACCGGCACCTGCAGTTCATCCTTGATGCGCTGCAAGATTTTCAGACCCTCATCGATGCCGGGGCCGCGGAAACTATGATAGGACGAGCGGTTCGCCTTGTCAAAAGACGCCTTGAACACGTAGGGGATGCCCAGACGGCCGCAGATGTCCTTAATCGTTTTGCCGATATACAGACTGCGCTCGTAGCCCTCGAGTACGCAGGGCCCCGCGAGCAGAGCCAGCGGCCCGCCGTCACCGATTTTAATGTTGCCGACTTTGACTGTTGCCATGCTGATTGCCACCTTTCTCCCAAGTTCTATATCTGTCTGCTATATACTATTATACACTTTGCCGCCAGGCGGCACCAGTTTTTACTGTTGCGCGTAAATGGCGCGGACCTTCTCGAGGTCCTCCTCCGTGTCCACGCCTACAAAATGCGCCTGCGTCTCGATGACCTTGATGCGGTAGCCGTTCTCCAGCGCGCGCAGCTGCTCGAGGCTCTCCGCCTGCTCCAGCGGCGTCGTGGCCATCTTGGCATACTGCAGCAAAAAGTCACGTTTGTAGGCATAGATGCCGATGTGCTTGTAGACGGGCGTCCCCGTATGGCGCGGATACGGCAGCAGCGAGCGCGAGAAATACAGCGCGTAGCCGTTTTTATCCGTCACGACCTTCACGTTGTTCGGGTTCTGCTGCTCGGCCGCGTCGGTAATCTCCGTCTTGACCGTAGCCATCTGCAGCTCGACGTCGTCGTCAAAGGCTGCTGCCAGCGCATCGATGAGTGCGGGCTCGATGAGCGGTTCATCGCCCTGCACGTTGATGATGAGCTCGGCCTCAGGATGCGCGGCCGCAACCTCAGCCAGCCGGTCCGTGCCCGTCGGGTGGTCGGCGCGCGTGAGCATGGCTTTGCCACCCGCCTGCTCCACAGCCTGCACGATGCGCGCGTCATCCGTGGCCACAATGGTCTCGGCCACGCGCTGCGCCTGGCTTGCACGCTCGTAGACGCGCACGACCATCGGTTTGCCCGCAATATCTTTCAACGGCTTGCCCGGCAGCCGCGTCGAAGCGTAGCGCGCCGGTATCACACAAAGTACCCGCATAATCCTATCCTTTCTCAGGCAACGCTGCTGCATAGCGTTAAACCTGCTTGACGTGACAATGAAATCAGTACTGCCCGCAACCTGACAAAAATGCCCCTTACTCCGCAGTCTGCTCAGGCAGGGCCTGCGGCTCACGCCCGATTTTCTGCGTGAGCTCGCCGCGCAGCATCTGCAGGAACGGCTCGCCGCCCTGCGTGAACGTAACCTCGACGCAGATGACGTAGACGGGGATGTTCCATTGCGCGCGGATGACCTCGGCCGGTATCTTCACGGCGTCTTTCTCCGTGATGACGATGGCCTCGGCGCCCATATTCTCCGCCTGCTCGAGGATATCCTGCATCTCGAGCATCGTGTAGTCATGATGGTCGGGGTAACGCAGGCTCTCGATGATGACAGCTCCGAGGTCGGAAAGCGTCTGCTCGAACGAGGCCGGGTTGCCGATGGCCGAGACGGCCACGATGTGGCGGCCGCGGATTTCCGCCACATCGATACCCTCGCCCGCAATATCGCGGTACCACTCCTGAATGGGAATGAAGCAGCGTGGCTGATGCACGGACTCCAGAATGTGCACCTCGGGATTGTAACGCTCCACGGTCTGACGGATGTAGTCGCACGAGCCGGCCGCTGCCTGATCGACCTTCGTCATGAGGCAGACATCGGCGCGGCTGATGTGCGAAATGGGCTCGCGCAGCGTGCCGCGCGGCAGGATGTAGCCGTTGCCGAACACGTTGACCGCGTCGACGAGCAGAATGTCTAGGTCGCGGTGCAGCTGCCAATGCTGATAGCCATCGTCGAGGATGGCCACCTCGGCACCAAAATGCTCAATAGCGTAACGGCCTGTCTTCACGCGTTCTGCACCGATGAGCACGGGCACGTCCGGCAGGTGCTTCGCGAGCATATAGGCCTCGTCGCCCGCCTCGGCCGCGTCCATATAGAGCTTTTTGCCGTCCGAGACGATGCCGACCTCGCCGTGCCATTTCGCACGGTAGCCACGGTTCAGGATAACGACGCGGTAGCCCATGTCGCGGATAGCGCGTGCGAGGCGCTGCGCCGTCGGCGTCTTGCCCGTGCCGCCCACGGTCACGTTGCCGAGCGAGATGACGAAGCAGTCGAGTGACTGCCGCTTGAACAGGCCCACGCGATAGCCCGCGAGCTTGAAATTCACGAGTCCCGCATAGATAAATGAGAAAATATGCAGAATCAGGAGCACACCGTTCAGGAAGAAGCCGTCGACCTCTTTAGCATGCACGAGGTCGATGAAATACGTCTGCAAATTCGCGATTTTCTGCGTGGAGCGTACGCGGCGCGTCTCCTCCTCGCTTTCGTAGGCGTCGAGCATCTCGCGCAGCAGGACGGCCGACTTGCGCGAGGCACCCTTGTTCTCGCTGACGATGTCCAGCGTGACCTGTTCCATGCGGTGCCGCTCCGCGGGGTCGTCAAACAGGTGCACAACCTCGCGCGTGAGCTCCTTGCCATTCTGTACGGTAATGACCGCATCGCGGTGCGTGAACAGCGCGTGTGTATCCTTGAAGTTGAACATATAGTGGCCGACGATGATGGCCTTGCCGTGCGCGGCCGGCTCGAGGATGTTATGCCCGCCGTGCGCGATGAGGCTGCCGCCCACATAGATGACATCGCCAATGCTGTAGACCTTGCCGAGCTCGCCGATGGTATCGAGAATGACGATATCCTCGTTCTGCCCCGCGCGCTTTTGCAGCTCCGTGCGGCAGGCTACGGTAAAGCCGGCCTTTTTGCACAGGTGCACGACCTCCGCCGTGCGCAGCAGTTCGCGCGGCGCGATGACGAGACGGGCCTGCGGGTGCTTTTCCCGCACGGCACGGAACGCGTTCAGCACGTATTCCTCCTCGCCGCGGTGCGTCGAGCCCGCGAGGAAAATCCCCTCGTTCTGCTCCAGCCCCATCTCCTTGATGATGCGCTGTTTTTCCTCGGGACTCACATCCGTATAGGTCTGGTCAAATTTCGTGTTGCCCGTAATCGTCACCAGCGCCGGATCAGCGCCGAGACGCTTGATGTAGTCCGCGTCAATGGGTGACTGCATAGCGAACAGCTTGACCGTGCCCAGCATGTCACGCAGAATACTGTGCAGATGCTTGTACTGCTTCACACTGCGGTCGCTAATGCGGCCGTTGACCATCATGACGGGGATGCGCAGGTGGCGCGCCGTCTTGAGAAAATTCGGCCAGAGCTCCGTCTCCACGGGCAGGAACACGCGCGGACGGATACGTCTGAGCACATGTGCCGCCACAAAAGGCAGGTCGAGCGGGAAATAGATGATGGCGTCCGCGTCCTTGATGATACGGTTTGCCATTTCGTAGCCGCTCGTCGTGACGACAGAGACAAGAATCGGGCTGTGCGGGAACTCCTTGCGGAACTCCTTGATGAGCGGGCTCGTGGCCACGATTTCGCCCACGGAGGCCGCGTGCACCCAGATGCATTCCTTTTTCTCCACGCGATCGAGCGCGTGCTCGGGGAAAAAGCCCAGACTCTGGCGGATGCGCTCCACGAAGCCCTTCTCGCGCACGGAACGCACGAGAAAGACGGGGATAATGAGGAACACCACCAGAATGGCTGCAAGATTGTAGAGCAGCTGCATGTTATTCCTCCTTACCTGCATCCGACTTCTTGAACTGGATATTGTACAGCGTACTGTAGAGCCCACCCTTGGCCAGGAGCTCCTCGTGTGTACCGTGCTCCTGGATGTGACCGTGGTCGATGACGTAAATCTGGTCTGCGTTAAAAATCGTCGAGAGCCGGTGCGCGATGACGAACGAGGTACGACCGACCATGAGCTGGTCGAGCGCCGCCTGCACGATTTTCTCGCTCTCCGTGTCGAGCGCTGACGTAGCCTCGTCGAGGATGAGCACGCGCGGGTTCTTCAGAATAGCACGCGCGATGGCCATGCGCTGGCGCTGCCCGCCCGAGAGGTTCATACCGCGCTCGCCGACCTGCGTGTCGTAGCCCTGCGGCAGCTCGCGGATAAAGACATCGGCATTTGCTGCCTGCGCCGCGGCCACGACCTCCTCGTCCGTTGCATCGAGACGGCCATAGCGGATATTCTCGCGGATGGTCGTCGAGAACAGCATCGTCTCCTGTGGCACGATGCCAATCTGCCCGCGCAGGGAGTCGAGCGTTACGTCGCGGATATCATGCCCGTCAATCGTGATACTGCCGCCCGTCACGTCATAGAAACGCGGGATAAGGTTGGCAATCGTGGACTTGCCGGCGCCGCTGGGACCGACAAAAGCTATCATCTGGCCCGGCTGTGCCTCGACATTCATATCGACGAGTGCGGGCACGCCCGGCTTGTAGGCGAAATCCACATGGTTCACGACCACGTGCCCCTGGACCGGCGGCAGCGCGATGGCATCGTCCTTGTCCTTGATCGTCTCCGGCAAGTCGATGACCGCAAACACGCGGTCAACAGCCGCCATGGCGCGCTGCAGATTGCCGTAGACGCGCGAGAGGCGCTTTACCGGATTCGCGAGGTTGACGGCATACGTGAGGAACGCGATGAGCGCACCGGCCGTCAGCACGCCGTTGATGACCTCATAACCGCCGAACCAGAGAATAACCGCCACGGAAATGGCCGCGAGGAACTCCACGGACGGCGTGAGCAGACTCGTGAGCTGCACATTTTTCATAGCCGCCTGGAAATTCAGCTCGTTCTGACGGCAGAACCGGTCCGTCTCATATTTTTGCCGCACGAAGGATTTCACGACGCGGATGGAGGAAATACTCTCCTGCAACAGCGAGGTGATATCCGCCATGCGCTCCTGGATGACTGTACCGTTGCGCTTGATCTTACGACCGAAAATCTTCATGGCCTGCCCCACGAGCGGGATAATGACGAGCGTGAGCAGGGAGAGTTTCCAGTCGAGCACAATCATCATCACGAGTGAGCCGATGAGGATAGACCCCTCCGTCACCATCTCGATGAGGTTGTCGACGAGTGCGGACTGGATGGCCGCCACATCGTTCGTGATATAGCTCATCGTCTCGCCCGTCTGATGCTTGTCGAAATAGGCCATCGGCATGCGCTGAAACTTGCGGAACATGACCTCGCGCACGTCGATGATGACCTTCTGCCCGATATAGGACACGAGATAGGACTGGCCGTAGTAGAAAATGCCGCGCAGGATAAAGACGACGACAATGCCGAGACAGATGATGTTCAGCATGCCCATATCTTTATCCGTGAGCACCTTATCGACCATGTCCTTGATAATCCAGGGCAGGTACAGATTGGCCGCCGCGGCCATCACGATGCAGACAATGGCAAAGCACAGTTGCTTCACGTAGGGCCGGATATATTTTAAAAGCCGTTTATAGTTCTTCATTTAGCTTCCTCATTATGACTGGTCTGACGACGCGCCGCCGCCAAAATTTTTGCTGCCACACGGTCTGCGGCACCTGGGGGGCCGAGCCGCTCACACGCCTGCCGCAGCTTGGCCGTAACAGCCGCGCGCTGCGGCTCACCGCGGTAGAGGCGCACAATTTCCTGCGCAATGCGCCGGGGCTCGACCTCGTCCTGCAGCAGCTCTGGCTGGAACTGCTCACCGAGCAGGATGTTGGGCAGACTGAAATTCTCCACATGTACGAGCAGTCGCCCCACCATGTAAGAGAGACGCGACAAACGGTAAAGCACGACGCAGGGCAGGCCCCTGAGCGCTGCCTCCATGACGACCGTCCCCGACGTAGCCATCGCGGCATCCGCGAGGCCCATGAGCGCATAGCGGTAACGCTCCGTCAGCGTGACCTGAACGTCCGCCGCCGCAATGCGCCGCGACAAATCAGCTTTATCGATGCTTTCAGCGACGGGCAGAAAAAACCGCGTGCCCGGACACTCGCGTTGCAGGATTTGCACCGCGCCCAACATGGCAGGCAGCAGCAGCTCGATTTCCTGCCGCCGGCTGCCCGGCAGCAGCAGCACCGCATGCTCCTCCGGCTGCAGGTCAAAATAAGCGCGTGCCTCGGCCTCCGGCAGCTCCGCCTGCACCGTATCGACGAGCGGATTGCCCACGAAGGAAATATTCGCTCCTGCCTGCTCGTAGACGGGCAGCTCGTGCGGGAAAATGGCCACGAACTCCTCGGCGAGCGGTGCACAATCGCGTGCGCGTCCCTGACGCCAGGCCCAGGCCGAAGGCGGGATGTAGGAAAACACCGGGATGCCCAGGGCTTTAGCTCGCTTGGCCAGCCGCCAGTTAAAATCCGGATAATCGATGAGCACGAGCAGGTCGGGGTGCTCCTCCCGCATGAACGCGGTGAGCTGTGCTAAGAGCTGCCAGAGGCGGCGCAGGTTCTTGAGCACTTCCCAGACGCCCATGACATTGTAGCTCGTATAATCCGCCACGAGCCGCACGCCCGCCTGCGACATCTCCGGACCACCGAAGCCTACGAGCTCGACCTCCGGCGCCTGTGCATGCAGCGCCGTTGCCAGACGGGCACCGTGCAAATCACCGGACACCTCACCGGCCGAAAGCATAATCTTCATGTCCTGCCCTCCTTCCGCGCTAGCTAATCATAAATACTATTGTAACATAGACGCTTGATTTAGCCTAGTTTATTTAGACGTGAAAAAGGCGCGAGCCCATCCCGCGTCAGAGATGTGACCGCGCCTGAAAATTTACATAGCTACGATAGTGATATCGTGCGCCTCGGCCAGGGCAATGACCTTGTCCCTGTCCACGAGCAACGTTTTATCGGCCTCGATGGCGAGAGCTGATGCCTGCGTGTCCACCATCATCTGCAGCGTCTGCAGGCCGACGGTCGGCACGTCAAAGCGGTTGTCCTGCTGCGGCTTCGCCACCTTCGCGACGACGGCACCGCCACGCGCCAGCTCGCCGCCGCGGCGGATGCAGGCGTCCGTGCCTTCGATGGCCTCGAGCGCCATGACGGCCTTGTGCTTCACCACGACCGTCTGACCGATATCCAGACGCCCGAGCTCCCGCGCCACGACAAAGCCGAACTCCATGTCCGCGCGCTCCGCCGCCGTCGGCTCACGCTTGGTCAATGTGCCACGGTGCGGCATGAGCTTGTGCAGGAGTGCTGTCTGGTCGAAGGCCTGCACGCCGATTTTCGCGAGCTCACGCACGAACATCATCATAATCGTATCGTCCTTGCGGTCCGGCAGGCTCATGATGAGCTGCAGCGTATGCGCATCGGGCTGTACTTTGCCGGAAAAGAGCAGTTCCTTCGTGACCTTGCCCAGCATCGTAACCTTCTTGATGTCATATTGCTGCAGATACTGCAGAATCTCATCGAGGTGTGCAATGCTGATGTCCTGATAGTCAGCTACGCAGCTGGCCAGCTCTTTGTCCGTCTCCGGCAGCAGACCGACCGCATAGACCTCAAAACCGAGGCTGGCCGCCACCTTGGCGCACTCTACGGGCAAACGGCCCGCGCCCGCCAGCAATCCTACTCTTTCCATGTAACAACCCCCGTTGCTCTGTTTGTGTTATTCTGCTTCGTGCCGCACACGGCAGATACCGCGCTCCGCATTGCGCAGGAAGCGCAGCACATGGTCCACCTCATCACACGCACCGATTTCCTGCTCAATGACCGCGATGGCCTGCGGCAGGGAGAGACCGGAGCGATAGAGGATACGGTAGGCCTGCTTGATGCGGCGGCGCGACTCCGGCGCAATGCCCGCGCGCGAAATGCCGACTGTATTCAGGCCCACAGCCTTGGCGGGGCGGCCGTCGACAATCGTGTAAGGCACCACGTCCTGCACGAGCTTCGAGGCACCGCCCACCATGGCGTTGCGGCCGATTTTCACGAACTGGTGCACACCGGCCATGCCGCCGATGACCGCACGGTCCTCGACCACGACATGGCCCGCAATCATGGCCGCATTGCTCATGATGACGTTGTTGCCGACGACGCAGTTATGGGCGACATGCGTGTAGGCCATGAGCAGGCAGTCGTTGCCGATGCGCGTCTCCTCACCCTCGCCCGTGGCGCGGTGAACCGTTGCGCACTCACGGATGGACGTGCGGTCGCCGATATACGTATAGCTCTTTTCGCCCTTGAACTTCAAATCCTGCGGCACCTCGCCAATCGAGGCCCCCTGATAGAAATGGCAGTCCTGACCAATCGTCGTCCAGCCTTTAATGACGACGTGCGGTCCGACAATCGTGCCGTCACCGATGGTGACGTTGTCCCCGATAACGGCGAACGGCTCTATGGTGACGTTCTTGCCTATATGTGCCTTTGGAGACACGATGGCCGAAGGATGAATGCCCCCGGCGATTTCCTGTTCTGTATGCATCTGCTCCAACTCCTAACTCTCCTATGTTTGCTGCCGCCACCCCTGACGGCATTTGATTGCTCGGTTTACTTTAACTATACTCCCAAATATACTTCCAAAACCTACCGGCAATCTGACAGCAAATCCAGGCGTTTTACGAGTTGAACCAAGCTTATCTGCGATTAGCTCACCAATTCAAGCTATTATTGGCGATTTTCGTCTCTTTGCAAGGCAAACTTGAAATCTGCCGCGGCGACGAGCTTGTCGCCGACGTAACCATCGCAGTGCAGCAGGCCGAAGTCGCCACGTACGCGCACGAGCTCCGCCTTCGTGACGAGCTGATCGCCCGGCACAACGGGATGCTTGAACTTCACATGCTCCATGCCGCCGAACAGGGCGATTTTGCCCCGGTTCTCCTCCGGATAGAGCATAGCCACGCCGCCGACCTGCGCCATGGCCTCGAGGATGAGCACGCCCGGCATAATGGGATGGCCGGGGAAATGCCCGCGGAACTGCGGTTCCATCATCGTCACGTTCTTGATGCCCGTGGCCGACTTGAACGGGTCGAGCTCGATGATGCGGTCCACGAGCAGCATAGGCGGACGATGCGGCAGGATTTTCATGATTTCGTTGATATCAAGTTCCATGATGTTTCTCTCCTAATCTATCTCATAAATGAGCAGCGGCAATCTGCTTCGCCAGCTGCGTATTCAAAGCATGTCCCGAGGCGGCGGCGATGAAATGGCCGCGCATGAGGCCGGCCAGGCGCAAATCGCCGATGAGGTCGACGATTTTATGACGCACCAGCTCGTCCGCGAAATGCAGGGGGTTAATCCACCCCTCGTCGTTGTAGATAATCACGTTGTCGAGACTGCCGCCGAGGCCGAGCCCCATCTGCCTGAGCTGCTCAATCTCCTGCTCGTAGGCAATGGTGCGGGCCGGCGCAATCTCCCGTTCATACGTCGCCGCGTCGATATGGAAATCCTCGTACTGGATGCCAATGAGTTTGTGCGGGTTGATCGACGTAAAACTCACGCGGAAACCATCGTAGGGCAGTGCCATGACGAAACGGCCCGTCTTTTCGTCATCGATGCGATAGACTCTATCGATGACGATTTCGTGCCTGTTGGCGTCGAGCTCTGCCATACCTGCCGACTGCAGCAGCCGGAAATACGTCAGCGACGCGCCGTCGGCGACCGGTGGTTCCTCCGCATCGAGCTCCACGTAGCAGTTATCGATACGCAGCGCGTGCAGCGCGCTCATGAAATGCTCAATCGTGAACACCTTGCAGCCATGTTCCTCGACCGTCGTCGCACGCAGCGTTGATGTGACGTTCGCGGCCTGCGCGCGTATCTGCGGCCGCTCCGGCAAATCCGTGCGCACGATGACGATGCCCGTGTCAGCCGGTGCCGGACAGAACCGCGCATGCACCTCCTGCCCTGAGTGCAGACCAATGCCCGTGTAGCTGACAGGCTGCGCCAGGGTTACCTGATGTTGCAACATAATGCCTCCATCCCATGTTGCGGAAACGTGGCGAAAACGCACCACGCTCCCTAAGGCAAATCACGTCTGGCTGGCGTATTTGCCTAATCTTGCTTCTGTTATTGTACAAAACATTCCTCTTTCATGCAAGAGGGTACAACTCAGGTACGCATGGATTTCCAGCGGTCGTGCAGCCAGAACCACTCCTCGGGGTACTGGCGGATATGCGCCTCGATGGCGTGGGTGAGCAGCTGACTTGTCTCGCGGATATCCGCCTGTTTATCCGCCGTCTTCGGCGTATAGACGGGGGCGCCGATGATAAGCGTGTGCGTACCGTCCGCCTCGCGATGCATGAAACAGGGAAAAATCGGTGCGCCCTGAAAACGGCTCATCGAGGCCGCACCCGGCACGCAGTTCGTCGGCTGGCCAAAGAAATCGAGCACGATGCCATCGTGGCGGTTCGTGTCCTGATCCATGATGAGGCCGATGAACCAGCCCTCTTTCAGCATGCGGAACATCTCCCGTACGCCCGTCTTGTAGGTAATATGCATGCCGATGAGCGTGCGGTA
>ONCF01000047.1 GCA_900316275.1 uncultured Veillonellaceae bacterium
GCTTTTTTGTGTTTTCCTTTAAAAGTTTATGATTTACCTAAAAATGTTCTCTACGAGAAAATGAGAAAAAATGCTACCATAAGTACTGTAAAGAGCTGGAGAAACAAGAGAAAGAGGGTCACACTTGCAATGGAGTTCACATGGAACCAGAAACTCTATGATGAAATCATAAGCTGCACCGAGCCACTCGCCAAGCGGCCGGAGCAGAAAAATTATGATATTACAGCTGCCCGGTATGACGATCTCGTGACGGTGGAGGAGGAGGAATACTTCACCCACCCGCTGGGACCGTACCAGGGCATGAAACAGGAGCTGAAAAAGGACAAAGCCTACACGAGCCAGAAGCTCATCCGCCATACGCGGCAGGTACCTTTTTCCGGGCGGGCCATTCAGCAGGCCATCGATGACGCAGCCGAGGCTGGCGGCGGCACCGTGGTCATCCCCGAGGGCATCTTCTACACGGGTGCGCTCGAGCTGAAGAGCAACGTCGAGCTCCACCTCGCCTACGGCGCGCAGCTCTGCTTCATGCGGAACAAGACGAACCACTACTATCCGGTGCGGTTCAGCCGCTGGGAGGGCGTGGAATGCATGAATTTCTCGCCGTTCATTTATGCGAACGGCGCAGAAAATATTGCGGTGACAGGAACCGGTACACTCGATGGTTGTGCCGATGAGTTCAACTGGATGCCGTGGAAGTTCGGCTACTTTGGGGAAACGGATCAGGAAGAACAGCGCCAGCGGCTATTCCGCATGAGCGCCGGCAACAAGGAACCCGAGACCCGGGTCTTCGATGATACGGTTTCCACGCTGCGGCCGCCTTTCCTCCAGTTCTATCGCTGCAAGAACGTACTGGTACAGGATGTCGAGATTGCCAATTCCCCGTTCTGGGAAATCAACCCGGTCCTCTGCGAGAACGTGCTCATCAAGGGCGTACACGTCGAAACTAACCTCTACAATAACGACGGTGTCGACCCGGAGAGCTCGAAGAACCTGCTTATTGAGGATTGCTATTTCCAGACGGGCGATGACTGCATCGCCATCAAGTCCGGCCGCAACGACGACGGACGCCGTATCGGCGTACCTTGCGAGAACCTGGTTATCCGCAATAATACCTTCAGCAATGGGCATGGCGGCATTACCATTGGCAGTGAGATTTCGGGCGGCGTCAAAAACGTCTTTGCGGAGCACAACAGCTTCGACAGCCCAAATCTCGACTACCCGGTGCGTTTCAAGACCAATGCTCAGCGCGGGGGCCGCTTGGAGAACATCTACGTACGCGACAGCGTGGTCAACAAATCGCGCCTCGCCGTCGTACATTGCGACTTCTTCTATGAGGAAGGGGAGCACGGCCCCTACATGCCGCTTCTGCGCAATGTGACCGTGGACGGTTTCCAGACGCAGCCCGGCGGCTCTATCGACGCGGAACATGCGTTCTACCTGCGCGGTTTCAAGCAGGCACCCATCGAGAACGTCACGTTCCGCAACATGGAGCTCAACGGCGTTCGCGGCGAGGCAGTGCTGGAGAATATCCAGCATCTGCGCTTCGAGAACGTCACTATCAACGGTATCCGCCAGAAGGATGAGACGGTGGATATCGGCGAACAGGCCGCTGCCGAGGAGGCAGTGTAAACCACATATTATCTGTTCATTCCGTAACGTGTCAACTTGGGGAGGAGAAATACCATGAAAGCACGTAAAGTCACCTGGTGGAATGTTCTGGGCTATGCCTGCCTGAACTTCCTCGGCGGCGGCACCCAGGCGCTGTCGTCCGCATTCCTGATGTTCTTCTATACATCAGCTTGCGATATTCCTGCCGTACAGGCCGGTCTTATCTTTACTATCGCCCGTTTGATTGATGCGGTCGCCAACCCGGTTTGGGGCTTCATCAGCGATAACTTTGGCCGTACGAAGCTCGGTAAGCGCTTCGGCCGCCGCCACTTCTTCATTTTGCTCGGCGCACCGCTGGTGCTCGTATCCTATCCGCTCCTGTGGACGCCGGGTCATTCGTTCACGTTCTATCTGTGCGCGAACATGTTCTATGAGATGATTTTCACCTCCGTCATGGTGCCAGGCCCGACGCTGCCGGCCGAGATGACGCAGAAGGCCTCCGAGAAAACGACGCTGGTTTCGGCCAAACAGTACTGCGGTACGTTCGCTTCGACGATTGCCCTGCTGTTCCCGGCTTACTTCTTCCAGCGGCTCGGTGAAGGCAGCGTGGATGCTTACTTCTATACCGGCCTTTCCTACGCTATCGTGACCTCCCTGTCCCTGCTCGCGGTGTACTTCCTCACGTTCGAGCGTGCACCGGAGGATATCCACTACACGGATAAAATGGGCAGCATTCATCACGTATTGCTCAAGCTCATCAACGACGTCGGTGCCTCCATGCACATCCGCGCTTTCCGCCTGCATGCCGGCATGATGCTCTTCATCGGTATCTACAAGAACCTCGCCGCAGGCGTGTTCACCTACTACGTCATCTATGCCCTGGGCCTCACGAAGAGTGCCACGTCCATCATCACTTCTGTGGGTACGCTCGTTTCCTTCGTCGCCCTGGCCATCTTCATCACGCTGTGCTACCGCTATGGCGGCCCGTTCGCCTTCAAGATTGTCGGCGTGATTGTCACGGTTTCCCTCGTCGGTTACTATGTCCTCTTTGTCGGCCGTGTCGGCATGGAGGAGCACATGGTTATCGTTTGGCTGACCATTCTCGCCATTGTCAACAATATCGGTAAGGCGGGCGCGGATTACATACCAGTCTTCCAGCTGCCGTTCATGGCTGATATCGATGAGGCCGTCACGATGGAGCGTCGTGAGGGCATCTACACGGGCGTCAACGGCCTGCTGTCCAAAGTCGCTTCCGCTATGGAGGGCTTCCTCCTCGGCGTCGGCCTCGCGGCCTTCGGCTTCGAGAAAGGTGCCGGCACGCAGACGGCCAGCGCTATCGACGGCGTGCTCGTCATGACCATCGTTGTACCTATCCTGCTCTGCGTCGTCATCTACTTCATCAGCCGTAACCTCACGCTGACGAAAGAGAACCACAAGCTCCTCGTCGACGAGGTGCATCGTATCCGCGCCGGCGGCAGCATGGCTGACGTCACGCCGGAGACGCGCAAGGCTGTCGAGTCCCTGACGGGCTGGAAATATGAGCAGTGCTTCGGTCACAACCACCTGCTGCATCACGACAGTGACGTTGCCCCGGCTGCGTCCGCGAATTCGTAAGCGGATAGGAGAACCATAAACATGTCTGAAAAACGCAGTTATTCCCAGTGGATGGCGGACTCCGTCATCGCCCGCAAGACGGACCTTACGAGCTATTGGGCCTATGAGTTCGGCTTGACGCTGGATGGCATCGCCGAGGTCTGGAAACGGACCGGCGAGCAGAAATATTTCGACTATGTGAAGTCCTGCACCGATACGTTCGTGCAGCCGGATGGCACGATCCGCGGTTACAGTGTGGACGAGTACAATATCGACCACCTGAACAACGGTAAAATCCTGCTGACGGTTTACCAGGAGACTAAAGACCCCGCCTATAAAAAGGCGCTGGACCTCCTGCGCAGCCAGATTGAGCATCATCCGCGCACGAAAGAGGGCGTGTTCTGGCACAAGGCCATCTATCCCGAGCAGATCTGGCTCGACGGCCTGTACATGGGCGCGACGTTCTATGCGAAATACGTCAGCGAGTTCACGCAGGATCCCAAAGAATATGATGACATCGCGCATCAGTTCCTCATCGCCCGCAAGCACACGCTGAACAAGGATAACGGCCTGCTGTATCACGCCTACGACGACGCGCGTAAACAGCCGTGGGCCGACCCGGTGACGGGTCTCTCCAAGCACTTCTGGAGCCGCTCCATGGGCTGGTACTGCATGGCCATCGTCGATACGCTGGAGCAGCTGCCCGACAGCACCCCGGCGAAAAAGGAACTTATTCAGAACTTCCAGGATACGATGGAAGCGCTGATGAAAGTGGCTGACCCGGTACATCACGTCTGGTATCAGGTGCTGGAGTGCGGCGACCGCAAGGGCAACTACCTCGAGGCCTCGGGCTCCTGCATGATTGCCTACGCCCTGTTCAAGGGCGTGCGCCTCGGGTACCTCCCCGAGCGCATGCGCGATTTCGCGAAGCTCAGCTATCAGGGCCTGCTGGACGAGTTCATCACGGAAACGCCGATGCACACCATCTGCCTGAACAAAATCTGCTTCGTCGCCGGTCTCGGTGGCAAGCCGACGAAGGCGTATGGTGAGCGCGATGGTTCCTTCGCCTACTACGTCAGCGAACCGATTGTCACGAACGAACCGAAGGGCCTCGGACCATTTATCCTGGCCGCGGCGGAGTACGAACGTCTGTAAATTACAGTTGTACGAAGCCGTCACAGCATCTTTTCGGATGCTGGCTCTCAGTTCTCTTAGTTTCTCTTTTATAAGGAAACCCCGATTAAATTGTCAACTCAATTAATCATTGTTTCCTTGGGAGACTTCATTTCCCGTAGTCTCCGGTTTCCCAAACGCCGCAGCATTGCCCCAAGATGCTGCGGCGTTTTCTTATACACATTCCTTGACTAATCATATAGAGCGTGCTATACTATATAAATTTTGCATTCTTTTGGTTTTCGTGTTATAATAAATCTCGAACAAGCGTGAAATTACCAAGGGGGTGTGTGTTTGCTGCAAGTAGGCGATAAAGTAGTGTATCCCATGCACGGGGCCGGTGTCATCGCGGGCATCGAGAATTGCCAGGTGCTGGGCGAGGACAAGACGTATTATGTGCTGCAGATGCCGCTGGGCAATATGAAGGTCATGATACCCACCGATAATGTGGATAATATCGGGCTGCGGGATGTCATACCTGCGTCTGAGGTCGAGAGCGTGCAGGCCGTGTTGCAGGACAAGCCAGAGCGGGCGCTGGGCAGCTGGAACAAGCGGTTCCACGCCAGCCTCGACCGCATGAAGAGCGGTGATATCTGCGATGTGGCGGCCGTGGCGCGCAATCTGATTTTACAGGACCGGCGGCACAAGGTCTCGAGCGGCGAGCGGCGGCTCATGGATCTCGCGAAACAGATTCTCGTGAGTGAGCTCGTCTACGCCTGTGACAAGACGCCGGAGCAGGTGGAGCACTGGCTCAACGGCGTGCTCAACAACAATACGTTCAAACATTGAAGCAAAATGTAGAAAGAGGACCTTATGCGGGTCCTTTTTTTCTTGGCTTTCTTACCTGGAACGGGTGTATGGGTGGACAAGGTATGTTATAATAACTCGTAGCACTCATTTTTATCATTATTTAGGAGGTGAAGAACAATGATGATGGATCGCGTCCTGCGGTTCTTTATTACTTTGTTCCTCGCAATCGCTGGCGGCGCGCTGCTGTACCTGGCCTCGCCGCTCGTGACCGAACTTATCAATGCCGAATTGTTTCATTGGGAGATGGGGATTTTCAACATCACGGCGGCCAGCCTGCTCTGTATGCTCATAGGCGCGCTGCTCGGCGGTATTATTGGTTTTATCGTTTCCCCGTATCTCATCCGCAAACTGAAAAACTTCTCCATCTGGGTGGAGAGCGCCGTGGCCAAGATGCCCGTGCACGATGTCGTGGCGGGGGCCGTGGGTCTCGTCATCGGCCTGCTCATCGCGAGTCTGCTTGGCTACACGTTCGGTAAAATCCCCATCGTCGGCGATTACATCCCCGTGATTTTCAGCATCGTGTTCGGCTATCTCGGCATCCGCCTCGCTTTGCGGAAACGGCAGGAGTTCGCCGAGATGATGGATGTGGTGACGAAGGCGTTCAAGGAACTCGCGCGCGGACGCGAGGCACGCCAGGCGGCGCACCAGCAGGCAACGGCGGCCAAGCCGGCGGCGGGGGAGAGCACGGGCAAACTGTACAAGCTGCTCGACACGAGCGTGATTATCGACGGCCGCATTGCGGATATCTGCGACACGGGCTTTATCGAGGGCACGCTGCTCATCCCGGTCTTTGTGCTGGAGGAGCTGCAGCATATCGCGGATTCCGCCGACGCGCTGAAGCGCACGCGCGGCCGCCGTGGCCTCGACATCCTGCAGCAGATACGGCAGGAAAAGAAGCTCAAGGTCGAAATCACTAATCAGGACTACGACGATATCGCCGAGGTCGACTCCAAACTCGTGCGCCTCGCGCAGGACGTCCAGGGCAAGATTATCACGAATGATTTCAATCTGAATAAGGTGGCGCAGCTGCGCGGCGTCGAGGTGCTGAATATCAACGCGCTCTCAAACGCCGTGAAGCCGGTCGTCGTGCCCGGTGAGAGCATGACGGTGAACATCGTCAAGCCGGGCAAGGAGCCGGGGCAGGGTGTGGCCTATCTCGACGACGGCACGATGATTGTCATCGAGAGCGGCTATCGCCATGTGGGCGAGACGCGGCAGGTCGAAGTCACGTCGGCACTGCAGACGGCGGCCGGCCGCATGATTTTCGCCAAGCTGAAAGACTAAGAGGTGACAGGCATGGTTTCAGTCATCTTCCCCGCAGCGGGGCAGGGCCGGCGCATGCAGGCGGGCAAAAACAAGGTCCTGCTCGAGCTCGCGGGCCAGCCCATTTTCCTGCGCACGCTCTTGCGTTTCTCGGCCGTGCCGCGCGTCGACGAGCTCATCGTCGTGACGGGCGCGGACGAAATGGCGTATATGCAGCAGGTACTGGAGCGTACGCCGGGCCTCAAGCCGTGGCGCATCGTCGCGGGCGGCAGCGAGCGGCAGTACTCCGTGGCCAACGGCCTCGCGGCGGCCGACGCGCAGGCAGATATCATCCTCGTGCACGATGCGGCGCGGCCGCTCGTGAGCCAGGCGACCATCGAGGCCGTCATCGAGGGCGCGTGTACCTACGGTGCGGCCATTGCGGCCGTACCGGCCAAAGATACGATAAAGGTCGTGGACAGTGAGGGCATCGTGCAGTCGACGCCGCCGCGCCGCACGCTCTGGCTCGTGCAGACACCGCAGGGGTTCCAGCGGGACATCCTGCTGCGGGCCAACGAGCAGGCGGCGCAGGACGGTTTTCTCGGCACGGACGACGCGAGCCTCGTCGAGCGTCTCGGCGTGCCTGTGCATGTTGTGTCGGGCGGCTATGAGAACATCAAGCTGACGACGCCCGAGGATATGCGCGTGGCCGCGGCGCTGCTGCAGGATAAAACTGACTGAAAGTTTCGACCGTCGGCTCGCCATGAACAGCGGCGGGCGCAGAAAGGTGATACATATGACGAGATTTGGCATGGGCTACGATGTGCACCGCCTCGTAGAGGGGCGCAAACTCATCATCGGCGGCGTGGAGATACCGCATACGCTGGGGCTGCTGGGGCATTCGGACGCAGACGTGCTGCTGCACGCCATTGCAGACGCCCTGCTGGGTGCGGCGGCGCTCGGCGATATCGGACGCCATTTCCCTGATACGGACCCTAAATACGAGGGCGCCGACAGCCTGCAGCTGCTCGCGCACGTGATGGCGCTCCTGCAGGAAAAAGGCTACGTCGTGGGCAACGTCGACGCGACGATTGTGGCGCAGCGGCCGAAGATGAAGGACTATATCCCGCAGATGCAGGCCAATATCGCGCGCGTGCTCGGCGTAGAGCCGGGGCAGGTCAATGTCAAGGCCACGACCGAGGAAAAGCTGGGCTTTACCGGCACGGAGCAGGGCATTTCTGCCTACGCCGTGGCGGGCATTGAGCGCCAGCCGTGAGCTGGCCTGCGGGCCAGCCCGGAAAGGCATAAAAACTTATGAAATTTTTTTCTACCCTGCGCAAGGACATCCGCGTGGTGTTCGAGCGTGACCCGGCCGCGAAAAACGTGCTGGAGGTCGTGCTCTGCTACCCGGGGCTGCACGCCATCTGGGCGCACCGCCTCTCGCATGCGCTGTACCGGCGCGGCTGGGTACTCATCCCGCGACTCATTTCCGATGTCGCGCGTTTCCTGACGGGTATCGAGATACATCCCGGCGCCACGATTGGCGAAGGACTCTTTATCGACCACGGCACGGGCATCGTCATCGGCGAGACGGCGGAGCTCGGCCGTAACGTGACGCTCTATCAGGGCGTGACGCTCGGCGGCACGGGCAAGGAGACGGGCAAGCGCCACCCGACGCTCGGTGACAACGTCGTCGTGGCCTCGGGCGCGAAGGTGCTCGGCTCGTTCACCGTGGGCAGTCACGCGAAAATTGGCGCGGGTGCCGTCGTGCTGAAGCCGGTGCCCGCGTACTCGACCGTCGTGGGCGTGCCGGGACGCATCGTGGTCATGCACGGCCAGCGCGTGCGCACGGCGGCCGATGTGCGCCGCGCCATGCAGACGCACCTCGTCGACGCGGAGGACCGCATGGCGGACATTGAGGACGAAATGGACGTGGATTTGGACCACGACCTGCTGCCGGATCCGGATGAGGAAATGCGTGAGTGCATGCTCAAACAGATTCAGGTTTTGGAAAAGAAGGTACAGGCACTGGAGCAGCGGCTCAATGCCGAGGAGGATAAAAAAGCAACATGCTGAAAGTCTATAATACGCTGACACGGCGCAAAGAGGAATTTAAACCGCTGAAACCGGGCGAGGTGAGCATTTACTGCTGCGGTGTCACGCCGTACAATCACCCGCATATCGGCAATGCACGGCCCTTCGTGACTTGGGACGTCATCCGCCGTTTCTTTGCGCGGCAGGGCTATAAAGTCCGCTACATCCAGAATTTCACGGATGTGGACGATAAAATCATCAAGGCCGCCAATGCGGAGCACGTGACGTGGAAGGATATCTCCGACCGCTACATTCAGTCCTATTTCGCCTCCATGGATGCGCTGAACGTGCGCCATGCCGACGTCTACCCGCGCGTGAGTGAGACCATCCCTGAGATTATCAAAATGGTGCAGACGCTCGTCGACAAGGGCTATGCCTATCCCGTGGATGGTGACGTTTACTACAGTGTGGAGAAGTTCGCCGAGTATGGCAAGCTCAGCGGGCGCAAGCTCGAGGATATGCAGGCCGGTGCGCGCATCGAGGTGGATGAGCGCAAGCACCACCCGATGGATTTTGCGCTCTGGAAGGCCGCGAAACCGGGTGAGCCGTCCTGGGACAGCCCATGGGGCAAGGGCCGCCCCGGCTGGCATATCGAGTGCTCGGCCATGTCGCTGAAGTATCTCGGTGAGAAATTTGACATCCATGGCGGCGGCAGCGACCTCATTTTCC
Organism: uncultured Veillonellaceae bacterium; assembly: GCA_900316275.1. GTDB lineage: Bacteria > Bacillota > Negativicutes > Selenomonadales > Selenomonadaceae > UBA2897. The sequence continues at coordinate 9,190 of ONCF01000047.1, forward strand.
CGCACCACGAGAACGAGATTGCGCAGTCGCAGGCCTGCCTCGGCGATACGCACAGCTTTGCGCAGTACTGGATGCACAACGGCTTCATCACCATTCACGACGAGAAGATGTCGAAGTCGAAAAACAACTTCTTCACGGTGAAGGAAATCCTCGAGAAATACGACGGTGAGGTCGTGCGTTTCTTTATCCTGCAGACGCATTACCGCAGTCCGCTGGACTTCAGCGACGAGCGCCTGCAGGAGGCGAAGACGAGCCTCGGCCGCCTGCAGAACACGCAGGCCTACGTGCAGGAGCTCGCGGACAGGCAGGGCACGGCCTCCACGGCGGCCGCGCTGGCCGACAAGGCCGAGGCGTTCGTCAAGGAATTCGACGCCGCGATGGAGGACGACTTCAACACGGCGCTCGCCATCAGCCAGCTCTTTGCCCTTTCTAAAGAAATCAATATCTACTATCAGCAGGTGACGGCCGAGGGCCAGCCTTTCGACGCGACAAACTTCGCGCGCGCCCAAAAGGCGTGGGAGCTCATGGCAGGTGTCATCGGCCTGTTCGAGCAAAAGGCGCAGGCTGCGGATGACGGCCTCACGGACAAACTCATGCAGCTCATCATCGGCATCCGTCAGGACGCACGCGCGGCAAAGAACTGGGCCGTGGCCGACAAAATCCGCGACGAGCTCAAGGCGGCGGGCATCGTGCTCGAGGATACGCCGCAGGGCGTGAGGTGGAAACGCGCATGAAGTTTTCCCGTTTACAGAGCCTCGTGCGCATGATGTTTGAGCCGGACGGTGCGGGCGGCATTCGTGAGCACTACACGGCAACGGATACGCAGCAGATGAGCCCGCTCGTGCTCGCCTACGTGGGCGACGCGTATTTTCATCTCTTCGTGCGCACGCGGCTGCTCAGCTACGAGCAGTCCCAGGTGCAGGCGCTGCACCAGTTTTCGGCGCAGATAGTCTCAGCCGTCTGGCAGCACAAAGCCTACCTTGGCATCGAGCCCCTGCTCACGGAGCGTGAAAAGGGCATCTACCGCCGCGGCCGCAACGCCAAAAGCCACGCACCACGCAGCGCCAGCGTCGCCGAGTACCACTCGAGTACCGGCTTCGAGGCCCTGCTGGGCACGCTGTACCTGTGCGGCGAAAACGCCCGCCTGCAGGAACTATGCGAAGCTTCCTTCCAGATTGTCGCACAAGCGATGATGAAAGAAATCAACCCCCAAGATTAAGTAATACCTAGCATTCTCCCGCAAGGGCCGGAGAGGGTCGTCACACTCTTTCCTACAAAGGAGTAATATGTTAAAAGTCACTCTGTTAGAATACACCCCCGACCCCGAGCGCGTCGTCGCCATGGCCGCACGCCTCTGCTACTCGGCGAGCGGGGCGGCGAAGCTGGCCGAACGGCTTAGCGACGCCAAAGTAAAAGAAATGGTGCAGAAAATCGTGGCTATGGGCCACGCCTCCTGCCTGGAGCATGCCTCGTTCACGTTCGGCATCGAGGGCGTGAGCCGTGTGCTCACGCACCAGCTCGTGCGGCACCGCATCGCCTCCTACGACCAGCAGTCGCAGCGCTATGTGGCCGCGCACGGTTTCCAGTACATTACGCCGCCGACGATTGCGGCGCAGCCGGAGGCCCAGGCGAAATACGATGCGCTCATGCAGCAGATTCGCGAGACCTACGATGAGCTTACAGCCATGGGCGTGCCGAAGGAAGACGCGCGCTACGTGCTCGCGAATGCGGCCGAGACGAAAATCCTCGTGACCATGAACGCGCGCACGCTGCTGCATTTCTTTAACCTGCGCTGCTGCAACCGTGCGCAGTGGGAAATCCGCGCCATGGCCTACGAAATGCTGCGCCTCGTGAAGCAGGTTGCGCCGACGCTGTTCCACAACGCGGGCGCGAGCTGCGTGAACACGGGCCGCTGCCCCGAGGGCAGTATGACCTGCGGCAAATTCGCCGAGATGCAGAAATTGCGCGAGGACTAAGGCACTATGGAAAAGAAACATCAGCAGAATAAACAGCGCGGCGCTCGGCCGGAGCGTCGTACTGCCCAGCAGCGTCCGATTACGCCTAAAAACGGCGGCGCAAAAACACGTCCGGCAGCGCAGGAACAGATTATGGCCGAGCGTATTCCACGGCCTTTGCCCGACGATGTGCTCATCGGACGCAACGCTGTGACGGAGGCGTTGCGGGCGGGGCGCGGCATCAACCGCGTCTGCCTGGCCGAGGGAGACCACTCCGGCTCTATCCCCGAGATTGAGGCGCTGGCGCGCGCGCAGGGCATCCCCGTGCAGTACGTGGCGCGCAGTAAAATCGAAGCCATCGCGAGCGGCCACCGCCATCAGGGCGTGCTCGCCTACGTGGCGCCCGTGGCCTATGTGGAGCTCGAGGACATCCTGCAGGCGGCGGAGGCCAAGGGCGAGCCGCCGTTCCTGCTGCTGCTCGACGAGCTGGAGGATCCGCATAACCTCGGTGCACTGCTGCGCACGGCGGACGCCACGGGAGTGCACGGTGTGCTCATCCCGCGCCGCCGCAGCGTGCCGCTCACGGCAACTGTGGCCAAGACGTCGGCCGGGGCCGTCGAGTACGTGCCCGTGGCGCGCATCGGCAATATCGCGCAGACGCTCAAGGCGCTGAAGGCGAAAGGCTTCTGGGTGGCCGGCGCCGATATGGACGGCAGCCAGCAGTACTGGGAGGCCGACCTCACGGGCCCACTCGTGCTCGTCGTCGGCAGCGAGGGGCACGGCATGAGCCGCCTCACGAAGGAGCACTGCGACTTTATCGTGCAGATGCCCATGGTGGGGCACATCAACTCGCTCAACGCCTCCGTGGCGGGCTCCATCCTCATGTACGAGTCTCTGCGGCAGCGGCTGGTGAAAGCAAAGAATTTGTAAAAATTGCCAGGTCGAAATAGGCCATATGGCCTAAACACTTGACGATTGCAACAATTCGGGGTATAATGCGTATGTGTGTAAAGATTAAATGAGTATAAGAGAAGACAACAACCAGAAGGGGCATGTTTCCATGGAAGCAGAATCGACGCTCAGAAATGTTCGCCTAGAGGAAGACCCGGCATTTGCCGCTTTGACGGACGAGGAAATCCTCCTGGAAATCAAAGAAAAAAATAATAAAGCTGCGCAGAACTACCTCATCGGCAAGTACCGCAATTTCGTGCGCGCCAAGGCCCGCTCGTATTTCCTTATCGGGGCAGACCGCGAGGACATCATTCAGGAGGGCATGATTGGCTTTTACAAGGCTATCCGGGACTTCCGCAATGACAAACTCTCCTCGTTCCGCGCCTTTGCCGAGCTCTGCGTGACGCGCCAGATTATCACGGCTATCAAGACGGCGACGCGGCAGAAACACATCCCGCTGAACTCCTATGTCTCGCTCAACAAGCCCATCTACGACGAGGACTCCGACCGCACGCTTTTAGATGTGCTCTCGGGCGCCAAGGCTTCTGACCCGGAGGAACTGGTCATCAGCCAGGAGGAGTTCGGCGAGATTGAGCACAAGATGGAGGAGATACTCTCCGGCCTCGAGTGGCAGGTGCTCATGAGTTATTTGGACGGCAAGTCCTATCAGGAAATCGCGCACGACCTCGGTCGGCACGTGAAATCCATCGACAACGCGCTGCAGCGCGTGAAGCGCAAGCTGGAGAAATACATGGAGAACCGCGGCGAGGATATCGACATCAACACGATTTATCGCGGCCTCTCGTCCATCAACCGCCGTCTGCGCGCCTGCGAGGAGTATACGCACGACGATTACACGGATGACTAATTGCATACGGATATTATACAGGCAGCTGCCGCACAAAGCGGTGGCTGTATTTTTTTTATCACATTCTGCAAAAAAGTTGGTGCTAACAGATGAGCTATCATAACATTAATTTAACTTATCCGGCGTGCTTGTACGTGTTTTTGAACGTTTGCCACCTAAGCGAAAGTCGGGTATAATAAGCATATCAGTCCAAGCACGCCATACCAGGCACAAACACTGGCAAATTTGTGATAAATCGCCCAGATAACCCCGTCGGGGGCTTACACAGGCGCACCTGGTCTGATAAGATAAACGTAGTACTTACGGAAACACTGCTTAATATGATGCTGTAAGCAGCGCTGCCGTAAAGGGAGGCTCTGTTATGCAGGCACGCGAGAATGAATTGGTTGATTATCCGGTAGTGCGCTATGTGGCGGCCGAGGATGCGTTCGAGCCCCAGCATAAATACACCTCGATGGAGTGCTACCTCGATATCGTGCTCAACGGGCAGTCGCTGACGACGGCGTTCTGTTCGCCCGGCGACCACGCGGACCTCGTCGTGGGCATCCTCGCGCAAATGGGCAAAATCCGCACCTTCGCGGACGTCACGCGCCTGGACATCGATGAGGAGGCGCTGCGGGCGACCGTGGAGACAACACCGGAGGCGCAAGTCTTTGCGGCGCAGGCAGCCACGGACCCGCGTTACTACCGCGCGCGGCAGATACTGGACTGCGACCCGGAGCAAATTTTTGAGCGGCCGCGCGATGTGCGCTTTGTAGCGCGGGATATCCTCGCCACGGCGGACCACCTGCTCGCCGAACTTGCGGCCACGCATGAAAAGACGAACGGCGTGCACAGCGGCGTCCTCTACGACCAGCGGGCGCGGCAAATCCTCGTGTTCCGCGAGGACATCGGCCGCCACAACGTCTTTGACAAGCTCTACGGCTGGAGCCTGCGCCACGGCGTGGACATCACGGATAAAATCATCGTGTTCAGCGGGCGCTGCTCGTCGGAAATGATGTTGAAGCTCGGACGCATGGGTATCGCCGCCGTAGCCGCGAAATCCGTGCCTACGACGCTCTCGCTGGCGCTGGCCGAGAAGCTTGGCATCACGCTCTGCGCGCGCATGGCGCCCGGCAGTTTCTGCGTCTACACGCATCCCGAGCGCATCGTGCTCGACTTGCCGACTGAGCAGTAAAATTTTAATATACTTTTTTTCAATCGGTTTTATAAACGAAAGTTATCAGGCAGAACCCAGCGTAGCGCTGGTTCATATATAGTGTATTTTTTAAGGAGGAGAAATTGATGGAATTAAGCAGACGTGACTTCCTCAAGGCCTCTGGTCTCGCCAGCATCGGCGCGGCTCTGGCCAGCCTCGGCATCGACATGCCGAAAGTCAAGGCGGCTGCCAAAGAGTTCAAACTCAAAGGCGCCAAGGAATTTACCTCTATCTGCCATTTCTGTGCCTGCGGCTGTGGTGTCGTCGGCTCGGTCAAGGATGGCAAGCTCATCAATCTCGAGGGCGATCCCGACAGCCCGATCAACCGCGGCGCGCTCTGCAGCAAGGGCCTAGGCTATGGCCAGGTGCCGAACTCCAAAGAGCGCGGCACGAAACCCCTGTACCGTGCGCCGGGCAGCGACCATTGGGAGGAAATCTCCTGGGACGAGGCTATCGACAAGGCCGCCCATGCGTTCAAACGGGCACGTGACAACAACTGGCGCGCCACGGAGAACATCGACGGCCGCGAAGTGCGCACGAACCGCACGGACGCCATCGGTTTCATCGGCGGCTCGCAGGTCAACAACGAGGAGTGCTATCAGCTCATCAAGATGACGCGCGGCCTCGGTGCGGTCTACACGGACAACCAGACGCGTGTCTGCCATGCGACGACGCCGCCCGCGATGGGTGCTGCTTTCGGCCGTGGCGCCATGACGGGCTCCTGGATGAACATCAAGGATGCGAAACTCATCTGGGTCGAGGGCTCGAACCTCGCCGAGTGCCATCCGATGGGCCTCAAGAACGTCATGAAAGCCAAGGAGAACGGCGCGAAAATCGTGCACGTCGACATGCGCTTTACGCGTACCTCCAAAATTGCCGATAAATTCCTGCAGATTCGTCCCGGTACGGATATCGTCTTCCTCGGAGCAATCATCAACTATATCATCCAGAACAAGAAATTTGACGAGGACTATCTGCGCCGCAACACGAATGCGTTCTGCCTGCTGCGTCCGGACTTCGGTTTCCAGGACGGCCTGTTCTCGGGCTACAACGAGGCGACGCGTTCCTACGACATGACGACCTGGGGCTACGACCTCGGTCCGGACACGAAGCCGCAGAAGGCCAGCGATATCTTCGCGCCGCACACGGTCATGAGTGTCATGAAGGAGCACTACAGTCGCTATACATTCGAGATGGCCGAGAACATCACGGGCATCCCGGCGGCGGAAATCAAGGCGGCGGCAGAGCTGTTCAGCAGCGTGCGCCCGGCCATCTTCATGTATGCGCTCGGCATGACGCAGCACACGGTCGGCGTGGAGAACATCCGCTGCTTTACCATCCTGCAGCTGCTCATGGGCAACGTGGGCCGTGCGGGCACGGGTATAGACGCCATGCGCGGGCAGCCGAACGTGCAGGCCTCGACGGACTTCGCCATCGAGTTCAACTGCCTGCCTGGCTACCTTGACTATCCAACGGAAAAGACGGATACGTTCAAGAAATGGGAGGAAAAGAGCGGCACGTTCCGTTCGAAGTTCCTGCGCAACACGTTGCTCGCGTGGTACGGTGAGCATGCGACGGCCGAGAACGACTACGGCATGAAGTTCCTGCCCATTCGCAACAGCCATCACAACGACTCCATTTACGGCCTGTTCGATGAGGCGAACCTCGGCACGGTGAAGTGCATCTACGTGACGGGCCAGAACCCGGCGGTCACGAATGCGAACCTCACGCTCGTGCAGAACGGCCTCAAGAAAATCGACTCGCTCATTTGCCAGGATATCTTCATCAACGAGACGGCAGAGTTCTGGAACAAGCCGGGCGAGAACCCGAAAGACATCCAGACCGAGGTTATCTACCTGCCGGCCTGCTCGTACCTCGAGCGTCGCGGCTCCATCACGAACTCCATGCGCCTCGTGCAGTGGCGGCAGGAGGGCCCGGCCCCGCTCGGCGACTCCAAACCTGACTACTGGATTTGCAACCAGATCTGGCGCCGCATCGTGGAACTCTACAAGGACTCCACGGACCCGAAGGATGACCCGATTAAGTTCATGACTTGGAACTACTCTGATGACCACACGGTCGAGGATATCCTCAAAGAGGTTAACGGCTACGACCTGACGACGGGCAAGCTCTTAAACGGCATCCGTGAGATCAAGGCGGACGGCACGACGAATAGCGGCATGTGGATCTACGCCGGTGTCTACGGTGGCGGGCAGTCTCTGCCGCAGCGCCGTGAGCAGGACGACGAGGGCGACCGCGGCATTTATCCGCACTACGCCTGGTGCTGGCCGGACAACATCCACATGCTCTACAACCGCGCTTCGTGCGATGAAAAGGGTCAGCCGATTGACCCGGACAAGAAGCTCGTCTGGTGGGATGCCGCCAAGGGCGAGTGGGACGGCTACGATGTGCCGGATGTCGGCAACCGCAAGGCCGGCCCGGATACGCCGGACGGCCAGAAGCCTTTCCGCATGAACGGCGAGGGCATCGGCCGCCTGTTCGCTGCGAACTACACGGACAAGAACCCCGACGGCACGTCGCGAGACCACTCCAGCACGCCGGTCGATGGTCCGCTGCCCGAGTTCTACGAGCCGGTCGAGAGCCCGACGCAGAATGCGCTGCATAGCAATAAAGACGCCCAGTACAATCCGTGCTGCATTTATCCGCGTGTACCCGAGCTGCAGCCGAAAGTCGGCACGCCGGACGAGTTCCCGTATGTGCTCACGAGCTCCGGTATCGCTGAGCACTGGTGCTCCGGTACGGTCACGCGCAATATCCCCTGGCTGAACGAACTCGTCAAGGAGCCGTTTGTCGAGATGAGCGAGCCGCTCGCCAAGCAACTCGGCGTCAAGGGTGGCGACAAGGTGAAGGTCCGTTCTGCGCGTGGCGAGGTACAGGTCAAGGCCATGGTCACGAAGCGCATCAACCCGCTGAAAATCAACGGCAAGGAGACGCATATGGTCTGGATGCCGTACAGCTGGGGCTTCAAGGGCCTGTCCAAGGGCCCGTCCACGAACTACCTGACCATCGACGCGCTAGACCCGAACGTGCAGGAGCAGGAGTTCAAAGCCTGCCTCGTCGATATCAAGAAGGCCTGAGTGGCGCAGCGCATTAGCGCGTAAAGCTTAGGAGAAGAAGGAGAGTCTTATGCAAACGAAGCCCGAAGCCATGCTCGCTGAACATCTGCAAGCCCATCCGTTCCTGCAGGAGACCGCCGAGCTCTACACGGAACTGACGGCGGCCGTACAGGCGGCCGTCGTGCCGGCGGCCCTGCCGGAGGCGGAGGCGTGCGCGGCCCTGGTCCAGGACGGCGTGCCCCTGCTGCAAAATAAAGAGCTGCAGGCTACGTTCGTCAAGGTCGCAGCCGCGGCGCTGCCCGAGGTGCTGGCTGCCTGCCAAAAGCGGGAACTGCCAGAGGCGGTGCATAAAGCCGTGGCCGACTGGGCCATTTGGTCGGACGAGGCTGGCCGCAAAGAGGTGCAGCATTTCTTCCAGCTGCTCCTGCAGCAGCAGGACGCGGAGGTGGCACTCTTTGCGGCGCAGGCGAAGCTGCCGGTGACGGTGCTGCGGCTCGTGGGCTGGGACATCGTCGAGGCGCTAGTGCCCGGCGAGCTCAAGCAGGCCGCGTTCTGGACGGAGCACGGCTGGCAAAAGAACTATTGCCCCGTCTGCGGCCGCCAGCCGGTCATGGCGCAGCTGAAAAAGGAGAGCGAGGCCAACGGTGCCGAGCGTTTCCTCAGCTGCGGCGGCTGCCATACGCAGTGGCATTTCACGCGTATCGGCTGCGTCTACTGCGGCAACAAGGACACGGAGCAGCTGCCCATTTTTATCCCCGATGACGGGCAGGTGCGCCTCGATACCTGCAACAAGTGCCGCAGCTACATCAAGACGTATGTGGGCCACGGCCAGGAGCAGGTGCTGCTGCAGGACTGGGCGACGCTGCATCTCGACGTACTCGCCGAGGAAAAGGGACTCTCGAAACACGGCAATGTAATCGTAGCGCAGGAGTGAACAGTACTCCAGCGCGAAAGGAGATAGAATCATGGCAAAAGAAATGGCTATGCTGCACGACATTTCCCGCTGCAGCGGCTGCCGCGCCTGCATGGTCGCCTGCAAACAGTGGCACGACCTGCCGGCCGACATGAGCACGCCCTTCAACGGGCAGTATCAGTCCCATGATGACCTGACGCCGACGACGCTGAACCTCGTGAAGTTCAACGAGACGACGGATGACCAGGGCAAGTTCCGCTGGGATATCATCAAGGTGCAGTGCATGCACTGCGGTGACCCGGCCTGCCGCAACGGCTGCCCGGAGAACGCGATTGCGAAACTGGACAGCGGTGCGGTCGTTATCAACGAAGACCAGTGCGTCGGCTGCGGCTACTGTGCGAAGAACTGCCCGTTCGGCGTGCCGAAAATCGACGGCATCACGCACAAGTCCAAGAAGTGCGACCTCTGCTTTGACCGCATCCAGGAGGGCCTCGTGCCCTCGTGCGCCAAGACGTGCACAGCGGACGCCATCAGCTTCGGCACGAAAGAGGAGATGGAGAAGCTCGCCCAGGAGCGTCTCGAGGTCGTGAAGCAGTCGTTCCCGAACGCCCAGCTCTACGGTGTGGGCGACAACAAGGTCGGCGGCAACCACATGATGTACGTCCTCACGGACAAGCCGGAGAAGTTCGGCCTGCCTGCCGACCCGGCGAATCCGAGTTCTATCAATATGTGGAAGGATGTCGTGCGTCCGGTCGGCCAGCTCGCCGGCATCGGCGCTGTCGCGGGCATCGTCGGTATGGCGGCCGTCGCGAAGTTCCGCAAGGACCGCATGGATAAAAACAAAAAGGAGGGCTGACGATGGCAAAGCTCAAATATTTGCCGCGTCACAAGAAGGGCTTTATCATCTGCCACTGGCTGAATGGTATTTCTTTTCTCATGCTCTTCCTGACGGCTCTGCCGCTCTACGTGCCGAGCCTCAGCGGCTTTTATCACGCCGTCGGTCCCCACGCGTTCCAGCTCGCGCACCGCTTCTTTGCCTGCGTGTTCATCGCGACGCCGCTTATCGGTCTCTTTATCGCCCGTGAGGGCTACGCCACGCTGTTCCGCGAGGCGACGCATTTCACGAAGGATGATATGGAGTTCCAAAAGAAGTTCCCGGCGGAGCTCATTGGCGGCGAGCCGGATCTGCCGCCGCAGGGCTTCTACAATGGCGGCGAGAAGATGAACATCCTGCTGCAGGTGGGCCTCTGGTGCGTACTCGTGGCGTCTGGCCTTGTGCTCTGGCTGGGCACGGATCTGCCGCAGTCGCTGCAGGCCTGGGCTATCCCCATCCACAGCATCGCGGGCGGCTGCGGTTTCGCGGCGGCGCTCGGCCACATTTACCTGGCGCTCGGTGTGAACCCGGATTCGTTCCAGGGCATGAAGGACGGCACGGTAAAGACGGAGTATGCGGTGCATCATCACGGCAAGTGGGTGGACGAGCTCGTCGCCGCGGGCAAGGTCGACCGCAAGGACATCGAGTGATGTGTGACGAATGTTATCGACAAAACAATAAAAACATGATACAATAAGAACCAAGAAAAGCGACTCCGAGCAAAGATGTGCTAAGGTTTCAGTACTACGCCATCGCGCCGGGGAGGTGGGGGAAACGCCGCCTCCTTCCATGTTGAAAAGGGGCTGCTGGATAGGGAAAGACTATCTGGAAGACTGTCCTTTTGCGTGCGTCGCAGAAGGGCAGTCTTTTCTTTTGCGGTACTCCGCCGCTGGGGTGTCCCCCGACTACGCTAAGTAAATTTGCTACGGCAAAAATTTTTCCGGGAATTAATCCTTAAAAACGACTTAAACGCGCTGCGCTTGAACGAAAGTCATTTTTAGAGGAAGCTAGTCGGAAAAATTTTTGCCGCTTAACGCAAATTTCCAACGCTTCGTCGGGGGACACCCCAGCGGCTCCGAGGTAAGCGCGCCGCAGGGGAAAGGCTGAACGTAGCGTTGAAGATTTCCGTTAAGAAAGAAAATTTTTTCTACTAGAACCCTCGTAAAAGTAGTTTCGTTCAAGCGAAGCGCGTTTAACTACTTTTACAGGATTAATTAAAAGAAAAAATTTTCTTTTAGGAAATCTTCTCAGCGGAGTTCAGCCTTTCCCCGGAGGCCTGTGAGTTATATGCTGGGGGATGACCATATGAAAGAAATGAAAACCGTCGACGCAGTGGGACAGATTTTGTGCCACGACATCACGCAGATTATTAAGGGTGTGACGAAGGACGCGCGGTTCCGCAAGGGGCATGTGATTACGTCGGAGGATGTGCCGGTGCTGCTCTCGCTGGGCAAGGACCACATCTTTATCTGGGAGAACGACGAGACGATGCTGCACGAGGATGAGGCGGCGGCGGTGTTGCGCGATTTATGCATCGGTGAGCATATGGAGGCGTCGGCACCAAAGGAGGGCAAGATTGAGCTCCGGGCGACGTGTGACGGCGTGTTCCAGGTGGATGAGGCGCGCTTTGATGCGGTAAATGCGCTGGATGAGGTGACGATTGCGACGCTGCCGCAGAATTTCCCCGTGAAGAAGGGGCAGAAGCTCGCGGGCATGCGCGTCATTCCGCTGGTGATTAAGAAGGATAAGATGGCGGAGGTGCAGCGCGTGGCGGGGCAGGGGCCTTTGCTGCGGCTGCGGCCGTACCGTACGGACCTGAAGGTTGGCGTGGTGACGACGGGCACGGAGGTGTACCTCGGGCGTATCAAGGATACGTTCACGCCGGTGATTGAGGGCAAGCTGAAGCGCTTCGGGCTCACGATTAACGAGCACCGCCTGTCGGACGATGTGAAGGAGCACACGGAGGCAAATATCCGCGAGCTGCTGGAACTCGGCATGGACCTTATCCTCTGCACGGGCGGCATGAGTGTGGACCCGGACGACCGCACACCGGCCGCGATTCGCGATGCGGGGGCGGAGATTGTGACGTACGGCGCGCCGGTGCTGCCGGGCGCGATGTTCCTGCTGGGGTATTTTCAGCGCGACGGGCGCACGGTGCCGGTCATGGGCCTGCCGGGCTGCGTGATGTATGCGCAGGCGACGGTGTTTGACATGGCCCTGCCGCGCATTCTCACGGGCGAGCGCCTCACGCGCCAGGAGATCCGCCACTGGGGCATCGGCGGTCTCTGCCAGGGCTGCCCGACCTGCCACTACCCCGTCTGCGGTTTCCAACATTGAGTGAGAGTATCCTCTTGGCCCCCTCCGCAGAGGGGGCTGTCGCCGACAGGCGACTGGGGGTGTCCTTGAGGAGATATGTTATGCAAGATTTATCTTTAGAAAAGGCCCGCGAGGTCATACTCGCGCACGCGCCGCAGCTCACGGCGACGGAGCAGGTGCCGCTCTTGGACGCGCTCGGGCGCGTACTGGCGGTGGATGTCACGGCGGCGTTTGACAATCCGCCTTTTGATCGTTCGCCGCTCGATGGCTACACGTTCCACTATGCGGCGACGGCGGGGGCGAGTGCGGCGCAGCCGGCCGTGCTGGATGTTATCGGCGAGGAGTGCGCGGGCGACTACTACGCGCAGGCCGTGCCCGCGGGTAAAGCCGTGCGCATCATGACGGGCGGTGCCATCCCGCAGGGCTGCGACTGCGTCGTGCGGCAGGAGAGCGTGCAGGTGGAGGGCGACAAACTTTTCGTACCGTTCGAGACGCACGCACACGAAAATTACTGCTTTGCGGGCGAGGATGTGGCTAAAGGCACGGTCATCGCCCACGCGGGCGAGTGCCTGACAGCGGCGCATCTCGGCGTCATCGCGAGCATGGGCTACGCGGCCGTGACGTGTTACCGCCCGCTGCGTATCGCGCTCGCGAGCACGGGCGACGAGCTGCTCGCACCGGGCGAGCCCTTGCGCCCCGGCAAAATCTACAACAGCAATCTCTACATTCTCGCGGGACGCCTGCGGGAAATGGGGTTCCAGTCACAGCTGCTGGGCATTTTACCAGATGATGTGGATGCGGCGGCCACCGTGGTGGCGGAGAAAGCGAAAACTGTCGACCTGTTCCTCACGACGGGCGGCGTGTCCGTCGGCAAAAAGGACATCCTGCACGGCGTGGTGCAGGCGGTCGGCGAGCGCCTGTTTTGGCGCGTCTGCATGAAGCCGGGCGGCCCGGCCATCGCCTACACGGTGGGCAACACGCTGGGGATTGCGCTCTCGGGCAATCCGTTTGCGAGCTATGCGACGTTCGAGTTGCTCGCGCGCCCCGCCATGGCCCGGATGAGCCGGCGCACGGACCTCGCGCTTACGCAGCGCACGGTCACGCTCGCCGATGCCTTCCCGAAGGTCAGCCGCGGGCGGCGTTTTATCCGCGCCCGCGTGACGCCGGACGGTCAGGCGCATCTGCCGCAGCAGCATGCCTCGGGCAGTCTGGCCTCCGTCGTCGGCTGCAACGCATTCCTCGACATCCCAGCTGGCAGCGACCCGCTGCCTGTGGGGAGTCAGGCCACCGCAGTGATGCTTTTTTAAGAAGGTGAGCATATGTTAGACCGCGCACAACGCAAAATCGAGTACTTGCGCCTCTCGCTGACTGACCGCTGCAATCTGCGCTGTCAGTATTGCATGCCGGCGGCGGGCGTGGAGAAATTGCGCCACGAGGACATCCTCACGTTTGACGAAATCCTGCGCGTCGTGCGGGCACTCGCGGAGCTCGGCGTGCGCAAAGTGCGCCTCACGGGCGGCGAGCCGCTGGTGCGGCGCGGCCTCGTGGGTCTCGTACGCGACATCAAAGCCGTGCCGGGCATCGAGCAGGTCGTGCTGACGACGAACGGCGTGCAGCTGGGGAGCATGGCCGCAGACCTCGCAGCGGCGGGCCTCAACGGCATCAACCTCAGCCTCGACACGCTCGACGCGGCCACGTTCCACCGTCTCACACGCGTGGGCGAGCTCGCGGACGTGCTGGCGGGCATCGAGGCGGTGCAGGCGGCGGGCCTGCGGCTGAAAATCAACTGCGTGCCGTTGCGCGGTATCAACGAGGCCGATATCCCGCGTCTCGTGGCACTCGCGCGGCAGGACGACGTGCAGGTGCGCTTTATCGAGCTCATGCCCATCGGCTGTGCGCGTACGGCGGGTCTCACGGGCATCCCCATGGCCGAGGTGCGCAGCCGCATCGAGCAGCATTTTGGCCTCGCGCTGCAGCTCGTGGGGCGGCCGGCGGGCAGCCTGAACGGCCCCGCCGTCTGCTACCGCTTGCCGGGCTTTACAGGGCAGGTCGGTTTCATCGACGCCATCGAGCATAAATTCTGCACGGAGTGCAACCGCGTGCGCCTCACGGCCGAGGGCTTTTTGAAACTCTGTCTCAATGCGAAGGATGGGCTCGACCTGCGCACGCTGCTGCGCGAGGGCATCAGCGACGACAATCTGCGCCTCGCCCTGCGCCAGAGCATCTGGCACAAGCCGCTCGAGCACCATTTCACCGACGCGCACGACCTAAATCGCGATAGACGGGCTATGTATCAGGTAGGAGGTTAACCTATGAATACGCAGGGAATTATCAAAGCACTTTGCACGAGCGAGAAGAAGGGGACACTAAAGCAGCCGGTGGACGAGGCCTTTTTCGTCACGGAGTACGGCGTGCGCGGCGATGCGCATGCGGGCAAATGGCACCGCCAGGTCAGCCTGCTTGGCGAGCAGGAGATTATCGACTTCCGCAAAAAGGGCGTCGATGTGAAGTTCGGCGCTTTTGGCGAAAATATCGTGGCCGACGGTTTCCATTTCCGCGACCTGCCCATCGGCACGCGCCTGCGCGCCGGTGATGTCGTGCTCGAGATCACGCAGATCGGCAAGGAATGCCACAAGAGCTGCGCTATCCGCACGCAGGTCGGCGACTGCATCATGCCACGCGAGGGTGTCTTTGCCCGCGTGCTGCACGGCGGCACACTGCGTCCGGGCATGGAGCTCGCGGTCACGACGGAGCCTATCATCATGGACGCGGCCGTTATCACGGCCAGCGACAAGGGCAGCCGCGGCGAGCGCGAGGACAAGAGCGGCCCCGAGGCCGCGCGCATCCTGCAGGAGGCGGGCTACACGGTCGTCGACAGTTGCATCCTGCCCGACGAAAAAGACGTGCTCGCGGCCCAGATGTGCGCCTACGCCGACCTTGGCATCGGCCTCATCGTCACGACGGGCGGCACGGGCTTCTCTGTGCGCGACGTGACGCCTGAGGCCACGCAGGAGGTCTGCGAGCGCATGGCCCCCGGTATCGCCGAGGCCATGCGCAGCCTCTCCATGCAGGTCACGCACCGCGCCATGCTCAGCCGCGCCACGGCCGGCCTCACGCGCCGCTCGCTCATCGTCAACCTCCCCGGCAGTCCGAAAGCCGTCGCCGAATGCCTCGGCTTCATCCTGCCCGAGCTCGCCCACGGCCTGCAAATCCTGCGCGGCGACACCGCCGAGTGCGCCCGCAAATAAAAGTTCCCCACAAGCAGGCAGGAGCCCTGCTTTGCACGCACACGGACGTGCGGCCTATAGTGTCGAAAGGAAGATGTACATGTTCAACCTGCACCGCAAACTCACGACCGCTGCGCTCCTTACGGGCGTGCTCCTCATGCTCGCCGGCTGCGGCGGCCAGTCCGCCACGACCAGCAGCTCCTCGTCCTCCTCGGGGGCGGGCGAGCAGAAAGTCCTGCACGTCTCGGCGGCGGCCAGCCTCACGAACGTCATGCAGGACATCGCGGCCGACTACGAAAAGCAGCATCCTGACGTGAAAGTTGAATTCAACTTCGGCAGCTCCGGTGCCCTGCAGCAGGCCATTGAGAATGGCGGCAACACCGACGTCTTCGTCTCGGCCGCGCAGAAACAGATGAACGCGCTGGAAAAGGCGGGCCTGCTCGCCGATGGCACGCGCGCTGACCTGCTCGTCAACGACGTCGTGCTCATCGTGCCGCAAGACAGTAAAAAGAACATCGCCAGCTTTGAAGACCTGAAGAGCGACGCCGTGCAGCACCTCGCACTCGGCGAGCCGAAGGGCGTCCCAGTCGGCCAGTACTCCGAGGAAATCTTCACGAAGATGAACATGCTCGACGCCATGAAGGCCAAGGCCGTCTACGGCTCCGACGTGCGCCAGGTCCTCGCCTGGGTCGAGGGCGGTGAGGCCGACGCCGGCCTCGTCTACGCCACGGATGCCGCCATCACCGACGGTGTCAAGGTCGTCGCCAAGGCCCCGGCCAACACGCACAAGCCCATCATCTACCCAGCCGCAGTGCTCAAAGACTCCAAGCAGCTTGAACTGGCAAAAGACTTCGAGCAGTTCCTCAAGAATGATACGAGCAAAGCCTTGTTCGAGAAGTATGGTTTCACGATGGCTAAGTAACATAGATAGCTAGTCCGAGGCAGGGCAGGCGGCGAGGGCAACTGCATTCCGCTGAGTAAATTTGCTACAGGAAAAATTTTTCCGGGAATTAATCCTTAAAAAAGACTTAAACGCGCTTCGCTTGAACGAAAGTCATTTTTAGAGGAAGCTAGTCGGAAAAATTTTTCCTGCTTAACGCAAATTTCCAACGCTGCATGCAGTCACCCTCGCCGCCTGCCTCTACGTTTGTGGCAATTTACGCCGCTAGCTTTTAGGGAGGCCGCAGGGGTGGGCAACATAAGCGAAGCGTTGAAATTTTGCGTTAAGAAAGAAATTTTTTCCTACTAGAACCCTCGTAAAAGTTTCAACCGTTCAAGCGCAGCGCGTTTTGGAACTTTTACAGGATTAATTCTTGGAAAAATTTTCTTTTAGCAAAATTTCTCAGCGTAGCGTTGTTGCCCACCCCTGCGGCCGGGGCTGGTACTCAAGAGGGAGGTCATATGGATATTTCACCATTGTTGATATCGTTGAAAACTGCGCTGGCGGCGACGGCGATTACGTTTTTTGCGGGGATTGGCCTCGCGTTGCTTGTGGCGCGGCTGCGGCGGGGGCAGGGGCTCGCGGACGCCATTATCACGCTGCCGCTCGTGCTGCCGCCGACCGTCGTGGGCTACTTTCTGCTGCTCACCTTCGGCCGCCGCAGCGCCATCGGGCAGTTTTTGTTGCAGACGTTTGACGTGAGCATCGTCTTCAGCTGGCCCGCCGCCGTCATCGCAGCCGTCGTCGTCTCCCTGCCGCTCATGTACCGCACGGCGCGCGGCGCCTTTGAACAGCTCAATCCCGACATCATCGCCGCCGCGCGCACGCTCGGCGTCTCTGACTGGCGCATTTTCTGGCACATCCTCATCCCGAACACGCGCGCGGGTATCCTCGCGGGGCTCGTGCTCGCCTTTACGCGCGCGCTCGGCGAATTCGGCGCCACCATCATGTTCGCCGGCAACATCCCCGGTGTCACGCAGACCATGAGCACAGCCATCTACGCTGCCGTGCAGGCCAACGACTACGACCTCGCGGGGCAGTGGGCCCTCATTATCGTGGCGTTTTCCTTCTTCTTTGTCGGTCTCATGAACTGGTGGACGGCGCGTCTGAACCACGGTGTACGGCAGGGGGTGCTCTGACATGCAGCTGAAAGTTGACATCACGAAAAAACTGCGCAACTTCACCCTGCACGCCAATTTCACCATGCAGGACGAGGTCTTCGCCCTGCTCGGCGCCTCAGGCTGCGGCAAAAGTATGACGCTGAAATGTATAGCGGGCCTCGCGACACCCGATAGCGGCCACATCGAGCTCGACGGCCAAGTGCTCTACGACAGCGCTCAGGGCATCGACCTGCCGCCGCAGGCGCGCCACATCGGTTACCTGTTCCAGTCCTATGCGCTGTTCCCCAACATGACCATCCGCGAAAATATCCGCTTCGTGGCCGTGGGGACGCCGGAGGAAAAGGAGCAGAAAATCGCGGCCGGTTTGCGCCGCTTCCACCTCGAGGAGTTGGCGGACGCCTATCCCGCTGAACTCTCGGGCGGCCAGCAGCAGCGCGCGGCGCTCGCACGCATCCTTGCGGCCGACGCGAAACTGCTGCTGCTAGACGAGCCGTTCTCCGCGCTCGACAACTACCTGAAATGGCAGCTCGAGCTCGAGCTGCTCGACGTGCTGCAGGCCTACAACGGCGCGGCCATCTTTGTCTCACATGACCGCGGCGAGGTCTACCGCCTCGCCGACCGCGCGGCCGTCATCTCCCGCGGGCAGATGGAGGCCCCGCGCCGCCGCCAGGAGCTCTTTCACAATCCCGGCACGCTCGCGGCCACTGTGCTCACAGGCTGTAAAAACGTCTCGGCGGCACAGGTCACAGACCAAAGCAATGCGGTGGTAACCACCGCAGAATTCTCGTCAACTGCCAGCTCGGCGGTGGAGAATATTGGTCAGCAGTCAGGCGGCATGTCGCAGGTGGAGGCCACGGACTGGCAACTTATGTTGCAGGTGGAAACAGTGCCACGATTTGTGCGTTATGTAGGTGTCCGTGCGCATTTCCTCGCTTTCTGCGCGTCGGGTGACGTCACACAGGTCGAGGCCGCGCAGACCTATCGTAATGCGCTGGCACAGGGCGGGGGAGACGAGGCAGCAGCGGACGCTGTACAACGGCCTATCGTACCAGCCAACATCCAGCGCCTGCAGGTCACGCGCGTCATCGAGGACGTCTTTTCCTACCTCGTCATGGTGCGCCGCGCGGGCGCCCCCGAGGCGCGCCCGCTGCGCTGGGAACTGCCCAAGGCCGACTGGCACCATATCGCTCCCACGCTGCCCGCCGACCAGACCCTCTGGCTCTACTTTCCGCCCGACAAAATCATGCTGATGGAGCAGTGATTTAGTCACGTAAGTGAATCTGGGATTGTGGTATACTGTCAGGCAGTATGGTGACAGGGAACGGCGATGAAGCCTTTACCGATTGTGTTTGAGGAGAGAGACCATGACGAAAACTTATTCCTACACGCCGCAGGGCGTGTGCTCGAAACAGATTGATTTTGAAATTTCGGACGGCAAATTGCATAACGTGCGCTTTACGGGTGGTTGTGACGGCAACCTCAAGGCTATCGGACGGCTCGTGGAGGGCGCGGAGCCGCAGGCGATTGCGGCTTTGCTCGCAGGCAACGACTGCCGCGGGCGCGGCACGTCCTGCGCCGACCAGCTGGCGAAAGGGCTGCAGGCGGCGCTGGCTGAGGCGAAATAAATAACAGAGCAATTCGACAGCCCGTGTACAGTACTGTGAACGCCTGTGTGGTGAACCTGACACTATGGGGACAGCTATGTGGTATTAGCAGCAGAAAGTTTCGCTGTCGGGCTTATGTTTTCCCGCAGCGCTGACGATATAACAGGCGAGGAGGGATGCGTCATGGATATGAGCATTGCGGCCCTGTCGGTGGGGATGCACGCCGCTCAGGCGAGCCAGGACCTCGGTACGGCCGTGCTGAAAATGGCCATGGACACTGCCACGGAGGGCACCAGCGAGCTGCTGGAGGGCCTGGAGGCCAGCATCGACCCGAATCTGGGACAGAACATCGACATTATGGCCTGAGTCAGGCTGTTTGTCATGGACACCTGCGTGTTTTTGCGCGCAGGTGTTTTCTTTTGCGCGGAAGTTGTTATAATAGGTGATATCGCATTTTCATCAATGTGCCTGCAGCAACGTGCATGGCTGTTCATGGTACCCATGGCTTGGCACTTCAGACAGAGGAGATGCGTGGACAGGCACAGAAGA
The DNA here is from genome assembly GCA_900316275.1 of uncultured Veillonellaceae bacterium. GTDB lineage: Bacteria > Bacillota > Negativicutes > Selenomonadales > Selenomonadaceae > UBA2897. The sequence continues at coordinate 28,783 of ONCF01000047.1, forward strand.
GGGGAGGTTGCGGATGTTTTTCCGTAAAGATATCGATATGCTGCACGGGCCGCTGCTGGGGCCACTCACGGCGTTTGCGCTGCCGCTGGCCTTTACGGCGGTGCTGCAGCAGCTCTTCAACACGGCGGACGTCTTTATCCTCGGCCAGTACGTGGGCAGCAACGCCATTGCGGCCGTGGGCAACAACCTGCCGATTATCAGCCTGTTCGTGACGCTGTTCGTGGGCATCTCGCTCGGCGCGAACGTCGTCATCGCGCGCTGCATCGGTGGGCACCGGCTGAAAGAAACCATGGAGGCCGTGCACACGGCATTCCTGCTCGCGCTCATCCTCGGCGTCGTGCTCACCGTCATCGGCGAGCTCTCAGCGCGCTGGCTGCTCGTGGCACTCGACGTGCCGGGACCCGTCATGGGCAGTGCGGAGCTCTATCTGCGCATCTACATGCTCGGCATGCCGGCCATCGGCCTCTACAACTTCGAGGCCGCCATCTTCCGCAGCCGTGGCAACACGCAGACGCCGCTCTACGCGCTCGCCATCGCCAGCGCGCTGAACATCGCGCTGAATGTGTTCTCCGTCACGGCGGTCAACTGGGGCATCGCTGGCGTGGCCGCGGCCACGGTCATTGCGAACTACGTGGCCGCCTGGGTGTTGTTCCGCGCGCTCTGTCAGGCGCACGGCACTATCCACCTCGAGCCGGCCGCACTGCACTGGCATTCCAGCTACGTGCGCGAAATCCTGCAAATCGGCCTGCCGGCGGGCATTCAGGGCATGGTATTCTGCCTCTCGAACCTCGTCATCCAGGCGGCCATCAACAGCCTGGGACCAACCGTCATGGCCGCCTCGTCAGCTGCCTTTATTGTAGAAATCAACATTTACTGCTTCATGATGTCCTTCGGGCAGGCCGTGACCACCTTTGTCGGGCAGAACTACGGCGCCGCGAACATCCCGCGCTGCCGCGACGTGTTCAAAGCGGGCCTCAAGCTCATGACCACGTTCACCATCGTCGTGCCCGCGCTGGCCTGCCTTTTCGCGCCGCAGCTCGTGGCCATTTTCGACGCGCATCCCGAGGTTATCGCCATCGCCTGCATCCGCATCTACTACGTCGTCGGCTTCTACCTGCTCGACGGCACCATCGAGCTCATCTCCGGCGCGCTGCGCGGCTACGGCTGCTCCCTGCCGCCCGCACTCATCACGCTCGTCGCCATCTGCGGCGTGCGCGTGCTCTGGATCTATACCGCCTTCGTCGCCTGGCCGACGTTCGATACCGTCATGATGTCCTACCCCGTGAGCTGGTTCCCCACCGTCTTCCTGCTCGGCGCGCTCTACCGCTTCTACACGCGCAACGTGAAAGTCACGCAGACGCTGGCCTGACATGGGCTTTGGCAGATATGATTGTTAAGATACGACACTGGTGGAAGTTATAGAAAGCCGTGGGCATTGTACGTGCGATACAGTGTCCACGGCTTTAGTGCGTGTTATTTGACGATTTTGTCGAGCAGGCGGCTGCCATGCTGGGCGAAGTAGTGGATGACGGTGTCGGCGGCGGGGGTGAGGAGGTACCAGCTCATGAGGATGCTGATGGCGCTCACGGAGCCTACGGCGACGTCGGTGAACCAGTGCGCGCCCGACATGATGCGCGGCAGGGAAAAGACGATAAAGACGGCGAGCGCCGCGAGGCCGGCGCGGCGGCCCAGGTAGCGCGCGGCAAAGCAGACAAAGATGAGCAGGAACATGCCGTGGTCGCCGGGAAAGCTGCTCGAGGACCAGTCCTTGCATGGCCAGCCCGAGAGCTCCGAGACGCGGCTCACGTCCCAGCCAGCAGCCGTCAGATACTTCGTGGCGCTCGCACGCTCGAGGCCCAGCACATGCGAGAGCGTCTCCGTAAAGACCTTGTCAAACACCGCGCCCACGAGCATCGCAGCGCCCATGCACAGCAGCCATCTCCGCCCCGCCGTATCCAGTTTGCGGTAGTGGTACACATAGATGCCCAGCATTGCGAGAAAAGCCACCGCGTCGAACGGTCGCAAGTTAGTGAAAGCAACAAGATAGAGAAATGCTTGGCTTTGTGTAAGCAGGTGGTTGAAGAACATAAAGATGTTGCTATCTACGGTAAACCAGAAGTCACGTCCTATAGGCAGATACCACCAGGAAAAGAGGGCAATGCCAAAGACGTTGCATAGTAAAATAGCAGGTAAATTATGCAAAGGAAGCTCCTTTCGTAGAGATGAAATTATGGGGAGAGTTTGAGGGAACCCACGTACAAGAACGCCGATTTGTGGCAGGCAACTGGCGGTATAGCATAAGCGAAGCGTTGAAAATTTGCGTTAAGCAAGAAAAAATTTTCCGACTAGAACCCTCGTAAAAGTTTCAACCGTTCAAGCGAAGCGCGTTTTTACTGACCTGTCCAAGAATGCGAGCGTCAGCGAAGCATGATTGGCTAACAGGTCGTATGCACCGCTGGAACTTTTACAGGATTAATTCCCGGAAAAATTTTTCTTGTAGCAAATTTTCTCAGCGTAGCGTTGCTATACCGCCAGTTGCCGTTGCGGAGCCCTATCGGATATGAGGTATTATATCACTTTATGTAAAGTTTTTGTAAAATAAAAAACAGGCCACCCGTGTGTGGGTAGCCTGTGGGGATCCGAGACTTAGTTGTTGAACAACGGCTCGCCCTCGTCGCTGGTGGGGGCGGGGCCGAGCTTGCCCTGGAGGTCGTGGTCGGTCATGGCGCATACGCTCGAGTCGGACCAGACGTTCTCGGCCGTCTCAATCATATCGATAATCGTGTAGATAGGCAGGATGATACCTAAGAGGCCGATGGGGGCGCCGATGGACGACATGAGCGACAGCGTGAGGAAATAGCAACCCATGGGCACGCCCGCGTTGCCGATGGCCGCGAGCACAGCGATGAACAGCCAGCTGATCATCGTGCCCAGCGAGAGCTCAAAGCCCGCATTCTGCATGACGAACAGTGACGTGACGAGGATAAAGGCCGCGCAGCCGTTCATGTTGATGGTCGTGCAGATAGGCAGTACGAAACGCGAGACGCGGCGGTCGACTTTGAGGTTGTTCTCGGCCGAGGCCAGCGTCACGGGCAGCGTGCCCGCTGAGCTCTTGGTAAAGAGCGCCACGGCGATAGCCGGAGCCATTTTGCGGAATACATACAGCGGGTTCAGGCCACGTACGAGCAGGAACAGTGGCAGCACGACGAAGAACTGGATAAAGTTGCCGCCGAGCACCACGGCCGTGTATTTGCCGAGCGCGCCGACGATGACGCCGGCCTCAATCTGCGCCGAGAGCTGGCCCGCAAAGGCGAGGATGCCGACGGGCAGGATAAACAGCAGGGCGCGGATGAGCGTAAACAGCAGCTCCTGCGCCCCGTAGAGCACCTTCAGCAGCGCGGCGCGGTTCTCCGTCTTTGGCATGAAGGCGAGCGCGAGGCCCGTGGCCGCCGCGATGAGCATGACGGAGAGCACGTTGCCCGCCACGAACGGCTGCACGAAGTTGTTCGGGATGACGGAGAGGAAATGGTCGTAGTAGGAAAGCGAGCCCAGCTTCTGCACGGGCACGTCAGCCGTCGCCGCGCCGATGGCCTCGGCGGGCAGATTGTCCGGCGCAATCCAGAGGTAGAGCACGAGGCCAATAGCCGCGGCCGCGATGGTCGTCAGCAGCGTGTAGACGACGGCATGGCCAAAGATGCGGCCCGTGTTCTCCTTGGCGCCGAGCGCGGAGAGCGTCGTGATGACTGCGAGCGCGATGGTCGGCACCGCGATGAACTGGAACAGGCGTGTGAACACCGTCGCGATAAAGTTGAACAAATCGTTGAGCGGCTGAATGCCGAGCCAGCCGAGCACGCCACCGAGGATGAGCGCACCGAACCAGAGGACGAACTGGCGCTGATGGTGCTGCTCCTGGCGGCTGCGGCGGATGGCCGCGTCAGCCTGCTCCTGCACCGTCTGCGCGTGCTTGTCAGTTTCTGCCATAATGAATCCTTCTTTCTCACTAAAAAAGATAAATGCGGCAACGTGATGATTCTGAAATAAATCATACATGTTTAATATGGTTTACATTATAGCGACTGTATAGCCACTTGTCAACCATATTTTGTTGCAGGCTGTCCATAAATCCGTCCGCAGGCAGGAGGATAGCGTGCACCACACGACGCGGCTGGCATTTGTGGGCCGCAGATTGACAATTACGGTCGGTTTTGCTATAATATTTCGTGTTGTCAAGGCAACTATTTATATGATGTGCGCTCGTAGTCCAGTGGATAGGACGTGGGCCTCCGGAGCCTGAGGCGGGAGTTCGACTCTCCCCGAGCGCACCAGCGAATTCAAACCGCTAGAGTGAGCGGTTTTTATATGAAGAGGGCAGTCTGCGGTGCAGGCTGCCTTTTTCGTTTGTAGGACTAGTTTCCTATAGACGTATTTTAATGCGAATGGATTTGACACTCTCATGTCTATGCTATAGAATATAACGCGATTGGGGAACCGTTAATATAGTTCCAAGTTATTCTAGGAGGGTTTTACACGATGAAAAAGACTTTGGCTATCGCCGCGGCTATTATGACGCTGGGCAGCGCGTCCGTCATGGCGGCGCCGGTGAATCAGATGGCAGCCAACGAGACGGCTATCGGCGCGGGCTCGAAGGAGCAGTACCTCGAGCACAAGATTACGAATAAAGCTACGCTCGGCTATGAGCATGCCGACCGCGACGAGTACGGCAAGGACACGCAGGATGTGTACCTGCAGTACGACGTCGTGGGTTCGCAGGTGAAACTCATCGGCGGCTACCGCTGGAAAATGCCCGGCGACAACGACAACGCGTTCGGCGGCGTCGCGGTGAGCACGCCGCGCGTCATGGGTCTCGATGCCTATGCCTCCTATGTGGCGGGCAAGGACTTCAACGAGGTGCAGGTCGGTCTGAACAAGAACATCCTGTTCAACGTGGACCTCAACGTCAACTATCACAACACGAAGCTCGACGGCCTCGACCACCACGAGCACGGCGTAGGTGCCGGCCTCACGGTGAAGTTCTGATAGCAGCCAGCAAAATATAGTTACATAAAAAGGCCAGCGGCCCGGACGGTTCTTCCGTCAGGCAGCTGGCCTTTTTGCAGTGTATATGCTGTGCCGATGCGGCTCGGCCAACCTGCAACTGTTACAAGATACAATGTATGGTCGGCGGGAGCGCAGACGCAACCCTTATTTGCGGTGATGTCGCAGGAAGTTCTCGATGCGCGCGAGCGCTTCGGCGATTTTGTCGATGGATGTGGCGTAGGAGCAGCGCACGTGGCCCTCGCCACAGGCGCCGAACGCCGTGCCCGGCACGAGTGCGACGTGCTCGGCCTGCAGCAGCTCCTCGGCGAACTCGTCGGACGTGTAGCCCGTGCTCGTGATGTCGGGGAAGATGTAGAACGCGCCCTTCGGCTCGAAGCAGTTCAGACCCATCTTCATGAAGCCGTCGTAGATGAGCCGGCGGCGGCGGTCATACTCCGCGAGCATCTTCTTGCGCGCCTTTTCGCCGTGGCGCAGGGCCTCGATAGCGCCGCACTGAGCCGTCACGGGCGCGCAGAGCATCGTGTACTGGTGGATTTTCGTCATGGCCGCGATGATGGTCGGGTTGCCCATGGCGTAGCCGATGCGCCAGCCCGTCATGGCATAGGCCTTCGAGAAGCCATTGAGCAGCACCGTGCGCTCCTGCATGCGCGGCAGGCTGGCAAAGCAGGCGTGCTCCTCGCCGCCGTACGTGAGGGCACCGTAGATTGCGTCGGAAATGACGATGAGGTCGTATTTCTCGGCGAAGTCCGCGATTTCCTCGAGGTCTTTGCGCGTCATAATGGCACCCGTCGGATTGTTCGGGTAGCCGATGAGCAGCACTTTCGTTTTCGGCGTCACATGCTCCTCCAGCTCGGCGGCCGTGATGCGGAACTCGTGCTCGAGCTTCGCGGGCACGGGCACGGGCACGCCGCCCGCGAGCGTCGTGCAGGCCGCATAGGAGACGTAGCAGGGCTCGGGGATAAGCACCTCGTCGCCCGGATGCAGCAGCGCGCGCATGGCGAGGTCCATGGCCTCGCTGACGCCGACGGTCACGAGGATATCCGTGCCCGCGTCGTAGTGCACATCGTAGCGCGTGGCGTACATCTTGGCGATTTCCTGGCGCAGCTCCATGAGGCCGCGGTTCGCCGTGTAGGACGTGTAGCCCTGCTCGAGGCCGTAGATGCAGGCCTCGCGGATGGGCCAGGGCGTGACGAAATCCGGCTCGCCGACGCCGAGTGAGATGACGTCCTCCATCTGCGCCGCGATATCGAAAAATTTGCGGATGCCCGAGGGGGCAATGGCGTTGACCGTCGGCGACAGGCGGTCATGCCAGTCTGAGCGCGATTCCAGCATCAGGGGGACACCACCAATCTGCGGTCACGTTCCTCGTCGTTGACGATGACGCCATCCTTTTTGTACGGTTTCAGCATGAAATGGCTGCGCGTCGCCGTGACGCCCTCGATGGTGGCGAGGCGCTTCGCGACGAAATTCGCGACTTCTTTCAGCGACTTGCCCTCGATGATGACCATGAGGTCGAAACTGCCGCTCATGAGGTAGACCGTGCGTACCTCGTCGAAACGGTAAATGCGCTCCGCGATGGCGTCGAAGCCGACCTCGCGCTGCGGCGTGAGATTGACCTCAATCATGGCCGTCACGACATCATCACCGAACTTTTCCCAGTCGATGAGCGTGTTGTAGGCGAGGATGACATGGTCCTTTTCCAGCTTCTTGATGTCCTGCTCGACTTCGTATTCGCTCTTTTTGAGTATCGGTGCCAGCTCGCTCACTGGGCGGCGGGCATCCTGCTCGAGGAGCTCGAGGAGTTCACGCATAAAAAATCCCCCTTTATTTTGTATACAAATTAACACCTTAAGAGTAGCATAAAAAAGGCGCCCAATGCAATAGCTAACGGGCTTTGTTTGGTACATTAATGACAATTTTCTGCCAATTTTACGCGAAAAGGACGCCTGACCAGCGGAAAGAAGATGGATGTTCTTCTTGCATAAACGCGTAGTTTTCGGTACAATAGAAGAAGTTGACCACAGATGTGGCCAGCGGGGGAACTTTACAATTTCAGACGGGAAAACAGTTACGATGTTTTTTATTGATAGAAAGGTAAGGTAAGGCTCATGTTTATTGGCACAGTCGACACGCTGGAAAAGACGCATGTCGAGTATCCCGAGGCTATTCTCAATGCCCTGCGCTATCTGCGCGACCACGATTTCACCCAGATGGCGGACGGTGCGTACACCATCGCGGAGGGCATCAAGGCCAACGTGCAGCGCTACACGACGAAGCCCGTGGCTGAGTGCCGTCCCGAGGCGCACGAGAAATTCGTGGACATCCAGTACATCGTCGAGGGCGAGGAGTACATGGGCTGGTGCCCGCTGAGCCCGGACCTGCAGGTCTCCGAGGCCTATGATGCCCAGAAAGACGTGGGCTTTTACGCGCGCCTCGTCCCGGACAGCGACATCGTGCTGACGCCGGGCGCCTTTGCTGTGCTCTATCCCGAGGACGTACACCGCCCAAAAGGAGCCGTAGAGGATGAGCCGTGCCACGTGACGAAAGTCGTCGTCAAAGTGCCGGTTGATATGTTATAACGCAATAAGCAGGCATGGCTGCAGGGGAAAAGGCAGCTATGCCTGTTTCTGTATATTTTTTGCTTTATGTTCACTGGTTTTGGAGGCAGAGAGTACCCATGAGTGTAAGAAGAATTTTTGTCGAGAAACGTCAGGGCTTTTTTGACATCCCGGCGCAGCAGCTGAAGGACGACCTCATCGAGACGTTCCGGCTCACGGGCCTGACGGCGGTGCGCGTCATCAACCGCTACGACATCGAGGGCCTGAGCGACGCGGAGTATGCGCAGGTGAAATCCGTCGTGTTCTCCGAGCCGACTGTCGACGTCGTCTACGAGGAGAAACTGCCGCATTTCCCGAACTCGCGCATCTTTGCCATCGAGTACCTGCCCGGCCAGTTCGACCAGCGCGCCGATTCTGCGGCGCAGTGCGTGCAGCTCGTCACGCAGAAGGAGCGTCCGCAGATTGCCACGGCGCGCGTCATCATCATCGTGGGCAACGTGAGCCAGGAGGACTTCGCGAAAATCAAGGCCTACTGCATCAACGCCGTGGAGAGCCGTGAGGCTTCGCTGGACAAGCCCGAGTCGCTCGATATGCACTATAAAGAGCCGGCGGACGTCGCCGTGCTCGAGGACTTCAACACCTTGGACGACGCGGGTCTGCATGCCTTTATGGATAAATGCGGCTTTGCCATGAGCTTTGAGGACCTCCAGTTCTGCCAGGGCTATTTCCGCGACACGGAGCACCGCGCGCCGACCATCACGGAGCTGCGCGTCATCGATACGTACTGGTCCGACCACTGCCGCCACACGACGTTCACGACGGCCATCGACATGGTGGACATCGAGGAGGGCTATTTCTCGCCCGCGCTCACGGCGGCCTACAAACAGTACCTCGCCGACCGCGAGGCCTGCTACGGCAGTCAGCTGCGCGACGTCACGCTCATGGACCTCGCCGTCATCGGCATGAAGGCGCTGCGCCGGCAGGGCAAGCTGGCGGACCTCGATAAATCCGAGGAAATCAACGCCTGCAGCATCGTCGTGCACGTGGATGTGGACGGCAAGGACGAGGAATGGCTCGTCATGTTCAAAAACGAGACGCACAACCACCCGACGGAAATCGAGCCGTTCGGCGGTGCGGCCACCTGCCTCGGCGGCGCCATCCGCGACCCGCTTTCCGGCCGCTCCTACGTCTATCAGGCCATGCGCGTGACCGGCGCGGCCGACCCGCGCCGCCCGTTCAAAGAGACGCTGCCCGGCAAGCTGCCGCAGAAGAAAATCACGCTCGGTGCGGCGGCCGGCTACAGCTCCTACGGCAACCAGATCGGCCTCGCGACGGGCCAGGTGCGCGAGGTCTACCACGAGGGCTACATGGCGAAGCGCATGGAAATCGGCGCCGTCATCGCGGCTGCGCCGAAAGTCAACGTCGTGCGCGAGCGCCCGCAGCCGGGCGACATCATCGTGCTGCTCGGTGGCCGCACGGGCCGCGACGGCATCGGCGGCGCCACGGGCTCGTCAAAAGAGCACACGGAGGAGTCGCTGCACACCTGCGGCGCCGAGGTGCAGAAGGGCAACGCGCCCACGGAGCGCAAAATCCAGCGCCTGTTCCGCAACCCGGCCGTGAGCCGCATGATCAAGCGCTGCAACGACTTCGGTGCGGGCGGCGTGGCCGTGGCCATCGGCGAGCTCGCGGACGGCCTCATCATTGCGCTCGACGCGGTGAAAAAGAAATACGCCGGCCTCGACGGCACGGAACTTGCCATCTCCGAGTCGCAGGAGCGCATGGCCGTTGTCATCGACCCGGCGAATTTGCAGGCATTCCAGCAGTACGCGGACGCGGAAAACCTGGAGTCGACGCAGGTCGCCGTCGTGACGGAGGAGCCGCGCCTCATCATGCAGTGGCGCGGACACGCCATCGTGCAGCTGAACCGCGCGTTCCTCGATACGAACGGCGTGCGCCAGCACGTCATGGCGACGGTCACGCAGCCGGACGCGGAGCACCGCTATCTGCATGAGATTCCCGCGACCGTGGAGGCACAGCGCCAGAACTTTAACGCGGCCTGGCTCGCGAATCTGCAGCAGCTGAACGTCTGCAGTCAGAAGGGACTTGCGGAGCGCTTTGATTCGACCATCGGCGGCAACACGGTGCTTATGCCGTTTGGCGGCCGCCGTCAGCTCACGCCGGCCGAGGGCATGGTCGCAAAAATCCCCGTGCAGGGTGCGGAGACGAATACGGCCACGGCCATGACGTTCGGCCTCGACCCCGACTTTATGACCTGGAGCCCGTTCCACGGCGCACTCTACGCCGTCGTGGCTGCGGCCGCGAAGATGGTCGCGCTCGGCGGCCACGCGGAGAGCATCCGCCTGACGTTCCAGGAGTATTTCGAGAGCCTGGGCAAAGATGCGAAAAAGTGGGGCAAGCCGTTCGCGGCCCTGCTCGGCGCGCTCTGGGCGCAGCACGAGCTGGAGATCCCGGCCATCGGCGGCAAGGACTCCATGTCCGGCACGTTCGAGGATATTCACGTACCGCCGACACTCGCCGCGTTTGCCGTCGACGTGCTGCCGGCCGACCACGCCATCTCGCCGGAGTTCAAATACGCGGGCAACAAAGTTTGGCTCGTGCCCTGCCGCAAGGACACGCAGGACCTGCCTATCTTCAAGGCTCTGCGGCTGAATTTCACGAAAATCGAGGCTATGACGGCAAAACGCCAGGTCTTTGCGGCGCAGAGCGTCGGCGTGGGCGGTATCGCGGCCGCCATCACGAAGATGACGCTCGGCAACCGCATCGGTTTCAAATTCACACACTTCCTCAAGCGCGCCGAGCTATTTGCGCCGGACTACGGCACCATCCTGCTCGAGGTCGCGCCCAATACGAAAATGGCCGAGCTGCTCGCGGGCACGGGTGCCTATGAACTCGGTGAGACGACGGACGTGCCGAGCATCGTGTTCGACAAAGAGGCCGTGACGCTCGCCGAGGCCGAGACGGCCTACACGACGCCGCTGGAGAAAATCTTCCCCACGCAGGTCAAACAGTCGGCGAAGCAGCGCGCGAGCTGGGGCCCGTACACGGCCGGCAACAAGCTGAAGGGGCGTGTGGCCCCCGTGGCGCAGCCGCACGTCTTTATCCCCGTGTTCCCCGGCACGAACTGCGAGTACGACTCGGCCCGTGCCTGGGAGCGGGCGGGGGCGACGACGGAGACGCTCGTCGTGCGCAACCTCACGCCGCAGGCCGTCGAGGAGACCGTGGAGGCCATCGTGCAGGGCATCCGCCGCTCGCAGATTGTGATGCTGCCCGGCGGTTTCTCCGGTGGTGACGAGCCGGACGGCTCCGGCAAATTCATCGCGGCCATGTTCCGCAACCCGCGCATCGCCGAGGAGGTCATGCGCCTGCTGCAGCACCGCGACGGCCTCATGCTCGGCGTCTGCAACGGTTTCCAGGCACTCATCAAGCTCGGCCTTGTGCCGTACGGCGAGATCCGCGACCTCACGCCCGACGCGCCGACGCTCACGCACAACACGCTCGGCCGTCACGTCTCCTGCATGGTGCGCACGAAAGTCGCCTCGAACCTCTCACCGTGGTTCAACAACGTCAAGGTCGGCGACGTGCACACCATCGCGGTCTCGCACGGCGAGGGCCGCTTCGTGGCCTCGCCGGAACTCGTCGCGAAACTGCGCCAGCGCGGCCAGCTCGCCACGCAGTACGTCGACGACCAGGGCCAGCCCTCCATGCTCATCCCGTGGAACCCGAACGGCTCCGTCAACGCCATCGAGGGCATCACGAGCCCCGACGGCCGCGTGCTGGGCAAAATGGGCCACAGCGAGCGCATCGGCGCCAGCGTCGCCCGCAATATCCCGGGCGAGAAGGACCAGCAGCTGTTTGAGGCTGGGGTCAGGTACTACAAATAAGCAAGACTACGTGGCAGTCCCGGAGGTTGCGGCGTGATGTTTTTAGAGTTGAGAGTGAAGAGTTGAGAGTTGAGATAGTCGTGGCCCCACAAGGCTGCGGTCAATCCACTCCCAACTCCCAACTCTCAACTCTTTTTTGGCTCTCTGTTGCGCATTGTGATTTTGTCACTCTGTGGGCTTTGACATCTCTGCTATAATGAAATAAACTAAGTTTAGCTTTGTGACCTTTTGGAGGCATGATGAACATAGAATTGCACGCACTGACCAAGGCAGACAAGCCCCTTTTGGACCGCTATCTGCACAGCCGTTACTACGAAAATGCGCATTTCAGCTTTACGAATTTCTTCATGTGGCGCGAGCCGTTCCATCTCCAGGTGGGGGAGCAGGACGGCGTGCTCTACCTCGGCTGCGCCGACGGGCAAAAGGCCTGGTTCCTGCAGACGTTCACGTCCGAGGAAAAGTGGCCTGAGGCCGTAGCAAACATCGTCGCGCACTGCCGCGCCGCGGGACGCGAGGTCCACTTCATGGGCCTCGAAAAAGACTTCGCCGACTGGCTGGCCGCGCGGGAGGACTACCATTTCACCATCGCGGGCAACCGCGACGAGTCCGACTACGTCTACCTCGCGGAAAAGCTTGCCACCCTCTCCGGGCGCAAGCTGCACGCGAAAAAGAACCATCTCAACGCGTTCCACAAACTCTACCCGCAGGCCGAATACCTGCCCATCACCGAGGAGCTCATCCCCGCGTGCAAACAGGAACTCGACAGCTGGTACCGCCTGCGCACGGCCACGACCGAGCAGGACAACCCCTTCATCGCAGCCGAGCGGCGCGGCATCCTCGAGGTGCTCGACGACTACGCCTTCTTCGGCCTCGAGGGCGGCGCCATCCGCGTCGACGGGCGCATCATCGCCTTCACCTTCGGCGAGCAGCTCAATACTGACACCGCCGTCGTGCACGTGGAAAAAGCCGACCCCAATATGCGCGGCGTCTTTACGGCCATCAACCAGGCCTACGTCGCTAACGTCTGGCAGGATAGAGTGACCTACATCAACCGCGAAGAAGACATGGGCCTCGAAGGCCTGCGCCACGCCAAAGAGTCTTACAAGCCCGTCAAAATGATTGAAAAATTCACGGCCCAGCTCGTAGACTAAAGTGAGCTCATGGGCGTGCCAAAAATAAGCCAGCCGGCCGACTGGCGGCTATGCAAATACCTCGGCCATACTTTATAGAAAGAGCAGGTGACAGCTCTGCAACAGACCGCAGAACAACAAATCGACTTCGCCGACCACCAGGAGGCCTACGCGCTGCTCGGCGAACACGACGCCTTTTTACAGGTGCTGCGCGAGGCCTATGACTGCCAGTTCACGAGCCGCGGCAGCGCGCTGAGCATCTTCGGCGAGGCACAGCAGGTCCGGCAGGCCGCCCAGGTCCTCGCCGAGCTGCAGTACCTCTACCGTCAGGGCACGGCCCTCACCGTGCACGAAGTCCGCTACGCCATCCGCCTCGTGCAGGCGGGGCAGGGGGAGGCCCTGCACGGCCTCTTCGGCGACGCCATCCTCGTCACGGCCCGCGGCCGCCAGGTGCGCCCCAAGACCCTCGGCCAGCGCCGCTACCTCGAGCAGATTAAACACCACGCCATCACGTTCGGGATTGGCCCCGCCGGCACCGGCAAAACCTACCTCGCCGTCGTCATGGCCGTCGCCGCCCTGCGGGGCAAAGACGTGCGCCGCATCATCCTCACGCGTCCCGCCGTCGAGGCCGGCGAACGCCTCGGCTTCCTGCCCGGCGACCTGCAAGACAAAGTCGACCCCTACCTGCGCCCACTCTACGACGCATTGGAGGACATCCTCGGCCTCGACACCTACAGGAAATTCCTCGCCAAAGGCATCATCGAAATCGCCCCGCTCGCCTACATGCGCGGCCGCACCCTCGAAGACGCCTTCGTCATCCTCGATGAAGCCCAGAACACGACCGAAAAGCAGATGAAAATGTTTCTCACCCGCCTCGGCTTTGGCTCGAAAATGGTCGTCACCGGCGACCTCGGCCAGGTCGACCTCCCCCGAGGCGTCCAGTCCGGCCTGCGCCAGGCTGCAGAAATATTGAGAGATGTCAAGGGAATAGCTATCACCAGACTGGCACCAGCTGATGTGATTAGACATGATGTGGTTACGAGAATTGTAGAGGCTTATGGTAAGTGGGAAGAGAAGAAAAAGTTGAAAGAAAGCCACTAGCCAAAGCCGGGAGGTGGGGGCTGCAGCGTAGCGGAACATTGCAACCGGCGCAGCCGGCGGCCCGCCAAACAAGCCCCTGAAACGGCCTCGCTGATACACGTGTCGCGGCTTGCCCGACACACAGTTTAATCGATATACCAAAGCCCCAAGGCGGGTCGTTTGTGGAGCGGAGCTGCAGCCCCCACCTCCCGGCGGGTCAGCCTCGAACCCAAAAAGGAAGCAAACTATGAACGTAATCATTAGCAACTACCCCGAGGACCTGACTTTCCCGCAGGAAATCATCGACAACGTCACCACGGCCGCCGAGACCGTCGGCCACCTCTACGGCGTCGAGAACGGCGAGGTCAGCATCACCCTCACGAACAACGCCTACATCCACGAGCTCAACCGCGACTATCGCGGCATCGACCGCCCGACCGACGTGCTCTCCTTCGCCCTCAACGAAAGCGAAGAGCCCGACATCGCGGACGGCCCCGACGTGAACATTCTCGGCGACCTCATCATCTCCGTCGAGCGCGCCGAGGAACAAGCCGCCGACTACGGCCACAGCGTGCGCCGCGAAATGGCCTTTCTCACCGTGCACGGCATGCTGCACCTCCTCGGCTACGACCACATGGAGGAGGCCGACCGCCTCGAAATGGAGGCCGAGCAGCGCTTCGTTATGGAAAAATTAGGAATCCCAAGGGAGTAAAACATATGGCAGAACACAAATCCGGCTTTATCGCCGTTATCGGGCGGCCCAACGTGGGCAAATCCACCCTCATCAACACCCTCATCGGGCAAAAAATCGCCATCATGAGCGACAAACCGCAGACCACGCGCAACCGCATCCTCTGCATCCTCACGCAGCCCGACGCGCAAATCATCTTCCTCGACACCCCCGGCATCCATAAACCGCGCCACAAACTCGGCGAATACATGGTGCGGGCCGCCGAGGGCACGCTCAAGGAGGTCGACGCCATCCTCTTCGTCGTCGACGCCACCGAGAAAATGGGCCCCGGCGAATACTACATCCTCGAGCGCCTGCAGGCCACGCGCCGGCCCGTCATCCTCGTCGTGAACAAACTCGACCTCATTGAAAAAGAGCAGGTCCTGCCCATCATCTCGCACTACACCGAGAAATATCCCTTCGCCGGCGTCGTGCCCATCTCGGCCAAAGACGAGACCAACCTCGACAGCCTGCTCACGGAGGTCAAAAAATACCTGCCCGAGGGCCCGCAGTACTACCCCGAGGACATGGTCACCGACCAGCCCGAGCGCCTCATCGTCGCCGAGCTCATCCGCGAAAAATGCCTGCAGCTCACGCGCGACGAGGTGCCGCACGCCATCGCCGTCGACACGGACGAGATGACCACGCGCGACAACGGCGACGTCTACATCCGCGCCACCATCTACGTCGAGCGCGACTCGCAGAAGGGCATCATCATCGGCGCGAAAGGCGCCATGCTCAAGCAGATCGGTGCCCTCGCGCGCGCGGACATCGAGACGCTGCTCGGCAACCGCGTCTACCTCGACCTCTGGGTCAAGGTCAAAAAAGACTGGCGTGACCGCGACGGCGTGCTGAAAAACTTCGGCTTCGGCCAGGAAAAATAAGCCATGGCGCTCTATACGACGGAGGCCATCGTGCTCGGCGCCAAAAACTGGGGCGAGGCCGACAAAATCATGACGTTCTTTACCCGCGAGCGCGGCCTCGTGCGCGCCACGGCCTTTGGCTGTCGGCGGCCGCGCAGTCAGCTCGCGGGCGCCATGCAGCTCTTCAGTGAGCTCGAGGTCCAGCTCGCCGAGGGCCAGCGCCTCGACACCGTGCGCACGGCTACGACACAGCGGCATTATAAACGGCTGGGGGAGGACCTCACCTGCATGGCCTACGGCGCCTTTGTCGCCGAATTCCTGCGCGAGACCCTGCCCGAGGGCCAGCCCGAGCCCGAGATGTATGCGCGTCTGCAGGCCATTCTCGCGGCCTTTGAGACACGCAACCCGCGCGTGACGGCACTCGCGGCTGTCTACCAGTTGCTGGAGTACACGGGGCTCGAGCTGCACTACGAGCGCTGCGTGCACTGCGCGGCCGAGCTACAGGGCGACGCCTTTTTCGCTATTAACGAGGGCGGGGCGCTCTGTCCGCACTGCCGCACGGCGCAGGCCGTGCCCTATCCCGCCAGCGTGCGCGAGCTCATCGTCGCCCTGCGCGACCTCGACTGGGGCAGCGCCGCGCAGCTGCGGATTCATGGCCACGACCTCGTGGCCGCCGAGAGCATCATGCTCGCCTATCTGCCGACCATCATCGGCCATCCGCTGCGCTCACTGGCCTTCATCCAGCAGGTGACGGCCTGAAAACGGGGCGTTTAGCCCCTACGCACACGGTTTAGCAAAATTTTAACCAAAACCCCTTTCTTTTTGCACGCGTTTCGTATACTATATAGCTAGGAAGATGTCAAGCAGGACTTCTCCTGCCAGAAAGGAAGGATAAATATGAGTATCGGCAGCATTATGAACGGAATCAACAGCTCGCTGCGCAACCATCAGGTTGCAAATACCCAACATAACCAAAGTATCCAGAAAATTGCCTCTGGGTCCAAATATCCCAGCGCCTCGTACGGGCCTGCGGCCTATGCCATCATCCAGCGCACGTATGCCAACATCGGCGCGACGGAGCAGGCGAACACGAACGCGCAGAACACGAACGCCATGCTCTCCACGGCCTCCGGCGCGGCGGGCAACGCCGTGAGCATGCTCTCCAGCCTGCGCTCGAGCATCCTCGAGGCCGCGAACGACACGAACGGCACGACGGATCTCGCCGCGTTGCAGGGCACGGTCAACCAGACCATCTCCGGCCTGAACGACAACGTGGACTCCGCTACGTACAATGGCATGCGCCTCGTCGACGGCAGCAAGACCGTCGCCGTGCAGGGGGCCTATGGCTACACGAACGTGCAGCTCGGCAACCTCACGTCCCAGGGCCTCGGCCTCATGGACAGCGAGGGCAACAGCACGATTAATCTCACGGACAAATCCTCGCTCGCCAGTGCGCTCGACACGGTGGACAGCGCGCTGAACAGCGCCCTCGACCAGGCCACGACCATCGGCGCCGCGCAGCAGGGCCTCGGCTACCAGTCGGCGAACCTCACGACGCAGGCCGAGAACCTCTACAACACCGTGAGCACCGAGGGCGACACGGACATCGCGGCCGAGGCCACGAAGCTCGCGAGCTCGAACACGCAGGACCAGATGGCTCTCTGGGCTATCAAGCAGGGTATGGCGAGCCTCAGCCAGCAGACGCTCGGCGCACTGAACAACCACAGCCGCGGCGCCGCCCTCAGCCTGCTCAGCTAATTTGACATTAACGCTTACTTTTGCTACACTCGTCTCTGTAACATGTTATTGTGTTGCAGGGACGTTTTTCTTTTGCCCCTGTAACACCACTTTAAAGGAGTTTTTTCAATGAACTATCAGGAAATTGTCCTGGCCCTGCAGCAGTTTTGGGCGGAGCAGGGCTGCATCCTGGCGGAGGCCTACGATGTGGAAAAGGGCGCCGGCACGATGAACCCGTCGACCTTCCTGCGCGTGCTCGGCCCGGAGCCTTGGCATGTCGCCTACGTGGAGCCGAGCCGCCGCCCGGCCGACGGCCGCTACGGTGACAACCCGAACCGTCTCTACCAGCACCACCAGTTCCAGGTCATCATGAAGCCGTCGCCGAACAACATTCAGGAGCTCTACCTCGCCTCGCTCGAGCGTCTCGGTATCAATCTGCAGGAGCACGACGTGCGCTTCGTCGAGGACAACTGGGAGTCGCCGACACTCGGTGCCTGGGGCCTCGGCTGGGAGGTCTGGCTCGACGGCATGGAGATCACGCAGTTCACGTATTTCCAGCAGGTCGGCTCGCAGGAC
>ONCF01000025.1 GCA_900316275.1 uncultured Veillonellaceae bacterium
CCACGAATTTGCCTGCAGTTACATTCGTCTTTTGCTGTATTCTACGATAGCACACATGATTGTGTAATGCAATAGGACAAAAATATAACACAGGATGTTACAGTTCTATAGCCGTAACGGCCTGTGCTATATAAATATGTTCTGAATTATGCTTCCCGCTTGTACATCATGAGGCTGTAGCCGAAAGCCAGGAGGCAGACGCTGGCGGTGATGAGTTTCTTTTTTCGGCTCGGAGGGCTTTTTCGTCAGGTCTGCGGCATCGACAATCTGGATATCCATGCTCTGCATGGCCTGCTTGATGCGTGCGTCTTCGCTCTAGCTGACGAGATGACGCCCCTTCTGTTGCATATCAGTATCACCTTCACGATGCTATTTGCTAAAAATGCCAAGACGAACGGCCTGGCGTTAAGAAAGGACACAGGACATTTCAGTCTTCGAAGGCGTCGGCGTCTTCAAAGACCTCATCGACACTCACGCGAAGGTCTGGATAACGGCGTTGCTGAAAAAAAGTCTGCATGAGGGCGCGGCAGTCCTGCTCCAGGATGCCGGCCGTGATGGCGGGGTGATGGTTGAGGGCCGGGTGCTGCGGGATGTTGAGGATGGATTCGCAGGCACCGGCGCGGTAGTCGGGGACGCCGTAGACGATACGCGCGAGGCGGGCGTTGACACAGGCGCCGGCACACATGGGACAGGGCTCGACGGTGACGTAGAGTGTGCAGCCCGTGAGGTGCCAGTCGCCGAGGGCCTCCCCTGCCCGGCGGATGGCGACGATCTCGGCATGGGCCGTGGCGTCGTGGTCAGTCTCGCGCAGGTTGTGGGCGCGGGCGAGAAGGCGGCCGTCGGAGGCCGTGATGACGCAGCCGATGGGGATTTCGCCCGTGGCGGCGGCCGCCTCGGCCTCTTTTAGGGCCTCACGCATGTAGTGAGCATCTGTTGGTGCGGTTAGATTCATGGGGTGACGACCCTCTCAGTCAGCTGCGCTGACAGCTCCCCCAGATGGGGAGCCATGGGGACTGTGTACATTCTCATCACGCCTCTATGGCCTCGTCGGCGGTGAGGATTGCCTCGATGTGGATATCTTTTTCCTTGTTGAGGTCGAGGAAGGCATTCGTCGTGGTCTGCACGATGGGCATGGAGGAGACGCGGCTGGGGTCGATATAGACGATGCGGCCCTTGGCGCCGTTGGAGAGCGCGACCCAGTTGCCGTTGAGGTCCTGGCAGAGGTGGCGGATGAATTTCACGCCCCAGGTGGCGTCGAGCTTACCCGCGAGGATGTCATCGTAGAGGATAGCGAAGATGTCAAACGGGGATTTGCGCTTGGCGTAGCTCTTGTCCGCCGCCATGGCGTCGTAGATGTCGAGGATGGCGAGGATGCGGCCGAACGTCGAGATTTCGTCCTGCGTGGAGCCGTAAGGATAGCCGGAGCCGTCGCTGCGCTCGTGATGCTGCAGTACGCCGAGCGTGATGTCGCGTTTCGTGCCGAGCGGGCTGTCCTTGATGAGCTGGTAGCCGTACTCGGCGTGTTTGCGCATCTCGGCGAATTCCTCGTCCGTGAGCTTGCCCTGTTTGTTGAGAATAGCGGGGTCGATGCGCGTCTTGCCGCAGTCGATGAGCAGGCCGGCGAGCACGAGGTCATAGAGCTCCTCGCGCGGCAGGCGCTCGCGGCGGCCCATGATGCCCGCGAGGATGGCGACGTGCATGCAGTGATGCACGAGGTAGTCGCCTTTGCGCGTCATGTTGTGAATCTGCGAGACGGCCTTGATGCCGTTGCAGAGGTCTTTGCCGTTCAGCGGCTCCATGATCTGCCCGATGGCGTGCTCGTCGAGCGGGGCGCCGGCGCGCAGCTGCTCGAACAGGTCGACAACCTGCGCGTAGACGATGCTGTAGTCGTTGACGTAGCCGGCGTCGAGCAGGTGGTCGCGGCCCGGTACCTCGACGGGGACTCCACTCCCCTCGTCGATGTAGATGGAGAAAATGGGCCGGTCGAGCAGGCCGAATATCATTTCGTTGGTGAGCGCGAGACCGGCGTTGATGAGCACGGTGCCGTCATGGTCTATGACGTCGCGGCCGACTTTCATGCCGGGTTTGAGATCCTCGATGGCATACGCTTTCAGCATATCGTGACTTCCTTCCGTTGGGGCGGGTGGCCCGCCGTGTTGTTGCTATCCGTAGAATGTAAATGTAAAGTGACAGTAATCCATATGTAATATTGTACAAAAAAATACAGCCAGATTCAAGAGGAAATGCTCTAAATCTGGCTGTATGGGGAACGGAGTGACGACCCTCTCCGCCTCGCTGCGCTCGGCACCTCCCCCAGAGGGGGAGGCTTTGGTTGCGGCACAAACAAAAAAGGCTCCCCCTCTGGGGGAGCTGTCGCCGCTAGGCGACTGAGAGGGTCGTCACCCCATTCACTATACTAAAGGGGTCGTCACCCCTTGACTACTATGTTGACAAGCTTCTGCGGGACGGCGATGACTTTGACGATGGTCTTGCCGGCCGTGAGCTCCTGGGCGCGCGGCGTCGCGAGCATGGCCTCCTGCAGAGCCGCGCGGTCGAGGCCGGGTGCGAGGCTGACTTTGCCGCGGACTTTGCCGTTGATCTGCAGCACGATCTCGACGCTGTCCTGCGCGAGGGCCTGCTCGTCGTACTGCGGCCAGTGCTGCTGGTGGATGCTGCCCGTTGCGAACAGGCGGCTCCAGAGCTCCTCCGTGATGTGCGGCGCGAACGGCGCGAGCATCAGGAGCAGGTTGCGCGCCGTCTCGCGCGCAAGGCCGGCATTCAGCGGTTTGCCCGCCCCTGCTTTATCGGCTTTAGTAGCACCCTTACCTGCTTGCACGTCCAGTGGTCTATCCTGGAACGTGTAGAGCGCGTTGACGAGCTCCATGATGCTGGAGATGGCCGTGTTGAACATGAAGCGGTCGCGCACGTCCTCCGTGACTTTCTTGATGGTCACGTGCAGCGTGCGGCGCAGGTCTTTTTCCTCTTTCGTGAGGGCGGCCACGTCGTAGTCATCGCTCGCACCTTTAATGGCGTCCTCGAAGTGGCTGAGGATGCGCCAGACGCGACTGAGGAAGCGGTACGAGCCCTCGACGCCCTGGTCGCTCCACTCGAGGTCGCGGTCAACCGGCGCAGCGAAGAGGATAAAGAGGCGCGCGGTGTCGGCGCCGTATTTTTTGATGATTTCCTCGGGCGAGACGACGTTGCCCTTGGATTTCGACATTTTGGAGCCGTCTTTCAGCACCATGCCCTGCGTGAGCAGGTTGTGGAACGGCTCGTCAAAGTCGACGAGGCCGGCGTCGTGCAGCACCTTGGTAAAGAAGCGCGCGTAGAGCAGGTGCAAAATGGCGTGCTCGATGCCGCCGATGTACTGGTCGACGGGCGCCCAGTAGTTGACTTTGTCCGGCGCGAACGGCAGCTCCGTGTTGTGCGGGTCGGTGTAGCGCAGGAAGTACCACGAGGAGCAGATGAAGGTGTCCATCGTGTCGGTCTCGCGCGTGGCGTCGGCGCCGCATTTGGGGCATTTGCAATGCACGAATTCGTCGCACTGCGCAAGCGGCGAGACGGCACCCTGTGCAAAGGAGACGTTCTCCGGCAGCATGACCGGCAGGTCCTCCTCCGGTACGAGCACCTCGCCGCAGTGCGGGCAGTTGATGACCGGGATGGGCGCGCCCCAGTAGCGCTGACGCGAGATGAGCCAGTCGCGCAGGCGGTAGTTGACGCGGCGCTTGCCGAAGCCTTCTTTTTCGGCTTTGTCCATGATGCCCGCCATGGCTTTGTGCATCTCCATGCCGGTGAATTCGGCGGAGTTGACGAGCACGCCGTCTTTCTCGGTATAGGCCGCGGTCATGGTCGCGAGGTCGAGGTGCTCGTCCTTCGGTTCGATGGTGAGAATCATCGGGATGGAGTATTTTTTTGCGAACATCCAGTCGCGCTGGTCGCCACTCGGCACGCCCATGACAGCGCCGGTGCCGTAGTCGGCGAGCACGTAGTTCGTGACCCAGATCTGGACCTCGTTACCGTTGAAGGGGTTCACGCAGGTAACGCCGGTGTTGATACCCTCTTTCTCGGACTCGCTGGAGGTGCGCTCAATGTCGCTCTGGTTGCGGACTTTTTCCTGAAAGGCTTTGATTTCCGCAGCCTTTGGGCTCTGGGCGCAGATTTTCTCGACGAGCGGGTGCTCGGCGGCGAGCGCGAGGAAGGTCACGCCGTAGGCGGTGTCGGGGCGCGTGGTGTAGACGGTGACCGTGTCGTGCAGGGCCGGGATGTCGAACGTGAACTCGAGGCCCTCGCTGCGGCCGATCCAGTTGCGCTGCATGGTCTTGACGCGCTCGGGCCAGCCGGGGAGTTTGTCGAGGTCTTGGAGCAGGACGTCGGCGTAGTCGGTGATTTTCAGGAACCACTGCGAGAGGTCTTTTTTGTGCACCTCGGAGTCGCAGCGCCAGCATTTGCCGTCGATGACCTGCTCGTTGGCGAGCACGGTGCCGCAGGTGTCGCACCAGTTGACGCTGGCTTTTTTCTTGTAGGCAAGACCGCGTTTGTAGAAGAGTTCGAAGAGCCACTGGGTCCATTTGTAGTAGTCTGGTTTGCAGGTGATGACTTCGCGGTCCCAGTCGTAGGAGAGGCCCATGGATTTCTGCTGGCGCTCCATGTTGGCGATGTTGTCGAGGGTCCAGTCGCCGGGGCGCACGCCGTGTTTGATGGCGGCGTTTTCGGCCGGCATGCCGAAGGAGTCGAAGCCCATGGGGTGCAGGACGTTGTAGCCCTCCATGGTTTTGTAGCGAGCCATGACGTCGCCGATGGAGTAGTTGCGGACGTGGCCCATGTGGAGGTTGCCGGAGGGGTACGGGAACATTTCGAGCGCGTAGTATTTGGGGCGCGCCGGGTCGGCTTCGGTTTTGTAGGCCGCGTCGTGTGCCCATTTATCCTGCCATTTTTGCTCGATGGCTTGCGGGTTGTATTTCTCCATACTGTTGCCTCCTATAGAAAATCCCGCCTGCACCGCAGACGGGAGTGTTTACAGCTAACGTTCATTATAGCCTAACTTTACAGCTTGCGTCAACCTTTACAAAAAATCGAAAAAGTCACTCGACTCTGTGTCCTCGTAGACTGGTACGTCGGGGAGCTCCTCTCTCAGCCGTGCCGCCAGCGCGGCGGCGATGGGGAACTCGGTGGCGAAGTGGCCGGCGTCGATGAGGTGGATGCCGAGAGCAGCGGCGTGCTGGGCGTCGTGGTAGCGGACGTCGCCGGTGAGGTAGCAGTCGGCGCCGAGGCGCGCGGCGCGGGCGATGTATTCGGCGCCGGCGCCGCTGCAGAGGGCGATTTTGCGCACGGGACGGGGGCCGGCGTCGGTGTAGCGCAGGTGGGTGCAGGGCAGTGCCTCGCGGACGTGCGCGGCGAAGCCGGCTATGGTCATGGGCTGTGGCAGGTAGCCTGTGCGGCCGAGGCTGTGGGTGGTGCCGTCTGGGTCCTGGTTGGTGATGACGAAGCTCGCGAGTTTTTCGAGGCCGATTTTTTGTGCCAGCACGTCGTTGACGCCGCCCTCAGCGATGTCGAGGTTGGTGTGGGCGGCGAAGACGGCGATGTTGTTTTGCAGGAGTTTGGCCAGCAGACCGCCGAGGGGCTGGTCGGTGCGGATGGCTTTTTGCGCGTGGAAGATGAGCGGATGGTGGCTGATGATGAGGTTGGCGCCGTGCTCCATGGCCTGCTCGAGTACGTTTTCGCTGGCGTCGAGGCAGGTGATGATGCCGCGCACCTCCTGCTCCGGGCTGCCGACGAGGAGGCCGGGGTTGTCCCAGTCTTCGGCGAGGCGGCGCGGGGCGAGGCGCTCCATTATAGAC
>ONCF01000049.1 GCA_900316275.1 uncultured Veillonellaceae bacterium
GAGGCCCGAGACACCGGAAAACAGGGAACGCATCATAGTGAATCACTGCTCCTTTTCCTGGTCATCGCTGAGGATGACCGCACTGTCAATATTCGTAAAAATCCTTTCCCGCATGCTGGCGCCGTCCACAGCCGTGACCACGACCCGCTGTGGCACACTGAGGATGAGCACGGCCTTGCCGGGCACGTGCACGAACGCCTCTTTGACGCCCTTGGCCGCCAGTTGGTCGGCCGCTCGCACGAGGCTGGCCTGCTCCGCGTCCGTCAGCGCGATGTGCCGCTCGGCGAGCCGGTCGGCCGCGTGCCCCGAAAAGCGCACGGGCGTGCCCAGCTGCGCCGCCTGCAGTGTCTGCGTAAAAGAATCCCCGCCACGCGTGTGCTGCCGCCCACGCCGACGCTCTGTGACCGCATGTCCCTGCGTCACTTCAGAGATTTTCACTCCGTTGCCTCCCTGCTGAAACAGCTGCGCCACTAGCCGTGCCGTACTGTTTGTTACTAACATAATTTATGTTATTTATTATGTTCTATTTTATATATCGACAAATCTCTGCTATTATTAAGTCATCATACAATTTTTTAACATCTCATATAACATAAGCTGCACATGATTTTATAGCATAGCAAAATCATGTGCAGTCTTTTAAAATATGTTATGAGGTGAGAAATATGGAATCGTTGGTCATCACCAAAAAGAAACGCGGCGAGGACGGCTACAAGGTCTTCTCCGTCCGCCTGAAGGAAGAAACGCTAGACCGCCTGAATACGCTCTGCGAGGCCACGGGCCGCACACGCAATGAGCTCATCGGCCTGCTGCTGGACTTCGCCATCCAGCACAGCAAGGTCGCTACGGACAAATAGCATACAGCCAGAATTTTCTGACATATAGACGTAAAAAGCGGGCAGTCACCCGAGGAAATTCCTCGCGGTAACTGCCCGCTTGGCATAGCAAATTCATTTGGCCGGCTCAGTGTGAGCGGCGAGCAGCGTATAAATATGCTCCAAATCCCGCATGTAGCCCT
The DNA here is from genome assembly GCA_900316275.1 of uncultured Veillonellaceae bacterium. GTDB lineage: Bacteria > Bacillota > Negativicutes > Selenomonadales > Selenomonadaceae > UBA2897. The sequence continues at coordinate 1,019 of ONCF01000049.1, forward strand.
GCTGGTCCATGACTGGCGAGCGCTGCAGACGCTCGGGGAGCGAATGATGCAACTCCGCTAGCGCGGACTGGTCGTTGGCCAGCGCGACCGTACGCTGCACGTAGTCGTCCATATCCTGCGCGATGCCCTGGTTAAAGCCGACGTTGGCCAGAATACTGGCGCCGAATCGCTGATGATGCGTCGCGCCTGCCAGCGTGACGACGGGTACGCCCATCGCGAGTGCGTCGCAGGTCGTGCCGCCGCCCGGATAGGGGAATGTGTCGAGTGCGATGTCGATGTCGGCATAGGCCGCGAGATAGTCCTCACTGTAGCCCTGCAGGCTGAGGCGCGCCGTATCCAGCCCTGCCGCCTGCGCCTGCGCGAGGAATGCCGCCCGGCGGCGCGGTTTATTCAGCGCCCCAGCCTTGATGAGCAGCCGCGCCGTGGGCAGTGCCTGCAGGATGCGCGCCCAGGTGCGCAGCACGTCAGCATTGATTTTGTCGAGCTGGTTCAGGCTGCCGAGCGTGACATCGCCCAGCCGCTGACAGGGGGCCTCGCGGCTGGTGGCAGCATGCAACATGAGCGGCGTATAGCAGAGGTGGCTGTGCGGCAGGCGCAGCAGCCGCTCCGTAAAGTAAGCCTCCTCCCCCGCTGGGGCCGTATAGCGGTCGACGAGGAAACCGTCCACGGCGGGCAGTCCGGTCGTGGCGAAATAGCCGATGCCGCACAGCTGACAGGGCGCGGGGCGCAACGCCAGCACGGGCAACGCGTTGTCGCCTGTATGCCCGGCCAGCTCCACGAGGATGTCAATCTCGTCACGGCGAATCTGCGCCGCCTGCTCCGCCCAGCTCAACCCCGCAAGGTCGCGCCAGTGGTCGGCCTGCTGTTTGATCTGCGCCGTGACCTCATCCGGCTCCTGCGTCGTGGAATACGCGTATGTCGTAAAGTGCACGCCGTCGCGTGCCTGAAAGAACGCCTGACTGAACGCCGCCACGATATGGCGGTGTAAATCCGGCGAAATATAGCCGATACGCAGCTTCGCGTGCCGGTACGGTGCAGGAGCCTGCGCTGGCGCAAAGAGCCGTCCGTAGCCCGCAGCTGCCTGCCGGTACTGCTCTGGCGGCAGTGTGAGGAATTGCTGACTGAGCAGATAGTTACTGTAGTCCGCCGCCGCGCCCTGCGCGAGTGTCTTCGCCTGACTGGAGGCCAGATAGGCGGCAGCGGCTGTGGCCCTGTCACCCTCGGCTTTCGCAGTCTCGGCGCGGCGATGCTCCAACGCCCCGCGCAGCCAGTCCTCCAGCCCCGGCTGGGCCAGCGCCTGCGCGCAGAGGGCGGCCGCCGTCTGCGTATCACCGCTCTGCCCCGCGCACTCTGCCTTTAAATAGAGTGCGCACGCGTCCGTAGCCGTGAGGTCACGGGCCGCCGCACTGGCCGCCGCTATGTTGCCTCCGTCGAGGTAGGCCACGATGGCCGCCTCGCGCAGACCGGTGTAGTCGGCTGTCGTGGGCAGTCCCTGCAGCACGCGGTCAGCGACGGCCATCGCCTGTGGCCAGTCGCCCGCCGCCGTATAGGCCGCCAGCTGCCGCTGCAACTGCCGCCGCTCCGCGTAGGTCGGTGGCGCCGTTGCGGCTTGTACAGGCTGCCTCCCTGCTCGCACTGATTTAGACCGCTGCGTCACTGTGGTTGGCGCCTGCTCCTGCACCGCTGGCTGCTGTGTCTGCCGTTTCGTCTCCTGCAATATCTGCGGCGTCGTGGATTGCCGAGTTTGCATCTGTAATTGCGTCTGATAGCGTTGCCAGATAGTCTGCCAGGCCGCGGCCGTTGCCGCACTGTAGGCCGCCGCATCCATGAGCGGCGAACGCTGCATGAGCGGACGCAGCTGGGTGTGCAGCGCCTGCACGAGCCCGGGGTCACTGGCGAGGCCCACGGCGCGCGCTACGTACTCCGCCTCGCTCGTGGCGCAGAGCTCGCCGAGGCCGAGATTTTGCAGCAGACTGTAGCCGAAGCGACCACCGTGCGTATTCCCTTTAAGCGTCACGAGTGGCACGCCCATGTAGAGTGCATCGCAGCTCGTGCCACCGCCTGGATAGGGGAACGTATCAAGCGCGATATCCAGGTCGCCGTACTCCCGCAGGTAGTCCCGGCTGATGCCGCGCCGCTCCACGCGCGCGAGGTCGAGCCCCGCCGCAATCAGCCGTGCCTCAGCCTCTTTCCGCCCCTCCTCGCTGTCGAAAATGCTGGCCTTGAGCAGTAGGTGACTGCCCGGCACCGCCGCGAGGATGGCCCGCCAGCAGGCGAGCACGCGGTCGTTGACCTTGGTAAAATTGTTGAAGCTGCCAAACGTGATATAGCCATTGCGTAGCCAGGGGATATCTGTGGTCACAGGCACCGCCTGCAGCGGACGATAGCAAAAATGGCTCTGCGGCAGGGCCAGCACCGTCTCCGTAAAGGCTGCCGCCGTCGACTTATCGTCGAGATAACGGTCGCCGAGAAAATAGTCCACGGCTGCCAGACCCGTCGAGGCGAAGTAGCCGATACCTGAAACCTGCACCGGGGCGGGACGCCAAGACAAAATAGGCAAGGTATTGCCGCGCGTATGCCCCGCGAGGTCAATGAGGATATCGATGCCGTCGGCCCGTATCTGCCGTGCCGCCGCCTCTGGTGCGAGTCCCTGCAGGTTGCGCCAGCCGTCGACCCGCTGCGCCACCTGCGCGCTGTAGGCATCCTCCGGTCCCGTCATATAGGCAAATACCGCGAACTGCTCATGGTCGTAATGCGTCACGAGCACGTAGCTGAAACAGAGCACAACATGCTGGCGGAAATCTGGCGAGAGAAAGCCAATACGCAATTTCCGTCCAGCAACCCCGACCTGCTGTGAACCAGCCGTTATAGACAACAGGTGCGATGCGGCCGCCGCGTCGCGATAGCTCACTGCTGGACACAAGGGCTGTAAGTGCGCAAAGAACTGTCCAAATCCTGCCGCTGCCTCCCGCTCGGCTGCGAGATCTGTCTGCGGCAGATAGTGCCGGTTAAAGAGATAGTTGCTGTACTCGAGCGCCGCCGTGGGCGCATCCTTAGCTGCCTCTGCCGCCCGCCGGTACGCTGCCACGCTCGTCTCACTGTCGCCGAGCTCACGCGCGCACTGCCCGAGCAAATTGGCGAGTTTCTCGACGTAGACGTCCGGCACGTCCGGCTGCGCCAGCAGCTTTTGCAGGAGGTCGCGCGCTGTCACATAGCGCCGCTGCATAAAGGCCACGCGTGCCGTAAGGAACTGCGTATAGAGGTCCTGCGGGGCCAGCGAGCGGAGCTGCACCAGAGCAGCGGCGGCCCCCGTCGTATCGCCAGCCTCCACATAGCTGCTCACGACGAGCCCCGCCGCCTCCACGGGCTCCCGCTCTGCCAGCTGCGCACAATATTGCCGCGCCGCAGCCCAGTCCTGCCGCCCTAAAGCTGTGTAAATTTCCTGCCGTACTTTCTCTATATCCATAGTTACTTGCGCGCCGCGGCGACAGCGGCGAAAGCTATGCCTGCAGCCTCTATCGTGCGCTCGATGTCCGCGTCCGTATGCGCACCGCTCATAAAGAGCGTCTCAAACTGCGACGGCGCGAGGTAGATGCCCTGCTCCAGCATGCTCTTGAACCAGACTTTGAACGCCTCCTGGTCGGCGGCGCAGGCGTCATCGTAGTCCCAGACCTCCTGCTCGCTGAAGAAAATGCCGAACATGGAGCCGGCCTGATGGGCCTGGATGGCCACGCCTGCCTCCTGCGCTTTAGCCTGCCAGCCGAGCAGCAGCTTCTTCACCTTGAGCGTAAGCTCGCGCACGTAGTCGCCCTTGCCGTCCTCTGGCTCAGCCGTGATAATTTTCAAAGTCTCAAGACCAGCCGTCATCGCGAGCGGGTTACCCGAGAGCGTGCCCGCCTGATAGACGGGGCCGACGGGACTGACCTGCTGCATGATGTCGCGACGCCCGCCGTAGGCCGCCACAGGCAGACCGCCGCCGATGATTTTGCCGAGGCAGGTGAGGTCCGGCGTGATCCCGTAGGCCGCCTGCGCGCCACCCAGTGAGGCGCGGAAACCGCACATGACCTCATCGAAAATGAGCAGCGTGCCGTGCGCCTGCGTGAGTTCGCGCATCTGGCGCAGATAGCCCTGCCGCGGCAGTACGCAGCCCATGTTGCCGGCCACGGGCTCCACGATGACCGCCGCGATTTCGTCGCCCATTTTGTCCATGACCGCTTTGAGTGCGTCAATGTCGTTGTACGGCACGGAAATGGTGTCCGCCGCCGTGCCCTTTGTCACGCCCGGCGAGCTCGGCACGCCGAACGTGGCCATGCCCGAGCCCGCATTGACGAGCAGACTGTCGCTATGGCCGTGGTAGCAGCCGATGAACTTGACGATTTTCTCGCGGTGCGTATAGCCGCGCGCGAGGCGCAGGGCGCTCATCGTGGCCTCGGTACCGGAGTTTACCATGCGGATGGTCTCGATAGAGGGATAGACCTCCATGACTTTTTTCGCGAGCTCGCTCTCGATGAGCGTGGGCGCGCCATAGCTCGTGCCGCGCGCAGCCGCCTTTTGCAGTGCCTGCACGACCTGCGGGTGCGCATGGCCGACGACGAGCGGGCCCCAGGAACCGACGTAGTCGATGTACTCGTTGCCGTCGATATCGTAGATTTTATCGCCCGCACCGTGGTCGATAAACGGCGGGTTACAGTCCACGTTGGCATAGGAGCGCACGGGACTGTTGACGCCGCCTGGCATGAGGGTCTTGGCCTCGGCAAAGGCCGCGGCGGATTTTTCGAGATGCAGCATATCGTTCTCCTTTACAAAACAGGCAACACCGCCGTGCAGTGTTGCCTAAAAGCCAGCTACGCCGTGGCATAGCCATAAAATCAGAAGCAGTTGCCCTCCTGCAGCCAGCGGGCCGCGTCGAGTGCATGGTAGGTGATAATCATGTCGGAACCGGCGCGCTTCATGGAGAGCAACGTCTCCATGACGATGCGCTTTTCGTCAATCCAGCCGTTCTGCGCGGCGGCCTTGACCATGGCGTACTCGCCGCTCACGTTGTAGGTGGCGACGGGACGGTTGATGCGCTGGCGCACCTCGTGCACGATGTCGAGGTAGGCGAGCGCGGGCTTGACCATGATGATGTCGGCACCCTCGGCGAGGTCGAGCTCAACCTCTTTCAGCGCCTCGCGCGCATTGCCGGGGTCCATCTGGTACTGTTTACGGTCGCCAAACTGCGGCGCACTGTCAGCGGCGTCACGGAACGGGCCGTAGTAGCCCGAGGCATATTTGACAGCATAGCTCATGATGGAGACGTTGATAAAGTCATGGTCATCGAGTGCGTCGCGGATGGCGGCCACGCGGCCGTCCATCATATCAGAGGGCGCGACGATGTCCGCACCGGCCTCGGCCTGTGAGACGGCGACTTTCTGCAGCAGCTTGAGGGTTTTGTCGTTGTCAACGTAGTGGCCCTCCAGGTGGCCGCAGTGGCCATGGCTCGTGTACTGGCAGAGGCAGACATCGCCGACGATGACCATGTCGGGCAGGGCCTTTTTGATGGCCATGATAGCGCGCTGCACGGGGCTGGTCATGTCCCAGGCGGAGGAGCCGTCGGCGTCCTTGTACTCAGGCAGGCCGAAAATCTCCAACGCGGGCACACCGAGTTCCCAGGCCTCGCGCGCCGTTTTCAGCGCTTCGTCGACCGAGAGGTGATAGACGCCCGGCATGCTGGGGATTTCCTCGCGCACGTGCTCACCCGGCACGATAAAGAGCGGGTAGATAAAGTCTTTCGCCGAGAGCGAGGTCTCGCGCACCATATCCCGGACAGCCGGGGAAATGCGCATGCGGCGCGGGCGAAGTTTCTGCGTATACATTCTGCTACATCTCCTAGAAAACTACACTTTCTTTTTGTTCGGGGCGGCCGGTGCCGCCGGGTGGTATAGCGTCGCTACGCTGAGTAAATTGGCTAAACGATTTTTTTGCCAAGAATTAAACCTTGTAAATTTCCAAAACGCGCTTCGCTTGAACGGTTGAAAATTTGCAAGGAAGCTAGTCGGCAAAAAAATCGTTCTTAACGCCAATTTACAACGCTTCGCTCGTGCTATACCACCCGGCGGCACCTCCTACACGTGAGTGTCAATCCCGATGGCTGGCTGTATTGCCACATACCAACAGTTGCAGACAAACGCACGGAAGTAGCGCCTTCAGCCACCAACGTTGAGGTAGGCGGGGAGGTGGGGTGCAACATAAGCGTAGCGTTGGAAATTTGCGTTAAGCAGGAAAAATTTTTCCGACTAGCTTCCTCTAAAAATGACTTTCGTTCAAGCGTCAGCGCGTTTAAGTCTTTTTTAAGGATTAATTCCCGGAAAAATTTTTCCTGTAGCAAATTTACTTAGCGAAGCGTTGTTGCACCCCGCCTCCCCGCCGTGCCACTAGCCCCCAAAGCTATACCGCCCGGCAGCACCGGTTGCCTCGCACTTTAGATTTTACTCTTAACAGCCTCCACCAGACCTGCGATGGTGTACTCCTCCGCCACGATGTTCGGCTCAATGCCGAGAGAGCAGGCGGTGCCGGCGGTGACGGGGCCTATGCAGGCCGTGGTGGTGTGCTGCAGGGGGGCGGCGCTGCCGAGGATTTTGACGAGGTTTTTCACCGTGCTGCTGCTCGTGAAGGTCACGAGGTCGATGTCACCGTTTTGCAAGGCCGTGGCGAGGGCCACGCCGTCGGCCTCGGCGGCGACTGTTTTGTAGGCGGGCGCGACGTCGACGGTGGCACCGAGCGCGCGCAGGCCCTCGGGCAGGACCTCGCGGGCCTCCTGTGCGCGTGGCAGGAGGATTTTCGCGTGCGGTGGCAGCTGGCCTTTAAAGGCCTCGAGGATGCCCTCGGCACGATATTCCTGCGGCACGAGGTCGGCCGTTATGCCGTACTGCGTGAGTGTCTGCGCCGTGCTGCTGCCGATGGCGGCGACGCGGGCGTAGCCGAGGGCGCGCGTGTCTTTGCCCTGCCCGTTGAGGCGCGTAAAGAACGCTTTCACGCCGTTGGCGCTCGTGAAGATGAGCCAGTGGTAGTCCTGCAAATGGCCGATGGCCGCATTGAGCGCCGCGTAGTTGTCGTCAGGCGCCGCGAACGTAATGGCCGGTACCTCCTGCACGCTGGCACCGAGATTTTCCAGCGCCGTCGTGAGCCGCGAGGCCTGGGCGCGGGCGCGCGTGACAAGCACGCGCTTGCCAAAAAGCGGGCGCTGGCTGAGGCGGTCGAACCAGTGCAGCTGTGGGCGCAGTTTGCAGACGTCGCCGACGATGAAGATGGCAGGCGGCTGCAGCCCGGCTTTCTCCACATCCTCGGCTGCCGTACCCACAGTCGTCTCCAGCACTTCCTGCTCTGGCTTCGTACCCCAGCGGATGACGGCGGCCGGTGTATCGGCTGGGCGGCCGTTTTTGATAAGCTGCTCGGTAATCTGCGGCAGATGCGCGATGCCCATGAGGAACACGAGCGTGTCCACGCCCGTGGCCAGCTTGTCCCAGTGCATCTGTGAGCCGCCCTTAGTCGGGTCTTCATGGCCCGTGATGACGGCGAACGAGGTCGCGACGGCGCGGTGCGTGACGGGGATACCCGCATAGGCCGGCACGGCGATGGCCGAGGTGATGCCCGGCACTTCCTCGAACGGGATATGATTTGCGTCGAGCAGGATGGCTTCCTCGCCGCCGCGGCCGAAGACGAAGGGGTCGCCGCCCTTGAGGCGCACGACGGTCTTGCCCTCCTTGGCCTTGTCCACAAGCAGCTGGTTGATGTCCGGCTGGCGCATGGTGTGCTGGCTGGAGGCCTTGCCCACATAGATGAATTCGGCCGTGTCGGGGGCCCAGTGCAGGATGCGCGGGTCCGCGAGACGGTCGTAGACGACCACGTCGGCCTGCTTTAGGCACTCCACGGCTTTCAGCGTGATGAGGCGGTAGTCGCCGGGGCCGGCGCCTACGAGGTATACCATGCCTGTCATATAATTGCTCCTTTATTTTCTATCCAGTAATAAACCCAATTCGTGCATGATGGCGAGGCCGCCGGCGTTGAGCAGCTTGTCAGCGAGCTCGGTGCCGAGGGCAGTGGCGTTGGCCTGCGGGCCGGTCACGCTGTCGCGGTAGAGGCGCTGGCCGTCGAGGGCGGCGATAACGGCCTCGACGTGTAACTCTCCGTCCTGCGGCGTCGCGTAGACGCCCACGGGCACCTGACAGCCGCCCTCGACGCGCGCGAGGAAGGCACGCTCGGCGCGAGCACACTGTGCGGTGACCGCGTCGTTGAGGAACGCGAGATAGCCTTTGACCTCGCTGTCGTCCGTACGCGCCTCGATGGCGAGCGCGCCCTGACCGACAGCTGGCAGCACGAGACTCTGAGGCAGGACCTCGGCAATGCGCGCACCGAAGCCGAGGCGTTTCAGTCCCGCCACGGCGAGGATGGCCGCGTCGAACTGGCCGTCATCGAGCTTTTGCAAGCGCGTGTTCACGTTGCCACGCAGGCTCTCGACCTGCAAATCGGGCCGCACATGCAGCAGCTGCGCCTTGCGACGCAGACTGGACGTGCCGACGCGCGCGCCCTGCGGCAGGTCGGCGAAGTGCGCGTACGTATTGCTCACGAAAGCATCACCAGGGTCAGCGCGCTGCGTGATGGCCACGAGCTCGAGGCCCGCCGGTACCTCCGTCGGCATATCCTTGAGGCTGTGCACAGCGAGGTCGATTTCCCCGTCGAGCATGGCCTGCTCGAGCTCCTTGGTGAACAGCCCTTTACCGCCGATTTTCGCGAGCGGTGCGTCCAGTATCTTGTCGCCCTTCGTCTTCATGAGCCGTTTTTCGACCGTGAGACCGGGATACTGCCGGCGCAGACAGTCGGCCACGTAGTCGGCCTGCCAGAGCGCCAGCTTACTGCTGCGCGTACCGATAACAAGCGTGTTGTGCTTCACTGTCTCCCGTCTCCCCTATCGTATCGAGTTTGAACAAGGCGCGCATGGCCTCAGCGTAGAACTGCTCCTGCGCCGTGCCTGCCGCCGCATTGAGTTTCATCATGGGCATGCGCAGGATTTTGCGGACAATCATGCGCGTCATGTGGTCTATCTGCCGCTGCTCCGCCTGCGTGAGCTCGGGCAGTTTCGAGCTCGCGCGCTTGATTTCGCGCTGGCGGATACGCTCGCAGCGGTCGGAGAGCAGCGCCATGAGCGGACGGAAAGCGAGGTACTGGAACTTGTCCTGAATGTTCTGTACCTCCTCGTCCACGATACGCACGGCGCGCTTTGCCTCGGCCTGCCGCTCCTGCACGTGCTCGTCAACGACCTCCTCGAGCGCGTCGATGTTGTAGAGCGTGACGCCGCGGATGTCGCCGACCTCGGGGTCGACGTCGCGCGGCACGGCGATGTCGATAAAGAACAACGGCCGTCCCGCGCGCTTCGTCATGAGCTGCTGCGTCTCCCACGGCTTCACGACGTAGTGCGGTGCGCCCGTGGACGTCACGATGACATCGATGTCCGTCGCGCGGCGCAGTGCGCCCTCAAACGGTATCGCTTCGCCGTCGAAACGCGCTGCAAGCTCCTGCGCACGCTCGAGGTGGCGGTTCGCGATGTAGATTTGCGTCACGCCGTGGCTACGCAGGTGCTGGATGGTGAGCTCGGCCATTTTGCCGGCGCCGAAGATGAGCGCCTGCCGCCCGGCAAGTCCCTTGAGCTCCTTTTCCGCGAGCTCCACAGCCGCATAACTCACCGAGACGGAGTTGTACTGGATGCGTGTCTCCGTACGCACGCGCTTGCCCGTGGCGATGGCGCGGTGGAACAGCGTGTTCAGCACCGTGCTCGTAGTACCGGCCTCGCGTGCAATCGTGTAGGCCGCCTTGACCTGCGAGAGAATCTGTCCCTCGCCGAGCACGAGCGAGTCGAGGCTGGACGCCACGTTGAACAGATGGCGGATGCACTCCTCGTCGATGAATTCGTACAAGTAGTCATCGATATTTTCCTCGTTGCCCGTGAGGTCAAAGAGGAACTGTTTCAGCGTCGCGAGGTCGGCCTCGGCGTCGTCCACCACCGCGTACATCTCGCTGCGGTTACACGTCGAGAGGATGACGGCCTCGTTGATGCCCTCATAATCGTTGAGATTGTCGAGCCCCTGCCGCACAGCCTGCTTGGCGATGGCGAAACGCTCGCGCACCGCCACAGGCGCCGTTTTATGATTGAGTCCCAAAACCAATAATTGCATGTCGTACCTCTTCCTCCGCGCGGTCCAGCTGACCCGCGCGCACCATGCCCAAAATCCGGCCGTCCATGGCCGCCCGCCAGAACGCCTGCCGCGCCTCACTCGTGCCCAGCACCTGCGGCAATGCCTGCCGCAAGGCCGTGAGCCGTTCGAGCCAGTCGGCAAATGTCTCCGGATAAAATTGCTCGAGCTCCTGCCGCACCTGGCGCGCGAGCTCGGGGCTGCCGCCACCCGTCGAGACGGTAAGCAGCAAATCGCCGCGTGCCATACTCGCAGGCACGGTGAAATCCGAGTTGCCCGGCGTCACCGCGTCATTGACGAGCGCGCCCTGCGCCCGTGCCTCCCGGCTCACGGCGGCATTGATATCCGCCGCGTCCGTCGCGGCAAAGACAAGCCGCGCGCCTGCGAGACAGCCCGGCGCATAGGCCTGCTCCCGCCAGCGGATTTCGCCAGCCGTTGCCCAGCCCGTGAGCATCGGCGTAAGCGTAGGGGCGATGACCGTCACTGCCGCCTTACTCGCCAGCAGCCGCCGCGCCTTGCGCTCGGCCACGCGCCCGCCGCCCACGACCGTGCACGGCCAGCCTGCGAGCCGCAGGTTAACGGGATAATCCATGACCGTACACCGCCTTTAAGCCAGCCTGCTGCCAGCGCCACCAGATTCGGATAGGCGCCGCATGCAGAGTGCTTTTTGTGAATTCCTATCATTTACGAATTGCATTCATAATTACACTACGCCTATTATACCGCGAATGACGCCAAAACAAAAGAGCGTTAGCGCCCGAAAACGCTACCGCTCAAGAAATTTTTCATAATTTTTTCAGCATAGAGCCGCGGCAGATGCACGTTATTCCAGACTGATGATGTTGTTCTTCAGCACGTAGACGAGTGCCTGCGTGCGGTCGTTGACGTGCAGCTTGTGGAAAATGCTCGTCATGTGGTTCTTGACCGTCTTTTCGCTCACGCCGAGTGCCTTGCCGATGTCGGCGTTCGTATAGCCCTTGGCGATGCAGCCCACGACGTCCATCTCACGGGCCGTGAGGCGCTCACCGCGCGTCTCGGTCAGCAGATCCTTGGCCTTCTGCTCGAGATCGCCCTGCGGATGTACGCTGCCGAACAACCGCTCGGCCAGTGTCGGATAGATAAAGGGCTGTCCGGCGTTGACCACGTGGATGGCGCGCACGAGCGTCGCGGGCTCCACATCCTTGAGCAGATAGCCCAACGCGCCGTTACGCAACATCTCGAGCACATAGTTGTCGCCGTCGTGGATGGTCAGCGCGATGATTTTCGTGGGACTATGGGACGCCTTGAGCTGGCGTGCCACCTCGAGGCCGCTGACACCCGGCATGTTGAGGTCGAGCAGCAGCACGTCCGGCTGCAGCATCTGCGTGCGGGCCAGTGTCTCCTGGCCGTCCTCCGCCTCACCGATGACCTCGAGATCGTCCTCGAAATTGAGTACGCGCTTGATGCCCTGCCGTAGCAGGGCGTGGTCATCGGCAATCAGGATTTTGATGGACATGCTATCCGCTCCTTTACTGTCCTGCCGCCGGTGCCGCCTCGGGCAGCACGTGGGCCTGCAGGAAAATCATAATCTCGGATTCTTCATGGCTGTTGTGTACATAGGTAAAGAACGAGCCTAAAATCGGCAACTGACTTAGGAAAGGAATGCGCGACAACGTGCGCGACTCCTCCTGTCCGATGAGGCCACCGATGACCATCGTCTCGTTGTCATGCAGGCGCACGCGCGTCGTGGCACTGCGCTCCTGAAAACGGTAGGCCTTGAGCTCGGGCACATACTCAGGCGAGCTGACCTCCGTAAAGACGTCGGTCGTAATGCGCCCGTCCGCATTGACGCGCGGCGTGCACTGCAGCGTGATGCCGACCTGATGGTACTCGTACGTCGTCGTGGACTCGCGGTACGTCGAGGTCTGACGCGGCACGGGCACCTCACCGCCGATATTGATGCGCGCCTCATGCCCCTGAATGGTCGTCACCTTCGGCCGGGCCAGGATTTTCGCCTGACCATGCGTGATGAGCTCGTGCAGCTTGACGGCAAACGTGCCCCGTAGCGGTCCGCCCTCAGGGTCGTGCGTAAAGGTAATCGTATCGGCCGTCTCACCACTTAGCTCGGTGCCGATGGCGCGCGAGCCCGACTTTGTCAGCGCTACGACCTGTGCCGAGAGCTCGACCTGCTGCGCCGGTACATCGAGCTGACGCGCGAGGCGCTCGGCCTGTGCGGCCTCGGCCGCTGTGCCGTAGTAGAGCAGTGAGTTTGTGGCCTCGTCGACGAGCACATGCTCATAGGCTGGGTGTGCGCGGCTTTCCGCAGCTGGCGCAACGCCCTTGCTGGCATGTGCATTTTTGCCTATTTTATTAACATTCGTCACGCCGGTGCCCTTTTCCTGCCCGCCCAGCGATAAATTTATCGCGGCGGCCAGTTCGTGCGGCTCGGCGTAGTGCACGGGCCAGACATAGACCTGCCGCAGCTGCCCCGTCTCGCCCGCCGCCGTGACGAGGTATGTGCCCTCGCCTGCCGGCACGAGCACGAGACTGTGCGCCGCCGCCACCTGCCGCAGCACCTCCGCTGGCTCCGCCGTGAGCGCCACACTCACCGTGCCCGTCACACTGCCGTCGAGCACAAGGTTGATACCGCCGAGCCGCGCGGCCGAGAGCAGCACCGCTCGCACATCCGCGTCCGTCACTTGCATACTCACGGGCGACGCCAGTGCCCGCACCGGCCAGCCCCATAGCAACCCTAACAGAAAAAATGCTCCGATAACGCCCCGCGCCCCCTGCCACAAAACCTGCATAACCAAACCTCCCTTAAAACGTCGCATAATCGAGGTGTAACGCACCGCTGCCGTTGGCGAGCTCCGCGCCCTCGCTGCCCACGGCGACGAGGCACCAGCCACCAAACCACTCGCCCGGCGCCACGGCCGCCGTGTGCGTGCCATCGCTGAGAATGGCCAGCTGGCCGTGCTCGCCCGAGGCTACGCCTTGCAGCACGAGTACAGGCAATGTATAGGCAGGCGCGCCGACCACCGCACCGCCGTCAGCCGCAGGCGCTGCACCCGCAGGCTGCCCGCCTGGTGCTGTACCCGCATATTGCCCTGCCGCGCCTGCGCCCGCCATTGGTCCCTGCCCAGCCGCCTGCGCAGCCAGCTGGGTGGCCTGCTCCGGTGTGACCTGCGGCTGCGCATTGGCCGCGAGCACACTCGCCACCTCGCTGGCCGTCTCATGCTGGGGTGTAAAGGGATCACGCAATGCCGCCGTGGCCGCCGCCTGTGCCGCGCCCGTGATTGCGCGCCGCTGTCCCTTCTGCCGCCGTTTGCCTGCCGCGCCCGTTTTGCCAGACTGACCCGCGGTCTGGGATTTATCTGTTTGACTGGCAACCTGCGTATTTGCACCTGTCTCCCGCCCCGACTGAATTATGCCCCCAGCCTTTTCCGCCGGGCCGCCTCCGCCTGGCCCGCTGTCTGCGGCAGCGACGGCCATGTCCCCGTCAGACGGAAAAAGCAGGGGTACGCAGCTGTAGAGCGCGAACCCTACCGACAATACGCACGCCAAACCGGCCCAAAGCTGTTTTTGCTGTAAAGTCATGTGTACATTCATAGGTAAAATCTCCGCAATAAAGGCCCTGCCTGTTGACAGAGCCTGCGCAAGGCTATATGCCTCGCTGAATGAGTGGCTGCTAAGCATAGCAGCCAACCCGCTTATTTATTTGTTTTTCGCGGCGTCTTTCTCTTTTTTCAGGGCCTGCAGATGCGGCCACATGATTTTCTTGTAGTTCTCGACGCCCGGCTGGTCGAACGCATCGACATCCGCGAGCTCGCCCTCGTAGGCGATGCTCATGCAGAGCATGTACAGCAGCTCGCCGAGGTGATACGGCGTGAGCTCTGGCAGGATGTACATAGCGTTGTAGCGCTTGTTGGAAGCCATGGCGTCCGCGTTGGACTGCATGGCCTCGGACAGCGCCTCGCCCATCGTGACCCCTGCGACGCTCGCGAGCTTCGTGGCCTCGGGGAACACGTCGGGGATTTCGAGGTCATTCTGCCAGTTAGCGACTTTCACGAACTGCACGACTTTGTTCAGGCGGCCCTGCTGGTGCTGCTGCGTCATGGAGTGCATGTCCGTCGTGCCGACGGCGACGAGCGGTGTGCGGCCGTAGCAGACCTCTTTGCCCTCTTTGTTGAACTGCTTGCCCAGCGACTCCGCCAGCAGCTGGATGTACCACTCGGACATGGAGCGCAGGTAGTCGCCGTACGGCATGAGCACTTCGATGTCGCGGCCGTGTTTCTGGCTGGCGGCGAATTTCAGCGCAGCGTTCAGCATGGCCGGGTTCTGCCACATATCATCGTTCTGGCAGGCCTTGTCCATGTCCTGTGCGCCCTGCAGGAACGACTTGATGTCGTAGCCGATGCAGGCGGCCAGCGTGAGACCGACTTCGCTGAACACGGAGAAACGACCGCCGACGCCATCGGGCACCGCATACTGCGGCCAGCCCTTTTCGATGGCCAGCTTCTTGAGGATGGTCTGCTTCTCCATGTTCGGGTCCGTGACGGCCACGACCTCGAGGTCGATGTTCTCGTCCTGCGAGAGCTGGTCATACTCCACCATGAAGTTGCTCATCGTATCCAGCGTGCCGCCGGACTTCGAGATGACGAGCAGCAGGACCTTCAGCTTCTTTTGGCCGTGGATTTTCGCGAGCTTGCCCTGGTTTTTCAGCATGTGGATGAGGTCGCCCGTACGGCGCGGGTCAATGTTGTTGCCGCTGAAGTAGACTTTCGGGAAACCATGGCGCTCCTCTTTCGGCAGCTCGTTCCAGAAATCGCCGCAATGCGTATCAAAGAGCACTTTGTCGCCGAGGTAGGAGCCGCCGATGCCCAGCGACACCACGATGTCGACGTTATCCTTGACATGGTCCGTGAGCTCCTGCAAATGCTTCATGGAGGACGGGCTGTTCAGGTGACCTTCCTCGACATAGGGCAGCTGCGAGAACAGAACTTTCTCCGGCTCGCCGTCTTTGGAGAGATGCGCGCGGATAAAGCCTTTCTCACGCATGACCTTCATGGCCTCGTGGGCCTTTTTCAGATCTTCCTCGTAGCACTTCAGGTCGGCGTCCGTGACCTTGCCTTCGCCGTACAGGTTATCGTAATCGAACTCAAAACCAGACTGCAGTTTCAAACTCATGCTCTGTAACACTCCTCTGTGTACAATTACAATATACTTATTTGTTCATACCGTTGCTATTATACACCACATGTTAGCGCGCGTAAATAGTACGAACGACTCCGGTTACAACGTTGCAAATTTTGTACCCGTTCAGTGATACATCAGGCCAACAGCGGTTTGACGGCCGCCGCGAGCTTGTCTTTCTCGGCCTGTGCCTCGGCGAGGTCTTTGCCCAGCGTGGTGAAATAGGTCTTGATTTTCGGCTCGGTGCCGGACGGGCGCACGACGATGGTCGCGCCGTCGTCGAGCGTGTACGTGAGCACGTTGGCTTTCGGCAGGCCGGTCTTGGCGGGCTCGGCGTAGTCCGTGACCTTGACGACCTTCTTACCCGCGAACTCCGTCGGCGGCGTCTGGCGCAGCTGGGCCATGATGCCTTTCATCTTGTCCATGCCGGAGAGACCGGGGAACTCGAACGCGTCGACCTTGTTGTAGTAGCGGCCGTACTGCTGGTAGATTTCCTCGAGGCGCTGCTTGATGGAGGAACCGATGGAGCGGTAGTAGGCCGCCATCTCGCAGATGAGCATGGAGGCGATGACCGCGTCCTTGTCGCGCACGTACGGGCCTGCGAGGTAGCCGTAGCTTTCCTCGAAACCGAAGATGAAGCGCTCAGTCTCGCCCGCCGCCTCGAGCTGGGCAATCTGGTCGCCAATCCACTTGAAGCCCGTGAGCACATGCCGCAGCTCGACGCCGTAGTGCGCGGCGACTTTGTCGGCGAGCGGCGTGGAGACGATGGACATGACGGCCACCGGTTTCTGGGGCAGCGTGCCTTTTTCCTGGCGGCCCTGGCAGATATAGTCGAGCAGCAGCACGCCCATCTCGTTGCCGGTCACGAGCTCGTAGGAGCCATCCGGGCATTTCATGGCGATGCCCACGCGGTCGGCGTCGGGGTCGGTCGCGAGCATGAGGTCGGCATTTTCTTTTTTCGCGAGCTCGAGGCCCATTTTCAGCGCGTCGAAAATCTCGGGGTTCGGATAGGAGCAGGTCGTGAAGTAGCCATTCGGGTATTCCTGCTCGGGCACGATGGTGATGTCCGTGATGCCGATGTCTTTCAGCACGCGCGTGACGGGCACGAGGCCGGTGCCGTTGAGCGGTGAGTAGACGAGCTTGAGGCCGGCGGTTTTCGCGAGGCCCGGGCGCACCTGGCGTGCCTCGATGGCCTCATAGAACGCGTCTTTGCAGTCGTCACCGACAAACTGGATGAGACCTTTCTCGACGCCCTCGGCGAAGCTCACGTATTTCGCGCCCGTGAGCACGTCGGTTTTCTGGATGACGTCGTAGACGACGGCCACGGCGTCGTCGGTCAGCTGGCAGCCGTCGGGGCCGTAGGCTTTGTAGCCGTTGTATTTCGCGGGGTTGTGCGAGGCCGTAACCATAATGCCCGCGTTGCATTTGTAGTAGCGCGTGGCAAAGGAGAGGGCCGGCACGGGCATGAGCTCGTCGTAGATACGCACGTGAATGCCGTTGGCGGCCAGCACACCGGCGGCGGCGCGCGCGAAGTTCCAGCCCTTGAGGCGGCTGTCGTAGCTGATGGCGACGGTCTGCGTGCCGCCCTGCGTCTTGACCCAGTCGGCGACGCCCTGCGTGGCCTGACGCACGACCCAGATGTTCATGCGGTTGGTGCCGGCGCCCAGCGTGCCGCGCAGGCCAGCCGTGCCGAATTCGAGCGCAACGGCAAAGCGGTCTTTGATGGCCTCGTCGTCACCCGCGATAGCGTTGAGTTCCTGGTTGAGGTCGAAGTCCTGCAGGTCAGCCGCCGCCCAGCGTTTGTACTCGTCTTGATACATAATGCTCCACCTTTCTATGTAAAACCCAAAATTTAGCAAACAATCCTCTATCGGATATTCTTCTACAAAAAAAGCATAAATCCTTTGTTTTGAGGTAAGGATTTATGCGAAAATTGAAATATGGAGGCGGACGCAGGCGGGCGGGCAGCCACGCTACGCGTGACTGCCCGCCCGCCTGCTACTCAACGCTTTCCTCCTCACGCTATTCTCGACAGCAGTTGCTTGCGTGTGCGCCAATACGATATTGCAAGTGGTACGCAGGAACCGAGCCACGCCATGGGGCTCGCGAAGCAGGCGCCGATGTAGCCGAACCACTGTACGAGGAAGATGGCGGCTGCGGCGCGCATGATGAGCTCCATGATGCCCGCAAAGGTGGGCACACCGGAGTGGCCGAGACCCTGCAGGGTGTAGCGGAAGATGAAGAGCAGCGAGAGTATCCAGTAGCTCGCGCCCTGAATGAGCAAGTAGAGGTGGCCGTATTCGACGACCTGCTCCTGCCCGTCGCCAACAAAGAGCCAGATGAGGTGCGGGCCAAAACAGGCGTTGACGAGACCGGCGACGATGGAGAAGCCGACGGACATGTAGATGCACTGCCGCACGCCGAGGGCGATGCGGTCGTACTGGCGCGCGCCGTAGTTTTGCGCCGTGTAGGCGGCCATGGCGATACCGAAGGACATCATGGGCATGTTGGCGATGGCGTCGACTTTCTGCGAGGCGGCAAAGGAGGCGACGGCCGTGGGGCCGAGGTCGTTGAGCGCGGCCTGCAGGATGACGGCGCCGATGGCGATAATGGAGGCCTGAAAGCCCATGGGCAGGCCGATACGCAAATGCGCCCAGAGCAGATGGCGGGTCAGCTGCCAGTCGTCGCGGTGGATGTGCAGCACGGGGACTTTGCGCCAGATGTACCAGAGGCAGGCCAGCACGCCGAGGCCCTGCGCCACGACGACGGCCCAGGCGGCACCGGGGATGCCCCAGTCGAACACCATGATAAAGAGTGGCTCGAGCACGATGTTCGTGCTGAGTGAGAACGCGAGCACGACGGTCGGCGCCGTGCTGTTGCCGAGCGTGCGCACGATGTTGGTCGTCATCATGAGTGCGAAGGTCACGGGCAGGCCCCAGAAGCAGATGCTGATGAAATCGTAGGCACCCTGCATAATCTCCGGCGGTGTCTGCATCCAGATGAGCAGCTGGCGCACGATGGCGGAGCTGAACAGCGTGAGCACGATGGCGGTCAAAATGCTGATGACGAGACAGGCGGCCGCGCTTTGCCGCACGCCGCGCATGTCCTGCGCGCCAAAGCGCTGCCCCGTGTAGATGGCAAAACCGGAGGTCGCGCCCATGACAAACCCCATGATGAGAAATAGCAACGGCCCCGTGCAGCCGACGGCCGCCAGCGCCTCCACGCCGAGGATACGCCCGACGATGAGCGTGTCGACGAAGCCGTAGAGCTGCTGGAAAATATTACCCGCGATGAGCGGCAGGGTAAACCATAAGATTAAACGGGCCGGACTGCCCGTGGTCATATCTTTCGTCATTCGAGGTACCTCGTCACGCCCGTGCGCAGGCGCTCCTGCAGCACGGTCACGTTGTCGAGCAGCGCGTCGGCTGTCGGGCGCAGCTTCGTATAGTTAAAGACCGGATGATGCGTCACGGAGTAGTCGGCGGGATAGGCCGTGCACTGGATACCCTGCTTCTCAAAGTTCAGCATGGCGCGGTTCATATGAAAGGCGGAGGTCACGAGCAGCGGCTGCGTGAGGCCGTGCTCGCGCAGGATGTCCGCCGAGAACTGCGCGTTCTGCGTCGTGTTGATACTGCGCGTCTCCACGAGGATTTTATCCTCCGGTACGCCGAGTGAGCGCAGGATGCGCGCCGCTATGCGCGCCTCGTCGCCCGTATCTGAGTAGACGCGCCCGCCTGAAAGCAGGATAGGCACGTCGAGCTCGCGCTGCAGGCGCACGGCCGTGAGCAGACGGTTCGCCGGGTGGGCACAGAGCGCACCGTCGCCGTCCACGTCCGGGCTGTCGGGCATGGCGCCACCGCCGAGCATGATAACGACATCGCCCTGCGGCACTTTAGGCGGCTGGTAGTAATTCTCCAGCGCCGCCATACTGTACTCCGCGACAAGGGGCGAACAGAGAAAATAAAAAATAAAAGTGAACCCCGCGATAACGCCCGCGAGCCGTTTTTCGCCCTTGCGCCGCCACACATAAACGGCGAGCGCCCAGAACGCGAGAATAAGACAACCCGGCGGCAGCACCCAGCTCGCCCCGAATTTCAAAAAATAAACCACAATAGCCTCCACATATAAAGAAAGCGCAAATCCCCGCAGGAATCTCCGCCCGACTGTCCGTTGCGGATAAAATCCGCCCGACTTGCTGATAGAGCCTTACCTCACACGCAAATCGTGCTATAATAAGTCACGTAGGCTATTCTACCAAATAATGCACCAAAAATAAAGGAGAGTTTCATTATGGCATTCATCGAACCGAATCCCATCCAGGCCACGAAAAAAGCCGACGGCAACGGCACCATCACCATCGTCAAACTGCTCACGGACAAAGAGCTTGACGGCAAGTGCAGCATGTACGCCAAGGTCATCATCCCGCCCCTCTGCTCCATCGGCGAGCACGAGCACCACGGCAACACGGAGACCTACCACATCCTCTCCGGCACGGCCCTCTACAACGACAACGGCAACCAGGTCACGTTGCACGCCGGTGCCACGACCTTCTGTCCCGACGGCGAAAAACACGGCATCGCCAACGCCTCCAAAACCGAAGACCTCGTGTTCATGGCGTTGATTATCAACAAGTAATCTTCTGGCTCCTACTAGAAAAGCTCCCTCGTGCGAGGGAGCTTTTCTTATTCGCAAAACTGCAAAAATGCATCGAGGAACGCGTTCTTTTGCCAGTCGTTCAGCAGGCTGCTGTGGTTAATGGCGTAGCCGATACCGATGAGGTAGTCGATTTTCGCGAGGTGCGTGAGACTGCTCTGGTTGAGCATTTGCGCGAGCAGGTACATACCATGCTCGGTGCACTCAGTCTGGAGCATCATCTGCGTGGCCAGAATGCCCGCCTGGATGTGGCGCCACGTGGTCTCCGAGACATTGCGGAAAGGCTCGGGGCGCGTCATCGCATCCGCAGGTGGCTCAGGCGGCAGCGCCGGGATAGGCACCGTTGGTGCCTCGTGAGGCGGTGCTGGCTGTACTGGTGGCTGTGGCACGGTTGGCTGTGCCACATTGCCTGACTGCGCAGGCTGCACAGGCGGCTGCGCTGCCGTCGGCTGGTCGGCTGTGCGGCGCCCCGGTGCCCACTGGCGGTTGATACGATGGTCGGGCTGACCGTCGACCACCGTGCCGCCCGCCGCTGCTGCCGCAGACTGTGCAGGCACGGACGGCTGCTGGGCCGGTGCCGCTTGGGCAACGGATTGCGACGGTTGCGCATTCGTTGCTGACGGCACCACTGGTTTAGGCGGCTGCGTACTTGTTACTGACGGCATAGCTGGGGCAGCCGTCTGTGTGCCAGGCTGTTGCGCAACTGGTGCTGTCGTCTGCTGGTTATTTACTGCCTGCGCTGTCGGCGTTGCCGCTGGCTGATTGGCTGGTGCCGACTGTGCCGCCGGTGCAGCATTCACGGCTGGCACCTGCTGCGGCTGCGTGGGCTGGCCTGGTGCTGGCTGGCTCTGCGCCGGCTGCTGCACGGGCTTGCCCGGGGTCGGCTGCTTTTGCGGTTTCAGCAGTTCCTGCCGGCGCTGCTTGTCGATGTCGCGTGCCGTGATGATGATAGGCTTGACCGCGCCGTTCGCGGGCGGCACCTCCACAATCTGCTGTGGACTGCGCAGGCCGCGGTTGTCATAAATATTGCGAGCCTTGGGCAGCGTGGTCTGTGTCTGGGTATCCTGCACCTGCGGCTGAGTCACTGTCATCGGCGCAGTTTTTGCCGTGGCTGCACCCTGCACCGTGCTCGTTGCACTCTGTGCTTTGGCAACCTGCACGCTGGGCTTAGCCGCGCTGACCACCTGGGCAGCCTTATTGGTAGCAGGCGCACTTTGCGCGGCAACTGGCACATTGTTGCCCTGTGGCTTAGCCTGCTCAGCGGCCTCGCGGTCTTTTTCCGCCTGCTCGACGGACTGCCAGCGCAGGGGCATGCTCATGATGTCCCAGGCCTGCTCGTGCACAGAAGGCTGAGCTGCCGCCTGCTGCTGCATGTTTTTGGCCGCCTGCGAACCTGCGTCGGCGATGCCCATCTGCACGTGACCCTGCGCGTCCGTGCTCTCCTGCTCTACAGACTGGCGCTTTTTGTCGTCACTGTCGACGACGAGGCCCTGTGCCTGTGAGAGCTGCTGCACGTCCACGGTGCTGACCTGCGGCGTCGCGGCCCAGGCCGTGCCCGCCGAAAGTCCCGTGCAGACCAGTGCCGCCAGCACTGCCCTTTGTGTATGCTGCTGCCATTCCATGCTGCTCGCTCCTTAACCTTAAAAAGTATTCCTGAAATTACCTATAGCTATAGCGCCACGCTCACAGGCAATATGCGCTCAGCCATCATACGCTTATGCCTGCTTACTCGTGCGCAGGGCGCCGATGAGCATTTTCAGGGCCACGTCGGCCGTTTTCTGCTTGATACCGCTGCGCGTGCCCGTGAAGCGGTGTGCGACGACCTTCGTGCCGTCGGGTCCCGCTACGGCCGTGTAGACGAGGCCGACAGGCTGGCCTTCCGAGGCGCTTGGCCCCGCGTTGCCCGTCGTGCTCACGCCGTAGTCCGTCTGCATGATTTTGCGCACGCCCTCAGCCATCTCGCGCGCCGTGGCGGCGGAGATAGCCGTATGCTTGGCGAGCGTCGTCTCATTCACGCCGACCACGCGTTGCTTGATGGCGTTCGTATAGCAGATGACACTGCCGTGCACATAGGCTGAACTGCCCGCAATATCCGTGAGCCGGTTCGTGATGAGCCCGCCCGTACAACTCTCGGCACAGGCCACGCTGCGCCCCTGCGCGCTGAGCAGCCGCCCCGCTTCTTCTTCCAGACTCATTTGCATAATGACCCCCCCATTCCCTCGAGGCAACTCCCTGCTGCCTCGTCAACATTCTTTCCATGATATGGGGTTTATTCGTTATCGGTGGCCGTTTTTCCTGCCTCGGCCACATCATTCTCCACATTCACGGGCTCGCCCACGACGTCGTAGGTAAAGCCCTGCAGCACCTTGACGCGCACGATGTCGCCCGGCTGGCTCGTCGTGTCGTTCTCGATGTAGACCTGGCCGTCGACGTCCGGCGCCTCACGGTACGAGCGGCCCACAGCTATGTTCGGCTGCTCCTCGTCGCGCCCTTCGACGAGCACATCCAGTTCCCGGCCCTCCAGCGACTGATTGATTTCCTCGGAAATTTTACACTGCAGGCTCATGAGGTCGTGGTAGCGCTCCTGCATGACATTCTCCGCCACCTGATTGGGCATATCGTAGGCCGGTGTGCCCTCCTCGCGTGAGTAGGTAAAGACGCCCACTTTATCGAGGCGCACCTCCTCGAGGAAATTGCGCAGCGTCTGATACTGTGCGTCCGTCTCACCCGGGAAGCCGACGAGGAACGTCGCGCGGATAGTCACGCCCGGGATACGCGCGCGCAGCTTTTTGATGAGCGTGCGCATGGCCGCCTGCGTGTCCGGCCGCCGCATGGCCTTGAGCACCGAGTCGTGCGCATGCTGCAGCGGCAGGTCGACGTATTTGCACAGTTTCGGCTCCGTGGCGATGGTTTCGATGAGCTCGTCCGTGAAATATTTCGGATAGCTGTAGAGCGTACGAATCCAGCGGATATCCTCGACCTGGCACAGCGCCTTGAGCAGTTGCACGAGGCGCGGCTCGCCGTAAAGGTCGCGGCCGTATTCCGTGGAGTCCTGCGCGATGAGCACGATTTCCTTGACGCCGCTCGTCGCGAGCTGCGTGACCTCGTCGCGGATATCCTCGATGGGACGGCTGCGGTAGTCGCCGCGGATATAGGGGATGGCGCAGAACGCACAGCGGTTGTTGCAGCCCTCGGCGATTTTCACGTAGGCCGTGTAGCCCGGCGTCGTGCGGATGCGCGGCGTGTTCTCGTCGTACAGCGCCTCATCCTTGCCCGCGATGACGACGCGCTGCCCTTTCAGCGTAGCCTCCACGGCCTCCATGATGCGGCTCCAAGCGCCCGTGCCCACGATGGCGTCAGCCTCGGGGATGTCATCGAGCAACTCCTGCCCGTAGCGCTGGCCAAGGCAGCCCGCAATGATGAGGCTGCGGCAGCGTCCCGTCTCCTTATACTCGGCCATGTTGAGCACCGTGGTGATGGACTCCTCCTTGGCCGACTGAATAAAGGCGCACGTATTCACGATGAGGATATCGGCCTCGGCGGGCTGGTTCGTAATCTCGATGCCGTGCTGCTGTAAAATGCCGAGCATGACCTCCGTATCGACGAGATTCTTGGAACAGCCCAGACTGATAAAACCTGCTTTCATGTGTCCTCCTAAAAATTTATGTCAATTATACGTCATTTAAAACGGATGTCCTTGAGCCAATGGTCCAGGAACACCTGTTTTTGTTCTTTGCTAAAGTTGGGCAGCTGGCTGAACAGGATGAGGTTTTTGCCCGCAAACATCTTGTAGGCCAGTGTGCCCGGGTTCGTCGGCACGAAATACATCTCCTGCCGCTGTAGGGCGAGCTGCGCGTTGTCGCTGAGCAGCCAGTCTGCAAACTGCCGTGCGAGCTGCTGCTGCGGCGCGGCCGCGGGTGCGATAATGCCCGTACCGAGCAGGCGGTACGCCGTACCATCGGCCGGGTAGACGATGCGCAGCGGATAGCCCTGCTGCATGTAGCGCAGCGCCTCACTCTCGACGGCAATGGCCACATCGACCTCGCCCATGCCCGCCTGACGCACAGGATTGGAGAGATAACGCGCGTACTGCACGACCTTCGGATGCAGCTGCGTCCAGATGGCGTAGGTCGCGTTGTCGCCATACTGGGCAATCATGCTGATAAAGAGGTTGCTCGCCGCATCGGCCGCCATAAAGTCAGTCACGCCGATGCGCACATCTGGCAGCCGCGCGAGCGTGCCCCAGGTGTCAGGCACATCCGCGAGCGTCTTGAGATAGTCCTGATTGTAGCAGAAGACGACGGGATCGTACCAGACGCCCGTCCAGTAGCCATCATCCTGCCGCAGTGCGAGCGGCACCTGGTCGCCCTCCTCCGAGACATAGGGCGTGAGCCAGCCCTTGGCCGAGGCCTGCGCGAGCGTCGCGCGGTCGGCGAGCAGCAGCGCCGGTGCCTGCGCGTCAGGTTTTTCCTGCCCCGCCTGCTCCTGCAGTCGCGCCAGCACCTGCTCGCCACCGAGTGGCACGAAGTTCACGCGGATGCGGCTCTCCTGCTCATAGGCGCGGGCGAGTATGCCCGCATTCTCCGCCGGCAGCGTAGTGTAGACCGTGAGCTCCTGCAACGGCCGCTGCCCCAGCGGCTGGTTCACCCGTGCCAGATACGTCGAGCCGGCAATGACCGCCAGAAACAAAATCAATCCCGTGAGTAAAAACGGAATATAGCGTCGCGTACGCGTGCTCTCACCTCCCAGGTCGGGGCTGCGGTATCTCCCCGACTCCTTATCCGTAATATTATAGCAGACTATGCCTAAAATAGCACCCTGCCACCGACATTTCCGCATAAAAAAGGAACTGCACCCCCGTAAAGCATGCAGTTCCTTGTCTGTGGTCCTTATTTCGTTTCCTGTGCGCGCTTGGCGGCGACACGGGCCTCGCTCTCGAGGTTCTCCTTGTCATCCTCCAGCGGTGTGCCGAACACGAGATGATCAAGCAGATTGATGAGCTTGTTGATTTCCGGCTTGGAAATCTGACCCGAGGCACCGAGCTCCTCGCCCTTGAGGCGCATCTCCTCGCTGATGAGGGAGGAGAACAGCACAAACGGGATATCCTTCAGGCGCTCGTCCTCGCGCACGAGTTTCAGCAGGCGATGGCCATCCATCTTCGGCATCTCGACATCGGAGACGATGATGCGGACCTGGTCCTCGATGGGCACGTCCTCTTTCTGCGAGAGTTTCTGCAGATAGTCCCAGGCATCCTGGCCATTGCCGAAGTCGCGCACATAACGGTAGCCGGACTCATGCAACGTCGTGACGAGCAGGTCTCTGAGCATCGGCGAGTCCTCGGCCACGACCACATGCACATCGGAGCGCTTGTCCTTGATGTCCTCGGTTGCTTCCTCGAACGTCGTAAGCTTGGCGTTGATTTCCGGATTAATCTCCGCGATAATCGTCTCGAAATCGAGCAGCAGGACGATACGGTCCTCCATCTTCACGATACCGACGACGCGGCTCTGGTCACCGACCTCCGGCGACGGCTCCATATCGCGCCAGGAAATGCGGTGAATACGCGAGACATTGCCGACGAGGAAACCGATATTGTAGTTGTTAATCTCTGTGACGATGATGTTCTTGAGGTCCTCATCCGTCTGCACGTTGAGGCAGCGGGGCAGGTTCACGAGCGGAATCGCCTTGCCACGCAGCGTGAACAGACCATCGACATAGGGATGTGCCTGCGGCATCGCCGTCACCGGTGCCTTGGTAATGACCTCACGCACCTTGGCCACGTTGATACCATAGTTGACATTGCCGATACTGAACTCCACAATCTCAAATTCGTTGGTGCCAGTTTCGAGCAGGATGCCTTTCTTATCGCCATTCGTTTCTGCCATCAAATTCGCCCCCATATTGCTCTATACCCGCGCTCTTGCAGTCGGGCTTTATACAGTACGCCATTTCCGCGCTTAACGCGCATGGAACAGCCTTCAGATTTGCGTCTACTGCTTTATTTCGCCCTTGCTGGCCTAAATCCTGCTAAGCGGCAAATTTTTCTTTATTTATTCTCCTGCGGCACGTTCTGTGCGTCCCACGTCTCCCGCAGCCAGGTCCAGCCGTCATGCTCGACAATGCGTCCCTGCTTGAGGAGGTGGCCAAGCGCCCGCTTGAACGCAGCCTTGGAAATGTGGAATTTGTCGCGGATAACCTCAGGCGACGTCTTGTCGCTGTACGGCATGCGCCCCTTGCGCCCCGCGAGGAGCGTGAGGATGGCCTCGGCGTCACTCACAAGCGCTTGCTCCTTGATCTGGCGCAGCGAGGCGTTGAGCCGCCCGTCGGGCCGCACGTAGGTTACGCGTGCCGTCACGACCTCGCCCACGCGCGGCCGCGTCTCGATTTCCTTGTTCGCGATAAAGACGATATAGCGCTCCTCGGAAAAGAGAAACGCACCCGCATCCGTGTAGTTGTAGATGGCCCCTGTCACGAGGTCGCCCTTATGCGCGTGACCGAGCGCCGACTGCGAGGCACGGCGCATCTCGTCCTCGACCTCCATCGTAACCGCGAGGCGGCCGGATTTATCCGTGTAGAGCTTCGCCCAGACCGTCTCGCCAATCTGCGGGCGCCCGCGCATGCCTGCGTACGGCATAAAGATGCCGCGCTCTGCACCCACGTCGACAAAAGCGCCGTCACGGCTCACATTGATGACTTTGAGGCGGGCAATCTGCCCCTCCTCCATCCTGGGCACGCGCATGGAGGCCGTGAGGCGGCGCTTCGGATCGAGGTAAAGAAAGACCTTGACCTCATCGCCGACCTGGACCGGTGCCGTCTGCTGCAGCTTGTGCAGCAGGATATCGTCGTGCGTGTCGCCCGTGCCCGCATCGAGAAACGCGCCCATTTCGCCGAGGCGCGCGACCCTGAGCGTGGCCACGCTGCTCGGGCCGTATTTACGGCGCGGCCTAGTGGTCTGTTCTGGCTGTGCAGGCTGCGCCTGTTTTTCCGTCGTCATCGTGCTCAATCCTCATACGGCGTGAGCGGCGCATCGCCCCACAGCTGCTCGATGGCATAGTACTCGCGCGCATCCTGCCGCAGCACATGTGCCACGACATCGCCATAGTCGAGCAAGACCCACTCGCCCTCGCGGTAGCCCTCTTTATGACTGAAGGCCACGCCCTGCTCCGCGAGCTCTTCCTCGATGCTGTCGGCGATAGCGCGCACCTGCGTCGCCGTGTTGGCCGAGCAGACGACGAAATAATCCGTCGAGCTCGAGAGCTCGCGCATATCCATGGTCACGATATCGCTGGCTTTCTTGTCACTGGCCGCCTTGCAAATGGCCTGACTCATCGTTTTTGCATCCATCATGATTTATTCCTCCTGTGCGGGTGCCGCACCCGCGTCATCACTCAAATCGGGGAAAAAGGCCTGCAGCTCCTGCCGCATGCCCGCCGTATCCGGCATCCATATCGTATCATCATCAGCGGCCAGCTTGCCCGGCAGCATGACCGTCTCAGGCTGCGCGCTGCTCACGTGCCGCAGCACATTCGCGAGGTGCGCCGAGTCGAACAGCTCCGCACTCGTGTCCACCTGCTCGCGCATAATCTGCGCAATTTCCGGCAGCTTTGGCACGACGTCGACCTGCAGCAGACGGTCGTAGAGCAGGCGCAGGAACTTTTGCTGCCGCTGCGCGCGCCCGAGGTCGCCGAGGTCGGTGCCGCGGTAGCGCAGGTAGCCCATGGCCTCCTGCCCGCTGAGATGCTGGTAGCCCTGCTGCAAATGAATATGTGTGCTGGCCTCCGCATCGTCGTAGTCCATCGGGCACTCCACGTAGACGTCGATGCCGCCGAGCACGTCGATGAGCGAGGCGAACGTCTGCATGTCCACAGCCACGTACTGGTGAATGGCCACGCCCGTGAGCGCGCTCACCGTGCGCACCATCGCGGGCGCGCCGCCATAGGCATAGGCGCTGCTGATGCGGTCATGCGTCGCGCCGTCGGGCATCGTGACCCAGGTGCCGCGCGGCACCGTGAGGAAATGCACGGCGCCCGTCTCGTTGTTCAGGCTCAGCACAGCCACGGTGTCGGCGCGCTTGACCGGGTTGCCGGAGACATCCGCGCCGTTGTCGATGCCCAGCAGCAGCACGTTCGTGTAGCCCGCGTACAGCGGGTCCGGCGTGCCGATTTTCTCCTGCTGCCGCTGCGTATAGCCCGCATAGGCTGCCCGGTAATCGTCGTAGACCTGCGCACTCCAGCGGATAAAGAGAAACGCGCAGGCCAGCACGGCCACCATGAACACGCCGCCGATACACATGAGCACCAGCGCCCGCAGCAGCCTGCGGCGCCGCTGACGCGCGAGCTCCCGCCGCTTGCGCCGGATATTTTCACGCGTGATATTGAGATCATCGTCCAGAGGCCTGTCCTTCATCGCTGACCAGACTCCTTTGCCTGTGCTGCCTGCTGCAACAGGAGCTCATTACGCGCAAGCACCGTGTCGGGATGAATGAGATGGTGTTTGTAAATGACAAAGGCGATGGACTGGCTGAGCCCCTCGAGCACCATCGCGTCGAGCGTGGCCTCGCGTGCCAGCCGCCGCAGCTCCTCCACCTCCGGATACTCGCGGTTCGGCTCTATCATATCGGCAAACCAGATAATCTTGTCGAGGCGCGTCATGCCGGGCCCGCCCACCGTGTGGCGCCAAATGGCCTGCGCAATGGCCTCATCGTCCACCTCGTAGAGTTCGCTGATACGCCGCGCGCCGATATAGGCGTGCAGCAGCAGCGGCATGCTTTGCTCGATAGCGCCAAAGGGGATGCCGCGCCGCACGGCCTCCGCGAGCATCTGCTCCTTCGGGTACTCGCGTGCGCAGTCGTGGAGCAACCCCGCCACGCGCGCCTGCTCCTCGTCGACGCCGAAACGTCGCGCCAGCTTGGCCGCTGTCTCGGCCACGCCGAGCGAATGCTCGTAGCGGCTCGGTTTCAGGCGGCTCTGCAGCAGCGCGCGCATAGCCGCAAAGCTCATCTGCATGCTCATAGATACAGCCCCTCTTTCTCAATGTACTCGCGCACGGCCTGCGGCACGAGATAGCGGATGGACAGGCCCGCCCGCACGCGCTCGCGGATGGCCGTGGAGGAAATCTCCAACTGTGGCGTCGCCACGGGGTGGATGTGCGCCATGCCCGCTGCACCAAAACGTGCCGTGAGCCCGGTCACGTCCAGCTCACTGCCCTGCCGCGTCGCCGTGACGAAATGGCAGAGAGTGAGCAGCGCGTCCACCTCGTGCCACGTCGCGAGCTCGTTGATGGCGTCGGCACCAATGATGAAGTAAAACACCGTGTCCGCCGGATAGATTTGTTGCAGCTCACGCACCGTATCAATCGTGTAGGACGGCCCCTGCCGCCGGAGCTCGATATCCGAGACGCGGAAATGCGGGTTGGAGCAGGCCGCGAGCTGCGTCATCACATAGCGGTGCTGCGCCGGTGTCACCACCCGCCCCTGCTTATGCGGTGGCTGGGCTGCGGGGATGAAGAGCACGGTCGTGAGCCCCAGCGCCGCCCGCACGCACTCCGCCGTAATGAGATGTCCCGCATGGATGGGGTCGAACGTGCCCCCCATAATGCCGATGCGCTTGGCCATTTTCCCGCCGCTCCCTTCGTTGCGTCTGCCTTTACATACTTGTGCGACCTTTGGCATATTCTGGCAAACGTTGTTGCCCGCGTCAGACTTTTCCTAAACTACGTGACTGCCAGCAGAGCGAGCCCTATGGCAACCGTCAGCGCGATGAGCACGAGCGCCCGCCCGTAGTCGCGTGCATCGTGCGCCCCTTTGGCCGTAGCCAGATAGGCACGCAGCGTGCGCGCATAGCCTGCGAGCTTACTCACGCACCTGGCCCTCGCCGTAGATGAGGTATTTCATACTCGTGAGCGCCTCGAGGCCCATGGGCCCGCGCGCGTGCAGTTTCTGCGTGCTGATGCCGATTTCCGCGCCGAAACCAAACTCGAAACCGTCCGTGAAACGCGTCGACGCGTTGACGTAGACGGCCGCCGCGTCGACCTCCCGCTGGAAACGGTGCGCATTCGCGAGGTCCTCGGTCACGATGGTCTCGGAGTGACCCGTGTTGTATTTATTGATATGCGCGATGGCCGCCGCGAGGTCCGGCACGACCTTGATAGACAGGATGAGGTCGCCGTACTCCGTCGACCAGTCCGCCTCCGTGGCCTCCTGCATCTCGGGGCAGATTTCGCGCGCCCGCGCGTCGCCGCGCATCTCCACGTGCTTCTCGCCCATGGCCCACGAGAGCTTCGGCAGGAACTCCGGCGCGATGGCTTCGTGCACGAGCAGCGTCTCCATGGCGTTGCAAACCGAAGGATGCGACGTCTTGGCGTTCACGGCGATGCGGATAGCCATGTCGAAATCCGCCGAGGCGTCGACGAACGTATGGCAGACGCCCGTCCCCGTCTCGATAACCGGGACGGCACTGTTTTCCACCACATGGCGGATGAGACCTGCGCCGCCGCGCGGTATCACGAGGTCCAGCAGGCCCGTGAGATGCAACATGACATCGACAGCCGCGCGGTCCGGCGTCTCCACAAACTGGATGGCGCCCGCGGGCAGCCCCGCCTTCGTCGCGGCGTCCGCCAGCAGCGAGCTGATGGCGAGGTTCGAGCGCAGGGCCTCCTTGCCGCCGCGCAGCAGCACGGCATTGCCCGCCTTGAGGCAGAGGCCCGCCGCGTCCGCTGTCACGTTCGGCCGCGCCTCGTAGATGATGCCGATGACGCCGATGGGCACGCGCACACGGCGGATTTCGAGGCCATTCGGCCGGATGGTGGAGAAATCGCCCTGGCACACGGGGTCGGGCAGTGAGGCCGTCTGGCGCAGGCCCTCGGCCATCTTGCGCACGCGCCTTTCGTCGAGCATGAGCCGGTCGAGGTACGAGCGTTTCAGCCCCGCCTGCCGTGCCTGCTCGAGGTCCTCCGCGTTCGCCTTGAGAATGAGCTCACTGCGCTTTTCCAGCGCGTCGGCCATCGCGCGCAGTGCCTCATCCTTGACGCCCGTCGAGATGACGGCCAGTTGCCGCGAGGCGGCCTTGGCCGCCTCAGCTTTCTGTTGCATCATTGCCTGAATATCCATCGTGCATACCTCCTACTGCTGCCCGTTACCGTCACACCATGAGTACCATGTTGTCGCGGTGGATGACTTCGTCTTTGATGTCGCCCTGGAGCAGCTGCGGGAATTCCTCTGTCTGGTGTCCCATAATGCGTTTCAGGGTCTCGTTATCATAATTCACGATGCCGCGCGCGATTTCCTGCCCCTGGGGCGAAAGTACGCGCACGGTGCTGCCGGCGGCAAATGTGCCATCGCAGGCCGTGATGCCCGCCGCGAGCAGGCTGGAGCCACGCTCGCGCATAGCCCGCGCGCAGCCTGCGTCGACACTGATGTCGCCGCGCAGATCCTTGCCAAAGGCCAGCCAGCTCTTGCGCACCTTGAGATGCGCCTCCTTGGCTGCGAAAACCGTGCCGACGACCTCACCTGTGAGCAATTCCCGCAACACATGCGGCCGCGAACCCTTGGCGATGGCCATGGTTACGCCCGCGCTCGTGGCGATTTTCGCGGCTTCGATTTTCGTGTACATGCCGCCCGTACCGATGCTCGAGCCCGCACCGCCCGCGAGCTGCTCAACCTCCGGCGTGATATCGCCGATTTCGTGGATGAGCTCAGCCTCGGGATGCGTGGCGGGATTCGCCGTGTACAGCCCCTCGATATCCGACAGGATGATGAGCGCGTCCGCGTCCACGAGCGTGGCCACTATAGCCGCGAGGTTGTCGTTGTCGCCGATTTTGATTTCATCGACGGAGACGGCGTCATTCTCGTTAACCACGGGGATGATACCCATGGCGAGCATGGCCTGCAGCGCCTCACGCGAGTGGTGGTACTGGTTGTGGCGTACGGCGTTTTCCTTGGTGAGCAGCACCTGCCCCACGACCTGCCCGTACTCAGCAAAAATTTTCTCATACGTGTGCATGAGCACGCCCTGCCCGATAGCGGCGATGACCTGACGTTTCGGAATCTCGGGTGGCTTTTGCCGCAGGCCAAGCCGCCCCATGCCCGCCGCCTGCGCGCCCGAGGACACGAAGACGACCTCCTTGCCCGCGTTCGCGATGTCAACGATTTCCCGCACGAGCTGCTCGATGCGGTAGAGATTCAGCTTGCCCGTCCGATGCGCAAGCGTACTCGTCCCCACCTTCACGACCACGCGTCGCGCTTCTTTCAGCCGTTCACGTCCATCCATGCGCATCCCCCACTATCAAAAAAGGATGTCAAGCTCGCCTAACGGCGACTTGACTAAGCGATTCGCACAATTTTGCGCGTCGCTACGCTCCTTCAAAATTGGCTCTCTGCTTACGGCAACTCAATCTTTGGCTGCTTAAAGTTCCGCTTGAACAGCAGCCCGTTGCGCCCGATGACCTGCACGAGGTTCGCGTCGCTGCGCTCGGCGAGCATCGTGATAACCTCCTCGGGGTCCTCGAGGCAGTTCTGCTGCACGCGCACCTTGATGAGCTCGCGCTTCTGGATAGCCTCCCGCGCCGCCTGTACGACGGCCGGTGTCAGCCCCTCTTTACCCAGCTGCACCACCGGTGCCAGCTCCACACCCATGGCCCGCAAAAACCGTTTCTGCTTGCCCGTCAAAGAATTTCTCAGCATATATTATCTCCTCATTCCGAGTCGTACGCTTACTGCCGACCCCTTACTCTCTATATTCGAACTCCATATCCCCGATATGCACGGTCTGCCCTTCCTTGATGCCGCGCTCCTTGAGCTTCTCATCGATGCCCTTGATACGCCAGATATACTGGAAGCGCCGCACAGCCTCGTCGTTATTGAAATTCGTCATGGCCACGAGTTTCTCTATGGCCTGCCCGTGCACGATGTAGTCACCCGCATCGTTGCGGCTGATGGTCACCTTGTCGGGGTCTTCCTTGTTCGCGTCGTAGACCTTGACCGTCTCGTCCTGCTCCGGCTCCTCGACATAGTTATCCAGCCAGGTGCCGATGTAGCTGATGAGTTCCTTCAGCCCCGCATGCGTTGCGGCCGAAATGGCAAATAGCTTAATGCCCTCTTTATCCGCGAGCTCCTGCAGGCGCGGCAGATTCTCCTGCGCGCTCGGCAGGTCCATCTTATTCGCCACGAGAATTTGCGTGCGTTTAGCGATTTTCTCGCTGTACTTCGCGAGCTCGTGGTTGATTTTGTGGTAGTCCTCCACCGGGTCGCGTCCTTCGCTGCCCGACGCATCGACGATGTGCAAAATGAGCTTCGTGCGCTCCACATGGCGCAGGAAATCGTGCCCGAGGCCCACGCCCTCGGCTGCGCCGTCGATGAGGCCCGGGATATCAGCCATGACGAAACTCTTCTCGTAGTCCGTCTTCACAACACCCAGCACCGGCGTAATGGTCGTGAAATGGTACTCGGCAATCTCCGGCCGCGCCGCGCTCACGCTCGCGATGAGGCTGGACTTGCCCACGCTCGGGTAGCCGACGAGGCCCACATCCGCGAGCAGTTTCAGCTCCAGCAGCAGGCGGCGTTTCTCACCCGGCTCGCCGAACTCGGCGAACGTCGGCGCGCGGTTCGCCGCCGTGGCGAATTTCGCGTTGCCACGGCCACCGCGCCCGCCCTTGGCGATGACAGCCTGCTGCCCGACCTCCGTAAGGTCCGCGAGCACCTCGTCCGTAGCCTCATCCTTGACGATGGTACCCGCTGGCACCTTGACATAGCACGGTGGCGCGTTGTGCCCGTACTGGTTCTTGATATCGCCGTTCTCACCGTTCTTGGCCTTGAACTTGCGGTGATAGCGGAAATCCAGCAACGTGTTCAGGTTCTGGTCGACGACAAAGATGATGTCGCCGCCACGCCCGCCGTCGCCACCTGCCGGGCCGCCTTTCGGCACGAATTTTTCGCGGCGGAACGCCGACTTGCCGTGGCCGCCGTCACCGGCCTCGACGATGACCGGGGTTCTATCGATAAACTGCATTTTTGTTACCCTCCTAAACGCCAAATTGCCTATGATGCCTGAAAAGCCGGCATTGTGCATCCAATACCGGCTTTTCATCCATCACAACGCAACCTAACGCCGTTTGTATCACACTATATTCGGAGCCACCCTCCCACTCTCCTGGCTCCCCTTTTGGGGAGCTGTCGCCGTCAGGCGACTGAGAGGGTCGTCACTCTCTATTTTACTATAAAAATAAAACCTGCGCCACCACAAAGATAGCGCAGGTCCATAACAAGCCAATTACATTGCCTGCTCTTCAGCCGTATAAACGCTGACCTGGCGATTGTACTTGCCTTTACGCTCGAAAGCGACCTTGCCGGCCACCTTCGCAAACAGCGTATCATCCTTGCCGATGCCCACATTGTGGCCCGGATGGAAATGCGTACCACGCTGACGCACGAGGATGCTGCCAGCCGTGACGACCGTGCCGGCATGCTCCTTGACGCCGAGGCGCTTGGACTCGGAGTCACGACCATTACGCGTGGAGCTGACGCCCTTCTTATGTGCGAACAGCTGCAAATCAAAAGTAAACATGAATTTCACCTCCGATTGACCTGGATTCGTACCCGCTCTGGGCTGTACTGGGCTACGCCCTGCAGTCCCAGCAGCATCGTTTGTAGCACTGCCTCTGTGCAGTCATCGGGGGCGCCGACGAGGTGCATAATGAGTTTTCCACTCGCTTTGTCATAACGGACGTCGCGATGCAGATGCTCGTGCAAACCTAAAAGCGCAGCCTGTGTGAGCGCTGACACACCCGCACAGACGATATCCTGGCCGCTGGCGGCGAGGCCTGCGTGACCTGTGACCGCAAAGCCAGTGATTTTCCCTTCGGCCTCACAGAAAATTTCTACGTTAATCATACGTACAGCTTAGGCTTCGATCTTCTCGATAACAACCTTCGTGAACGGCTGACGATGACCCTGACGACGGCGGTAGTTGGATTTAGCCTTGTACTTGAAGACCAGAATCTTCTTCGCCTTGCCCTGAGCCTCGACTTTGCCCGTCACTTTGGCACCCTCGACGACCGGCGTGCCGACCTTGACCTCGCCGTCATTGACGACCGTCAGGACATTGTCGAAAACCACAGCCTCGCCTTCGTTCGCAGCCAATTTCTCGACGGTGATGACATCACCCTCGGACACCTTGTACTGCTTGCCACCAGTTTTGATAATTGCGTACATTACAGAATACACCTCCCTATATGTTTACTCGCCAGTTACGGTACGTCGCAGGACGTTTTACAGGACCTCGCTGGGCGGTTGGGGAAGGCGCAAATCTTGCGCCTAACAGGTGAAATCTTACCATAGAGCCATACTCATGTCAAGCAAAAGTTACGAGCGCATCACGAGGTTGACGAGGAACGCGAGCGCCACAATCCACATGATCCACGTGACCTCTTTGTGCCGACCCGTGACTGCCTTCATAAATGCGTAGCTCACGAAGCCGAACGCGAAGCCGTTGGCGATGGAGCCCGTCAGCGGCATCATAATGATGGTGAGGAACGCGGGCAGGCCGTCCGTGAAGTCGCTGAAGTTGATGCGACCCACATCGCTCATCATGAGCGCGCCGACGAGTACGAGCGCCGGCGCCGTGGCGAAGCCCGGCACGAGGCCGATGACCGGCGCGAACATCAGCGAGACGAAGAAGCAGAGCGAGACCGTCACGGCCGTGAGGCCCGTCTTGCCGCCGGCCGCGATACCCGCCGCACTCTCGATGTACGACGTGACCGTCGATGTACCAAAGATAGCCGAGAGCACCGTGCCGCAGGCATCCGTCGTGAGCGCACGGTCGAGGTTCTCAATCGTGCCGTCCGGTTTCACGAGGTTCGCTTTCGACGTGAGGCCGATAAGCGTGCCCATGTTATCAAAGAGCTCGACGACCGTGAACGTAAAAATGATGGAGACGATGCCGTAGTTCCAGGCACCCGCGATGTCGAGCTGACCAAACGTGAGCCCCATGCTCGGCACGGAGCTCGAAATGATGTCACCGATGCAGTGCGGCACGGGCGAATAGCCGAGGCACATCGAGAGCACCGTCGTCGCGATAATGCCGATGAGGATAGCACCTTGCACGCGCCGCGCCATGAGCGCCGCCGTGAGCAGCAGGCCGAACAGCGCGAGCATGGTCGTCGGCTGTGTCACATGACCGAGTGCCACGAACGTGGCCTTATCCGGGATGATGAGTCCCGTGCCCTTGAGACCGATAAAGGCGATAAACATGCCGATGCCGACGCCGATGGCGATTTTCAAATTTTTCGGCACCGAATTGATGATGGCCTGACGAATGCCGCCGACGGTCAAAATGAGGAAGAAAATACCCGAGAAGAACACCGCGCCCAGCGCGACCGTCCAGTGCAAATGCAGCACGCCGACCACGTAGTAGGCAAAGAACGCGTTCAGGCCCATGCCCGGTGCTAGCGCCACGGGGTAGTTCGCGACGACGCCCATGGCCATGGTCGCAATGGCGGCAATCCAGATGGTCGAGGCAATAGCCGCCTCTTTCGGTATCCCCGCCTCGGCGAGGATGTTCGGGTTAACGAACATAATATAGGCCAAGGCGATAAACGTCGTAAAGCCCGCAATGAGCTCCGTCTTGACCGTCGTGTGCTTTTCCTCCAGCTTAAAGAAGCGCTGCAAAAAGCCCGGCTGTGTTTGTGCCTGCATAAATGAATAAATCCTCCTCCGCGCGGCCGTAAAGATACAGCACTAGCAAGAGAAGGTAATTCCACAAAATCAGTGTTTCCTTAAACCTCATCTCTTGTAGACTGTGACAGTTTACGGCTGCCTGTAGAAACGCCCGCACCGTATCAGCGGGCTTATACAAGAAATTTACAGGGATAAGGATAGCACCCTGTGGGATTGGTGTCAATGAAAATGTTAAATTGAGCGGCACATTCTTCTACATTAGGCGTACCAAAAAGGCTGTGCTTCTCAGCACAGCCTGAATTTACATAGTGGCGGAGTGGAGAGGATTCGAACCTCCGCCGCGGTTACCCACGCTAACGATTTAGCAAACCGTCCTCTTCAGCCTCTTGAGTACCACTCCACTATATAATGGCAGGGGCAGTAAGAATCGAACTCACAACCTACGGTTTTGGAGACCGTTGCTCTACCAATTGAGCTATACCCCTATGCCTTGTTAACTAATGGGGCGACTTGTGGGGATCGAACCCACGCATGCTGGAGCCACAATCCAGTGTGTTAACCGCTTCACCAAAGCCGCCATCTTGGCTCGCATACACGAGCCGCTTAACCAGCAGCGTCTTATTCTCCCAGCCCGTCTCCAGACAAGTA
>ONCF01000032.1 GCA_900316275.1 uncultured Veillonellaceae bacterium
CGTGCCCTGCGCTGGGAACTCCCCAAGGACGACTGGCACCGCATCGCCGCTGCGCTTCCCGCCGACCAGACGCTCTGGCTCTACTTTCCACCGGATAAGCTCATGTTGATGGAGCAGTAAGCGGGCAGATACGCCTCCCATGGTCTGTTGGATTGACTATGGGAGGCGTTTGTTGTATAATATTCTTGAACATGTTAAAGGAGCATATTCGAGGAGGATTACCTATGAAGAATCAGGTTGGAATGAGTGAAACGCACCGGCAGGAGGTGCGGCGGCGCATCCTGAATGTGACGAAGGAGCTGCTGGTCAAGTATGGCTATAAAAAGACGACCATCCGTCTGATTGTGCATCACTCGGGGGTGCTCATTGGCAGCATCTATTACATTTTCCGCAACAAAGAGGAAATTTTCCAGTCGATCATTATGGAAATGGTTGACAACGCACTCAGAAAAATTGATGCGCACTGCCCGGAAGAGTCGCCGGCGTTCCGCTATGCGGCGGCCTGTGCTGTGGAGATCCGCGAAATGGAGGCGGCACCCATCATCCGCGACGTCTACAAAGAGGGCTATGACTCTCCGTTGGTGTTCGAGAGCATGGTTGATCAGTATACGCACATGTGCCACCATTACTTCGACGGTACGCCGCTGGCGGCTCGTGATGAGGAGTACTACGAGCGCATGCTGCTGCTCAAGGGTGCCATGCGCGGATGCATCGGTGAGCTGTATTTTAAAAAGCAGCACGATCACGCACGCAGCCGTCGCAGACTTCTATCGCTCGCCCTGCATTTGTTCCATCTTCCCGAGGAGGAGATTACGCAGATCGTCGAGCGCATCGAGTTGCAGAATGATCTGTGGTTGACCATCGCGAACGAGCTGGCAATGCGTCCCATCGGCGAATGAGTTCTTTTTTTACTACTGAATTGAACATGTTTAAATCATGCAGGGGTATCGGATCTGCACAGAGATTTCGCACCATGTATTTGAACATGTTAAAGCTGCTGGATATCATTGGGAGGCTGATTTTGATGAGAACATGGCGAAAAGGGCTGGCGGTAGCGCTGTCAGCGATGCTCTTGCTGGCGAGCGTGGGCTGCGGCAGCAGTGAAGATCATAAAGTGGAATGGGGACGTGCCGACGCCAAGGAGATCGATGTGAATTCCAAGGTGGCGGGGCGCGTGGTCGAGCTGCTGGTCAAGGAGGGGGATGAGGTCAAGGCCGGACAGGTCATCGCGCGCATCGACAAGCGAGATCTCGAGGCGAAAAAGGCCGGCTACGAGGCGAATATCGCGGCCATCGAGGCGCAGCAGCTGCAGGCGGCCTCGGTGACGAACATGCAGGCAGGCACGACGCAGTCGGCACTCGCGGCGGCGCAGCATGCGCAGGAAAAGGCCAGCTCCGATCTCGCGCTCGCGCAGGCGGATTATGAGCGTTACTCCGACCTCGTGGCGAGCGGCGCAGTCTCGCGGCAGACGTTCGAGCAGTTCCAGACGAAATATGAAGTCGCGCAGGCCACGTATGAGCAGGCTGGCGCGAGCGTGCGACAGGCGCAGGCCGCACTTGGCCAGCGCGACGTCGATGAGGCGAACGAGGCCGCGACGGCGAAAAAACTGGAGCAGGCGCAGGCCGCGTTGCAGGAGGTCGAGGTTTCGCTCGATGAGACGGAGATCCGGGCACCGTTTGACGGTGTGATCACGGAGAAATACGTGGAGGAGGGCTCCATGATCTCGAATGGCACGCCACTCGTGGCCGTGCAGGACCCGACGGACAACTGGGTCGATCTCAAGGTGCCGGAGACGCAGCTCTCCGCTTTCGCGGTTGGCCAGACGATCGCTCTCGTGGCGCGTGACGGCAAAACGCAGGTCACGGGCACGATTACCGATATCAGCAAAAAGGCTGAGTTTGCCACGCAGCGCGCGACGAGCGAGCGCGGGGACGCCTCGGATATCGTGAGCTTTAACGTAAAAATCCAGATCAACAATCCTGTCCTGCGGCCGGGTATGCGGTTCCGTCTGGCAGGTGAGGCATCATGAGGTGGCGGCAATTCTGGGAGATTTTCACCAGCGAACTGCGTGGCCTGTTTCGTGGGCGCGTACCACTTGCCTGCCTGCTCATTGGGACACCCTTGGGATTTACGCTGCTGTTCGGCGTCATCTACGGCGCGAACATCGTCAACGATATCCCGCTCATCATCTACGATGAGGATCAGTCAGCGTTGAGCCGGAGGGTCATCCAGGCCTATACGGATGCCGACCGCTTCACGGTGACGGAGCATGTGCAGAGTGAGGAGGAGATGCGGGCGGCACTGCTCGATAATTGCGGCAAGGCGGCGCTGGAAATCCCGCGCGACTTTGCGAAAGACGTCAAGCAGGGGCGCAGCGCAGAGGCCCTGCTCATCGTGAATTCGGCGAACAATATGTTCGGCAACGCTGCAATCGCGGCATCTCAGGAAATCGCGCGCAGCCTCGAGATCTCCGTGGCCACGGGCATGCTGGAGTCGGGTGGATTGCTGCCGGCGGCCGCGCTCACCAATGCCTATCCCGTGCGCCTCGGCGTGCGCATCACGGGCGATCCGGCCAATGGCTACGCGGCGTTCATGCTTGGCGGTCTCATGCTGAACGGGCTGCAGATCGGCATCATGGTGACGCTGGCGCCGCTGCTCATCACGGAGCTGCTGTGCCCTCGCTATGCACGGCGCTATCCTTCGTGGATCTTCATGCTCGCGGGGATACTGCCCTATGCGCTCGTGGCCTTTGTCGGCTACCTTATCGCCCTGTTTGCGTGCATCCATCTGTTCTACGTGCCCATGCATGGCAGCTGGCTCGCGGTGTTCGCGCTGGGCGGGGCATTCATCGCCTTTGTCTGCTGCGTGCTGCTCGTGTTCTCGGCCTGCGTGCCGTCGCGCGAGCTCTCTTTGCAGGCGCCGATGCTCTACATCATGCCGGGACTCCTCTACAGCGGTCTGTCGTGGCCGGCCTTTGATATGGGCACGTATGCGGCGGCGTTCGGTGCCCTGCTGCCCATGACCTACGCCGGTGATGCCTTGCGCGATATCATGCTCTCGGGCTATGCACCCGATCTAGCGCGCAACGTCACCATTATGCTGGCGGCTGCTGTCGGATGTTTCCTCGTGGCCTGGGGCGTTTTCCATTGGCGGAGGATGCGCGGTTTCCGCCGGGCTGCGGCGCAGGGGGAGGTGGCACCATGAAGGGGGGGTTGCACTTGCTGGGTGTGGAGCTCGGGGAAATCCGGCACGACCTCCGTCGTCCCGCCTTTCTCTTTGGTGCCGCGCTGGCCTATCTGCTCGTGTTTGGCCTGCTCTATGTGCCGAATATCGTGACGGCTGTGCCGACGGTAATCCTCGATGAGGACAACTCGGCGCTGAGCCGCCAGCTTGTGCGGGATTTCGAGGCGAGCGACAGCTATCAGATTACTGCCTACGTGACGAGCCAGGAGGAGATGCGGGCGTGCCTGCAGGACA
This sequence comes from uncultured Veillonellaceae bacterium, assembly GCA_900316275.1. Lineage (GTDB taxonomy): Bacteria > Bacillota > Negativicutes > Selenomonadales > Selenomonadaceae > UBA2897. The sequence continues at coordinate 3,478 of ONCF01000032.1, forward strand.
AGACGGCCATCGCGGCCATCGATATCCCGCATGATTTCGCGAAAAAAGCGAAGACCGGCAGCTACAGCACGGTGCTCTACCTCACGAACGGCGCGAATATCATCCTCACGAATATCACGAGCTCGGCGGCGCAGAACATCACGGAGGACTTCTCGAACCGCCTGGCGGCGCAGCAGGTCGCGCTCCGCTACGGTCTCGACGAAAGTAAAATCGCTCACTACATCGCGCCCGTGGCCGTGCATTTGCGCGTGCTCTATAACGCGACGCAGGGGTATATGTTCTTCTTCCTCATCGGCCTCGCCATGGTAGCGTTTCAGCAGGGCATTCTCTTTGCCGTCGGCGCGTCTGCGCTCTACGAGGTGGAACATCCGGAAACGATGCAGGGCTGCAGCGTGGCAGAGATCCTGCTTGTGAAGACGGTCGTGTACGGGACGCTCGCCCTATGCTCGTATGCGCTCGTCATCGTGGGTATCACGCAGGGGCTGGGGATCGCTCTGCACGCACCTCTTGGGCAGTTGCTACTGCTCGCGTCGATTTTTATTCTCGCCGTCATCGGTTTCTGTTTTTTCTTTGCTTCGTTTTTCCCGGCGGAGCTGCCATTCGTGCGGGCGGCCATCCTGTATCCGGTGCCCTGTTTTATTTTTTCCGGCTATACGTGGCCAATCGAGTCCATGGGCGCCAACATGCAGCTCGCGGCGCAGTTCTTCCCGCTTACGCATTTCTCGAACACCGTGCGTGACCTGTTCCTTATCGGCAGCTCGGCAAACTATACGTTGTGCCTGGAGAAACTCGCGGGCTTGTGCCTGCTGTTTTTTCTCGTCGGGGGCTGGCAGTACAGCCGGCGCTTACGGCGGGAAAACGCGCCGCATCCACGTGCTGTCACAACAGAATAGGAGGGAATAGGCAGGAAAATATCGTTTGCGTTCCGAATATATATCGTATAACAGGGCAACGATCCGGCGTGCGTTTATCGTGCACGGATGTTGTAACGGCATACCATAGAGGGAGTGATTGTTATGAGACTTGAGTTTGTCGGTGCGGCGCATACCGTCACGGGCTCCTGCTACCTGCTGGAGGTCGGCGA